>JAMCQY010000165.1 GCA_023381945.1 Deltaproteobacteria bacterium
AGGAAGCGGTCCCAGGGGACTTTCTTGCCTTCCAGGGTGGGTTTGACCATGTCCTCGTAAAAAGTTTTCTGGTAGTCGGGTATCAGGTTCACCGGCTTGATGCTGCCCATATTGTCTTTTTCGGTCAGGATCACCGGCAGCCCCGCGGTCCCGGGCTTTTGTCCGAAGTTTTCCGGCAGCGGCGGGGTGTAGACCGGCGTGGTGGCATCCAATGCCTGCGCTCCGGGGGCCTTCTCGGCCACGTGGCCGGATGACTGCTCCACCCCGTATTTCAGCAAGGAGATGTTGGCCTCGAGCAAATCCCGCTTTTTAGTCCCCAGCTTCTTTTCCAGGATCTTCTTGACGCGTTGCTCGAATTCCTTCTCCGGCAGGATGCCGGTTTCCTGGTTGATCAGGCCCAGAATGGCGGTCCCGGGGAGGTTCTTGTTCAGGTGCTTCAAGGCTGCCCGGGTGCCGTCCAGGGTCATGATCTTGATGCGCCGGTATTTGATCAGGGACTGCACCTGGGCCGGGAAGGTGGCCATGATATCGTAACAGCTTTTGCCGGTGTTGATCACCAGAAGGCCGTTTTCCTTCAGGCCTCCCACATATTCCTTCAGAATCTGGTCGCTTAAAAACTTCTCATTGAAAAAGGCCAGCACGTCCCGTTCGGTGAGTTCCGAGCTGTTGCGGATGGGCTGGGAAGAAATCCTCAGGTTCATGAAGACCGGGGCGCCTTTGCGGGCCGCGCCGTAGCGGGCCCCGGACTGGATGTACTTGCGGCCGGTGCCGACGTCCTGGGCGTAGATCAGGGCCGCGGACTCCAGGGCGGTCTTGACGCCCTCGGCCCCCACGCCGATAAAGGTCATGCCCATTTCCCGCTCCAGATAGCCAGGCAGGGGTGCGGGCCTCAAGGTCAGGGGGCCTTCGATACCCACATAGAAGTCCCGCAGGAAGCGCCGCTTGCGTTCGTAGAAGGAGGCCATATTCTCGACCACGGCGGCGGCGTCATACTTGTTGAAGTCCTTGCTCCCCAGGCCGTAGACGCCGTGGAACAAGGTGGGCATGTCTTCGCGGCCGTAAATCTTATGCTCTTTTTTGCCTTCCCGGCCTGCCCGCAGAGAGATTTGCAGCGAGGCCTGCACGTCCGCCAGCAATAGCTGGTTATGGGCCGTGCCGGTCCGCTCCAGGACACTGATGACCTTGGCGTTCCGCATACCGTAGGCCAGCTCTTCATAGCACGGAGGATTGAAAAGCACCGGGCGCACCACGCCGATCTTGTAACCCTTGACATCCCGGTAATAGTCCACCACGTCCTTGACCACACCAGCCGCGGAACCCAATATAACCACGACCATGTCGGCGTCTTCGGTGCGGTAACACTCCACCACCTTGAGGTTGGTCCCCAGGGTCTTGTTCATGGCGTTCATGGCCAGGACGAAGCCCCGCTTGAAGAAGCGGTAGGCCAGGTCTTGGGCCACCTGGCCCTCCATGGTCAGGTCGGTGTCGGTGAAGGTGCCGGTCAAGGTGCCGTGCTGGAAATTGGGCTGGTAGAGCCGGTTCGGGGGGCCGACAAAGTACTCAAGGAAGGCTTCCGAAAGTTCCCGGATGTTCTCGATGGCGTGGCTTTTGATAAAACCGTCGCCGATGACCATGGTGGGCAGCATCACCTGCCGCAATTCGGAGACCTTGAAGGCGATGGGCAGCAAGTCATGGAGTTCCTGGTTGTCCTGGGAGACCAACTGAGCCCAGCCGGCGTTGCGCACCGCATAAAAATCGGTATGGCCGCAATGGATGGAGAGCGAACCCTTATTTACCTCCCGGGCCATGACCGTCATGATCACGGGCAGGCGCTTGCCGGGCACGGAGAAGAGGTTTTTGGTCTTCAGCACCAGACCCTGAGAAGAGGTGTTATCCACGTAACGGCCGCCCTGGCAGGCCATGGCCTCCACCGCGGCAATGGCCGAAAGCTCGTCCGAGGGCTGGAAATACATGAGTTCATGGCCGAACAGGTTTCGCTGGCCATTGGACGCGGCCCGGGCAAAATTCTCGGCTATGGGGGTGGAGGGGGTGATGGGATAGCCGCAGAGGCCGTCCACGATCCGGGTCAAGACCGATAGGGCCGCCTGGTTGCCGTCCATCAGGACTTCCTGGCGCTTTTGCATGTTTTCCAGGAGTTTTTCCGGGATGGTGCCCAAGTCGTAATTAAACAGCTCGGCCGCGTCGAAGCGCTCCCATTCGGTCTGCCAATCGACGGGAACGATCTGCTCTCTTTTGACTTTGCGCAGTTTGTGGTAAGGGAGTTGCTGTCGTAAGGTGTCTATCTCGGTGCTGGGTCTCATGCCCGGTCTCCTCATTAAGGGAATAATCCTAAATTATTATCTTAAATATATTAAACATTGGCAATGGAAAATCGATTGACAAAAAATAATTATCCTTCAAAAATAATATATATGATAATTGAAGGATAACAAATGGCTGGTGATTTTTTATATCAGGAACTGACTGAGGCCCAAAGGCAAATTTACCGGGCCACGGAGGAGCTTTACCGGGATTATCTGGAAACCGTCAGGCAAGCTCTCTCCTTTAAGGGCGGCATGCACTGGAAGAAGATTCGGGGCCGGGAGTACCTGTACCGCTACTGGGATCGCCTCGGACATGGCGCGAGCCTGGGGCCGCGCTCGGAGCAGACGGAGAATCTTTTTAACGCCTTCACCCATAAACGCCAGGAAGCAACCAACCATCTCCGAGATCAGCGCTTGCTTTTGTCCGAGCAAGCCAGGTTTTGCCGGGCTGCCCTGGTTCACCGGCTGCCCCGATTGGCCAGCCTGATTTTGCGGCGTCTGGAGCAGCACGGCCTGGAGAGGAATTTGCTGGTCATCGGCGCCGCCGCGATTTATGCTTACGAATTCGCCGCCGGAGCTTTTTTTCCAGGGCCGGCCGGAGATGGGCTGCTGGCTGACGCCCACCGCCGCCTCGTTCTGGCCGGTGAAGGCAAGATTTCCTGGGATGAGCTGCTGCGGGTCTTGCAACAGGCGGACCGCTCCTTTGCCGCCCGGCCGGGAGAAGGCTGCCAGGCGGCCAACCGGGACGGTTTCCTGGTATGTCTCTCTAAATCCGAGGTTCGGCCTTCAGGCCGGGCAAAGGCCGTCACCGTGCCCGGGGCGCGGGAACCGTTGCCGCCGGAGGCCGGCCACCTTCAGCACCTGCTGAACTCGCCCCGGTTTTCCCAGGTAGTCATCGGCCGGGACGGCGCGCCGGCCACCCTGGTGGCCCCGGACCCCTGGGCCTTCGCCCTCAACAAGCTCTGGTGGAGCGGGCAAGAGGACCGGGACCCCAAGGCCTGCGCCCGGGACCGCAGCCAGGCCCTGGCCGTGGCCGGCCTGGTCCTGCGCTACCTGCCGCAATACGATTTTTCTCCCTCGGAGCTGGACATGTTTCCCCGGGAACTGGTGCGAGATACTGAAGGTGGAGCCGAAGAGGTGGATGAACACGAGATGATGGAATATTAGAGGGTCAGACTCGTGGCACAGGCCTCCGGTCTATAATGACCACAATTCTTGTAAGGTTCACAAAATTGTCTACTCTACGCCACAATGCCAATATTGAACTGCCATGGGCGGCGGTTCTACATCCTAATCCTGTTCTCTCACCCCTTTACGCCCCGCCCGCCAGTGCCTATCTTTTCCCAAAGCTTATCTATCAGAGGCCCCATGGAATCCTGGTTCAATCCAGTCATGCTTTCCCGTCTCCAGTTTGCCCTGCTTACCGGGTTTCACATCGGCTGGGCCGTCTTCTCGGTGGGAATCAGCTTTTTTTTAGTGGTCCTGGAGGCCTGGTGGTTTAAGACCGGGGACGATGATTACTACCGCCACGCCCGCTTTTGGAGTAAATTGTTCCTGCTCAATCTCGCCGTCGGGGTGGCCAGCGGCGTGCCCCTGGAGTTTCATTTCGGCGCCAATTGGGCCCCATTCTCCGTGGCCACCGGGGGTTTTTTCGGAAATATCCTGGGCTTTGAAACGACCCTGGCCTTCATGCTGGAGGCCGGCTTTCTGGGGGTGATGCTGTTCGCTTGGGGGCGGATCTCCCGGCGGATGCATCTTTTTGCCACGTGCATGGTTGCCCTGGGCGCCAGCCTCTCGGCCTTTTGGATCATGTTGGCCAATTCCTGGATGCAGACCCCGGCGGGCGGCGAGTGGCAGGATGGAGGCTTTATCATCACCAGCTTCTGGCAGGCCCTGTTCAACCCGGATATGCCCTGGGGGGTCAATCACATGTGGTTCGCCTGCCTGGAGACCACCCTGTTCGTCATCGGTGGGATCAGCGCATGGTATATTCTGAAAGACCGGCAGGTGGCCTTCTTTACCAAGTCCCTCAAACTGGCTCTGCTGGCCGCCATCATCATCGCCCCGGTCCAGATCTACCTGGGAGACGGCTCCGGCCGGACCGTGGCCCGCCATCAGCCCGCCAAGCTGGGAGCCATCGAGGCCCTGTGGGAGACCAATCCGCCGGGAGAAGGGGCGCCGCTGAAGCTCTTTGCCTGGCCCAACCAGGCCGGGCAGAAAAATGATTGGGAATTCGGCGCCATCCCCCAGGGCATGAGCCTGTTGATTACTCACAAGTGGAACGGCACGGTCAAGGGTTTGAAGGAGTTCTCCCGGAAGGACCAGCCGCCGGTCCTCCTGCCGTTTTTTTCCTTCCGCATTATGGCAGGTATCGGTTTCCTGATGTTCTTCCTGATGTTGTGGACGGCCTGGGTCTGGCGCCGCGGCGAGCTCCGGGCCGAAGCTATCGGCCGGCATAAGTGGCTCTTATATGCCTGGATAACTACTGCACCTCTGGGGTACGTGGCGGTGGAGACCGGCTGGATCGTCCGGGAAGTGGGCCGCCAGCCCTGGATCATCTACGGCCTGATGCGCACCTCCGAGGGGGCCAGCCCTCTGCCGCCCAGCGCAGTATTAACCTCGTTCATCATCTATTTGGGGTTTTACGCCCTGCTGTCGCTGATTTTTCTGATCTATGCGGCCAGAATTATCAGCCAAGGGCCGGACTTCGTTAGCCCGGTCCCTCGGGAGAAGTGAACTTATGAGCCTTGCCGATGTCTGGTTTGCCCTCCTGGGATTCATTCTCTTTCTGGCCCTGGCCTCGGACGGTTGGGACCTGGGAATCGGCATCCTGAGCCTGTTTTGCCGGCATGAGGGGCGGCGGGAAATCATGCTGAACAGCATCGGACCGTCCTGGCATGCCAATCTCACCTGGCTGGTAATCCTGGGGGGACTGCTGTTCGGAGCTTTTCCTTTGGCCTACAGCGTCATCCTGTCAGCGCTGTATATTCCTCTGGTCCTTATGCTCTGGGGCCTGATTTTCCGTGGGGTGTCTTTAGACTTCCGGGGCGAAGCCCGCAACCGGCGCCTCTGGAACCTGGGCTCCGGCCTGGGGAGCCTCCTGACCGCCCTGGCTCAGGGGTTTATCCTGGGCGCCCTGGTCAGCGGCTTAAGAGTTGAGGGGAGGGCATTTGCCGGCGGGGTTTGGGACTGGCTCAATCCCCTGGCGGCCCTGGTGGCCTTGGGGGTGTTGTTCGCCTATCTGCTGCTGGGGGCGACCTATCTGATCCTGAAGTCCGGGGGCGAAGTCCAGGAAACAGCCTATCGCCAGGCCCAGGTGGCGGCCTGGTCGCTCCTCATCGTCTCGTTCGGCCTCGGCTTCTGGGGAATCTATAAATATCCCTTCCTGTCCCGGAATTGGTTGGTCTCACCGTCCGCGTGGCTAACCACTTTTCCCGTTATCGTTGCTGCTTTCGCCTTTGTCATGCTGCTCGCCAGCCTGCTGAAAGCGGATGATCGGGCCCCCTTTACCTGGAGCTTGGCCATCTTTTTTTGCTCCTTTCTGGCCATGGCCGCCAGCCTTCATCCCTATATCATCCCGCCGGCCATCACCGTGTCCGAGGCTGGGGCCCCGCCGCTGATCCTTGCGGTCATGCTGGCGGTGACCCTGGTGATCCTGCCGGTGATGCTGATTTATAATGGTTATCAGTATCTGGTCTTTGGCGGCAAAACCAGCGGCGAAGGCGGGGGGTACGGGGCGTAAGGAAAGCATTGGGCGGCTGGCGAGCCGCCCCTCTAGTATCATGTCCCAGGAATTCCTTTCAAAAAAAATTTGGCGTTCCTTGTAGGGGCGGACCCATGTGTCCGCCCTGATTGAGGGCGCACACGCGGGCGCGCCCTACAACAAATATTGAAGGCTATTCCTGGGACACCATACAAGAAGCTATTTCAAAACCTCAAAACCTCAGCAATGTCCGGTTAAGTTCTTGCAAAGGGTTGTTCAAAAATTTTATGAGCAAGGGAAAAGGAGACCGCCGAGTCAGACATATCATTTTGGATCTGAAGACGTAATTCCCTCACCCGATGAATGCT
>JAMCQY010000058.1 GCA_023381945.1 Deltaproteobacteria bacterium
GCAAAGACCATGGCCCGGAAAATTTGGCCATCTTGCGCCACCTGGCGACCAACATGCTTAAACGGGAAAACTCCCTAAAGGGGGGCATTCAAACCAAACGCCTCAAGGCCGCCTGGGACCATGCTTATCTGCTCAAAGTTCTTACAACGTAATTTTTACATGCGATTGCCCTGGGGGTTAGCCAAGCCAATTTGATCTCGTTTCCAACAAAAGAGGGAGGGCCGCTTGGGAAAAGACCCCACTACGGAAGAAGGGTTTGAACCGGAACCTGGTTTGCTTGAAACAATTTGTCAGAAAATTTTTGACAGGAGAATCACAAATCAAGGGCTTTGCGGACTTGCCCGGTCTCGCTATACTCCCTTAATATCCCGGGGTCAGGCTTTTGAGCAGATAAACCTTGGAACTTCGAGAAATTTTTCACTATAATGTTGTCAATCATTTTTTTCCTAAAACCGCAAACCCAAAACGGTATTTAATCTAAGGTGAGGTGGCCTTATGTGCGATCCGAAAAAATTAGAAGAGATTAAGGCCGGTAAGGCCAAATATGACGACAAGGTGGCCAAGGTGCTCCAGAAAATCCCGGAGCGTAAGCCCGAGTTCGTCAACACTTCCGGTATCCCTATTGCCCGGGTTTACACCCCGCTGGATATGACTGATTTCGACTATCTGCAGAAATTGAGCTTTCCGGGGCAATATCCCTATACCCGGGCAGTACAGCCCACGGCCTATCGGGGCCGGTACTGGACCATGCGCCAGTACGCCGGGTTCGCCACCGCCGAAGAGACCAACGAGCGTTATCATCTGCTGCTGAAAGCCGGTCAGACCGGCCTGTCGGTGGCCTTCGACCTGCCTACCCAAATCGGTTACGACTCTGACCATCCCCTGGCCCAGGGCGAGGTGGGCAAGGTTGGGGTGTCCATTGACTCTTTGCAGGATTTGGAACGCCTTTTTCAAGGCATCCCCCTGGACAAAGTCTCCACCTCCATGACCATCAATTCTCCCTGCGCCGTCCTCCTGGCCATGTACCTGGCGGTGGCGGAAAAGCAAGGGGTCACGCCGGATAAGCTCAGGGGCACGGTGCAGAACGACATCCTGAAGGAATACTCCTCCCGGGGCACCTTTATCTTCCCGCCGCGGCCGTCTATGCGGATCATCACCGATATCTTCGAGTTTTGCACCAAGGAAGTGCCGCAATGGAACACCATCAGCATCAGCGGCTACCACATCCGGGAGGCCGGCTCCACCGCGGTGCAGGAGGTCGCCTTCACCCTGGCCAACGGCATCGCTTACGTTGAGGCGGCCGTCAAGGCAGGCATGAAGGTGGATGAGTTCGGGCCGCGGCTTTCTTTCTTCTTCAATTCGCATTCGGATTTCCTGGAAGAAGTCGCCAAGTTCCGGGCGGCCCGCCGCCTGTGGGCCAAGATCATGAAAGAGCGCTTTGGGGCCACCGACCCCCGCTCCTTAATGCTGCGCTTCCACACCCAAACCGCCGGCTGCTCTCTTACGGCCCAGCAGCCCTTGAACAACATCATGCGCACCGCCTTCGAGGCCTTAAGCGCCGTACTGGGCGGCACCCAGTCGCTGCACACCAACTCCTTCGACGAGGCCCTGGCCCTGCCCTCGGAGACCGCGGTCATGGTGGCCTTGCGCACCCAGCAGGTTATTGCTTACGAGACCAATGTCTGCGACACCGTCGATCCTCTGGCCGGCTCCTACTATGTCGAATACCTGACCGACCAGATCGAGTCCCGGGCTCAGGATTACATCGATCAGATAGACCGGATGGGCGGCTCGGTGGCCGCCATCGAAAAGGGTTTCGTCCAGAAAGAGATCGCCGGCAGCGCCTATCGCTTCCAGCAGGAGGTGGAAAAGGGGCACCGGGTTATCGTCGGCCTGAATAAATTCCAGGTCGCCAGGGAGAAGCTTCCCGAGCTCCTCAAGGTCGACCCCGCGGTGGGCGAAAGGCAGGTTGCCCGCCTCAAGGAGCTGCGGAGCACCCGGGACAACGCCGCGGTGCAGCAGGCCCTGGCGGAATTGCAGACCGCCGCCCAAGGGACCGATAACCTGATGTATCCTATTTTGAAGGCGGTCAAGGCCCTGGCTACCCTGGGGGAAATCTGCGACACCCTGCGCGGGGTCTTTGGCGAATACGAAGCCCCGGCGTTGGTATAAGATATTAAAATTGAGGAGACGACCGGGGGAGCAACCCTCCCCACCCTCCCCTGAATAAGAATTCTCACCATCCACGCCATGGATAAGGAGATATACGATGCCGGAAGAGAGAAAAATCAGGGTATTGGCCGCCAAGCCGGGATTAGACGGCCATGACCGGGGAATCAAAGTCATCTGCGCTGCCCTTAGGGATGCCGGCATGGAGGTGATCTACACCGGCCTGCGGCAGACCCCGGAGCAGATAGTGAATGCCGCGCTCCAGGAAGACGCCGACGTTATCGCCATGAGCGTCCTGTCCGGGGCCCACAACTATCTGTTCCCTCGAGTAATGGAACTGGTCAAGGAAAAGGGCATTCAAGACGTCCTGGTCATGGGGGGCGGCATCATTCCTGATGAAGACATTCCCACCCTGAAACAGGCTGGTATCGCCGCCATCTTTACCCCGGGCACCGACACTGCCGATATTATCAACTTTATCCGGGAAAACGTCCGCAAGAATTAGTCCGTCAGATATTCGCCGGGTGGGTCAAAGGTGGCGCACCCGGCTTTCCAGCCTTTGGCGTCTAATTGGTTATGGCTATGGCGCCGTGGTTCGTCTTCAACCTCGCCGCAACAAATACCTCTAAGGATTGCCTCAGACCGCATTGCAGCCTGCGCGGTGGGCGGCCAACAATTATTTCCGATTAGCAACCACCAGAGCAGTACAGTAATGTCCGGCAAGGTCCTTGCTAATAGATCCACCAGAAAACCCGTTCAAGGCTGCCAAAGCTGCGCTCGTCCGGGGTTTTATGGTTTTCCCCTCTCCCCCGATGGGGGAGAGGGCAGGGTGAGGGGGAAGTAGCCCGCGGACGAGCCACCCCTCACCCCAATCCTCTCCCCTCGAAGGGGAGATGGGGTTTTGCTGTTGCAGGCTTAAGCCGGCAACAGTTGCGGGAAAGGACGGTGGCCACATTTTTCGTTTTCAATATGCCACCGCGAATGCCAAATCTCTGCCGGACACTCCTGAGACCAGTAGGTAATTTTGCCGTCGACAAATGGGTATTTATACGCATTGTTTAGAACGGCTTTCCTCATTATTATTTCACAAGGGGAATAACCGGGCATCAGGCTCTGCTGCCGCATTCTGCATCGATTCCCTAACTCCTGTTATCCCTCGAAGTGGAGACCTGCCGATTTCTCAGTTGATGAGGTGCATTATGAAAAATCCGATCGCTTTTCTGAAAATTTTCGTAACCGCCGGCTTTTTTTCTTTTTTGCTATTTAGTGCGGGAAGCCTGAGGTGCGAACCGCCACCCAACGAAGCCGGTAATTTCTCACCGCAAGTGAAGAGAAGTGACACTGTAATGGAAAAAAACAAAGATCAGAGTTGGCTGAGTGACCAGGAAGCTAAGAGTGATAGATTCAAAGAGTTGGAATGGCTGATTAAGCGGGACTTGCTGAAAAAATATGAGAAGCTGGAGACATCTGGTTATATGGGAGATGACTCGGATTAAATTTTATCTCAGATTATGGTTCCTGAATCCAAATCCAGGCCTCCGTCAGTTGCTCCCGCAAAAAGGTCATCACCTGGCCAGGCATGAAATGGCCGAATAACTTCATCAGGGCGTCGGCCCAGGCGGGAGCCCCGACCAGCGCTACCTTCTCGAAATCACCCCGATGTTTCAGGTCCAGCTTGAGGTCTTCCCACAAGGCCCCCGGCGTCCATCCCTGAAAATTCGGAGCCAGGTGGAATAAGATTCGGACCCGGCCGTGCTCGCGGATGACCGCCTCCAGGCTTGGAATGAAGACCTCCCGGTAATCCCGATCGGTGAGCCGGCCCGCAGCCCGCAACCATAAAATCTTTCCAGTACTGTCCGGCATGACTTCCAGCATGGAAGACACCTCAATAGTTGATGTTTATATTTAAGGAAGTTAGGCAGGCGGATGCACAAAGTCAAAGGGCGGTCCAACGGACCGCCCTAGTTATGAGGGAGTGGGGAGGGGCCATTCGCCTCCTCCCTCCTCACCCCGCTGCCATTTTGCGCAGCCGGATGGAGGCCGGAGTCACTTCCACCAGTTCATCATCGTTAATAAATTCCATGGCCTGTTCCAGCCCGAACTGCCGCGGCGGCACCAGGCGCAGGGCCTCGTCAGAACCCGCGGCCCGGATATTGGTGAGCTTCTTCTCCTTGGTGATGTTCACCCACATGTCATCGGGCCGGGTATTTTCCCCGACGATCAGTCCCTTATAGACCGGATCCCCCGGCGAGACGAAGATCGTCCCCCGGGGCTGGAGATGATAGATCGCGTAAGAGACTGCCTTACCGGGCCGGTCGGAGATCAGGACGCCGTTGGGCCGTCCGGCGATCTCGCCGACGTAAGGCGTAAAACCGATCAGGATGGTGTTTAGCAGTCCAGTGCCGCGGGTGTCGTTGAGGAACGTGCCTCTGAGACCGATGAGGCCCCGGGAAGGGATCTCGAACTCCAGGCGTACCCGGCCGTAGCCGTGGTTGATCATCTTCACCATGCGGCCCCGGCGGGAGCTGAGACGCTCGGTGACGATGCCGATGAACTCCTCGGGGACGTCCACCACTGCCAGTTCCAGGGGCTCGGAGAGTTTGCCGTCCACCTCTTTAGTGATGACCCGGGGCTTGCTCAGCGAGAGTTCAAAGCCTTCCCGGCGCATCATTTCAATGAGCACCGCCAGTTGCAGTTCGCCCCGGGCGCTCACTTTGAAGGCGTCCCGGGTCGCTCCCGGCTCCACCTTGATGCTGACGTTGTAGAGGACTTCTTTGTCGAGGCGTTCTTTGATCTGCCGGGAAGTGACCAGCTTGCCTTCTTTGCCGGCCAGGGGTGAGCCATTGACCGAGAAGACCATGGAGATGGTGGGCTCTTCCACTACGATCCCCGGCAGGGGCCGCGGATCCAGTGGATCACCCAGGGTGTCGCCGATAAAGGCAGCCGGTACGCCGGCCACCGCGGCGATGTCTCCAGCCTTGACCACCTCAGGCTCCACGCGGTCCAGACCCTCAAAATTGTATAAGACGCTGATATTGGCTTTGGCCGGCGGTTGGCTTTTCTTCAGCAAGGCCACTTCCTGGCCGCGCTTGAGTTCGCCGCTGACAATCTTGCCCACCGCGATCAGGCCCACATAGTCGCTGTAATCGAGGCTGGTGACCAGGAATTGCAGGGGCGCGGCCGGATCATAGGCCGGGGCCGGGATGGCCGAGAGGATGGCGTCGAACAGCGGCCCCAGGTCCCGCCCTTCGCCTTCCGGGTCGGTGAGGGCGATGCCCGCCTTGGCGTTGGTGTAGAGCACCGGGAACTCGAGCTGTTCGTCGGTGGCGTCCAGGTCGATGAACAGGTCGTAGATTTCTTCCAGGACCTCCTTGATGCGGCGGTCCGGACGGTCAATCTTGTTGATCACCACGATGGCGGGCAGGCCCTTCTCCAGGGCCTTGCCCAGGACGAAGCGGGTCTGGGGTAGGGGTCCTTCGGTGGCGTCCACCAGGAGCATGACGCCGTCTGCCAGATTCAGGGTGCGCTCCACTTCGCCGCCAAAATCAGCATGGCCCGGGGTGTCGACGATGTTGATCTTCACCCCTTTGTAGGTGATGGACATGTTCTTGGCCATGATGGTAATGCCTTTTTCCCGCTCCAGGTCCATGCTGTCCAGCACGCGTTCGACCACCTGCTCGTTTTCCCGGAAGATGCCGCTCTGCCAGAGCATGGCGTCCGCCAGGGTGGTTTTGCCGTGATCGACGTGGGCGATAATGGCGATATTCCTTAAATCTTCACGAATTTGCATAAGGCCTTCTATTTGTAGGGCGCACCTGTGTGCGCTTTTCTCAAGGCGGACACCCAGGTCCCCCCCTTACGGTTTTTTTTAGTATATGGGCAGGCCATGCCCGCCAGATAAAAAACACAGGCCGGAGGCCTGTGCCACTACTCTTTAAAAACTTTTCAAGTCAGATAACCGCCATCCGGGCGGAGCGTGGTCCCGCCCGCGGTTTTTGGCTGGCTGTGATCCGCGGTGGCTTCCCGGTAATTATTCTTAATCTTAAATATTAACGGTTGAGAATGAATTGTGCAACTGCAATCGAGGGGCAGTACAGGGCAATCGCATGTATATTTGGCATGGAATATGATCCGATCGAAATTGCCGGGATTATAACGAATTGACTTGATAAAAGTAACTGTCTGGAATAGTTAAATAATTCTAGACTTTTACTAGATTTT
>JAMCQY010000230.1 GCA_023381945.1 Deltaproteobacteria bacterium
ACGCTCACCGCCTGGTGGCAGGCCGCGCCCTGATTTTAGGGGGGGTGGCCATCCCCTATCATCTGGGCCTATTGGGCCATTCCGACGCTGACGTCCTGAGCCACGCCATCGGCGACGCCTTCCTGGGGGCGGTGGGCGCCGGCGACCTGGGCCGCCATTTCCCGGATAAAGACCCGGCCTTCAAGGACATCTCCAGCCTGATTTTGCTCGAAAAGATCAGGCAGATTGTGCAGCAGCGGGGATTTGCCCCGGTGAATGTCGACGCCACCGTGGTCTGTGAGGCGCCGCGCCTTATGCCGCATTTTCCGGAGATGATCAATAAGCTGGCGAAGGTGCTGGGCCTGGCCCCGGAGGAGATTAATTTGAAGGCCACCACCACCGAACACATGGGCTTTGCCGGCCGGGGGGAAGGGATTGCAGCGTACGCGGTGGTGTTGGTGAAAAAAGTGTAGGGTGGGCACTGCCCACCAACATCTGCTCTGAAAGTTTTAATTGCACAGGCTGGAAAGCCTGTGCCACCAATCCTTTCATGGTTCTGGGTGAGCCAAAGGCTCATGAACGGCTGGTTACCAAGTTTTAGACTGCGCCCGCACCGGCAAGCGCCTATGCCACTAAAGTTTTTATAAATGAAAAATATTCATAATGTCCGGGCATCTGGAATAACTCGAATTCCTTTGCCCACATATTCCGACTGCCTGGCCCTGATGGAGGCCCACGCCATGCTGCCCAACATCCGGGAGCACTCCTTCCGGGTGATGCAGGTGGCCGACCGGCTGGGTGAGGAATTGGCCGCGGCGGGCTTTGACCTGCATCTGCCGCTGATCAGCACCGGGGCCTTGCTGCACGATATCGGCAAGACCGCCTGCCTGGGGACGACTGAGAACCACGCCCAATTGGGCGCCGATATCCTGGCCGCACAAGGCTACCCGGAACTGGCCCAAGTGGTGATGGAACATGTGCGTCTAAACGAAGAAGCCGCGGATGCCCGGCCGCTGCGGGAAGCCGAGATAGTCAATTACGCCGACAAGCGGGTGCTCCACACCCAGGTAGTCACCCTGGCGGAGCGCTTCGCCGACCTGAAGGTGCGCTATGGCCGGACGCCTGCGGCCCTAAGCCGCATCGCCGCCATGGAGGTCAGGACCCAGGCCCTGGAGGAGAGGCTGTTTGCACCCTTGCGCCTCAGTCCCATAGACTTGCTTCAGGTCAATGGCGAGTACGGGTTCAAAGTTCAAGGTTTCAAAGTTCAAAGCTAAATAAATTGCGTCTTTGCGCCTTGGCGTGAGATATCTTCTGTTCGGAGGAAGGCATGGCAAAAATGCGGCTCGCCCTGATCGCCGGGGGTAAATCTTCGGAACGGGAAGTCTCCTTGAAGAGCGGGGCCCAGGTGTACGAAGCCTTGGACAAGAACAAGTACGACATTCGGCGTTATGATCCCCTGACGGATTTAGCCAAAATAGTGCAGGACGCTCCGGACCTGCAGGCGGCCCTGATCATCATGCACGGCCGGGGTGGCGAAGACGGCACCATGCAGGGCTTTCTCGACCTTCTGGAGATCCGCTACCAGGGTTCCGGGGTGCTGGCTTCGGCCCTGGCAATGGACAAAGAGTTGAGCAAGGCGCTTTACCAGATGGCCGGGCTCAGGGTGCCCAACGCCATGGCCTTTTGCCGCGACAACGCCCCCACCCCCGAGGAAATCAGAGCCGCTTTGGGCCTGCCCGTAGTCATCAAGCCGGCCACCGAAGGCTCCAGCATCGGCATCAGCCTGGCCCGCGATTTGGAAGAATTGCAAGCGGGATTGGCCATGGCTTTTCACTATGACTCCCAGTTATTGGTGGAGGAATTCATTCAAGGCACCGAAGTCACCGGCGCGGTCCTGGGAAACCGGAACCCCCAGGCCCTGCCCCTGGTGGAGATCATCCCCGCAGAACACTACAACTTTTTCGATTATGAGGCGAAATACCAGCCGGGAGCAAGCAAGGAGATCTGCCCGGCCCGTCTCAGCCCGGAACTGACCGTGCAGGCGCAGCGCTGCGCCCTCAAGGCCCACGACGCCCTGGGCTGCCGCGGTTATAGCCGGACCGACATGATTGTCCAGGACGATCTGATTTACGTCCTGGAGACCAACACCATTCCCGGCATGACCGCCACCAGCCTCTTTCCCCAGGCGGCCAAGGCCGCCGGACTGGAATTTCCGGCCTTGCTGGATGAACTCATTCGCCTGGCGCTGGAAAAAGACTAAAATAATCATAGGGCGACCCAGCGGGTCGCCCCTACATTCTACCATTAAGTCCTTTCCCGCCGATATGCCCGATCGCTGGAGGCCCTTAGAGCAACTTCTGAAAGACGGCCTGACCCAAGGCGTCTATACCGCGGCCGTAGCCCTGGCGGGCTGGCAGGGGGAACTCAAATGTCAGGCTGCTGCGGGCCGGGTGTCCCGGGACTTCGCAGCCCCAGCCGCCACGTTAGAGACCAGCTTCGATCTGGCTTCCCTCACCAAACCCCTGGCCACCGCGGCTTCCCTGATGGTCCTGACGGGTGCCGGGAAACTCGACCCTAACGCCGCTTTGGGGGAATTTCTTCCCGCTCAATGGCTGCCGCTGGACAAACGGCCCCTCACCCTGGCCCAGCTTTTGGCTCACCGATCCGGGCTGCCGGCCTGGCTCCCCTTTTATCAGGAAATCCTTCAAGCTCCTCCCGAAGACAAATCGATCCTCTTGCCCAAACTGGCCGCGGCCGAACCCTTGATTCATCCGCCAGACACCGCCACCTTGTATAGTGACCTGGGCTTCATGCTCTTGCAGGCGGTGGTGGAGGCGGTTTCGGAATCGACCTTGGACCGCTTCTGCGCAGAAAAAATTTACCGCCCTCTGGGGCTGAAAACCCTGGGCTTTATGCCAATCCATCGCAGGGGCGCACCCGTGTGTGCGCCCTGGGAGGGCGGACAGGTAGGTCCGCCCCTACAATATGCGGTTACCGAACCGGGGCTTATCCCTGGACGCCGCGCCTGCGGCGAGGTGCATGATGAAAACGCCTGGGCCGCGGGGGGCGTGGCCGGGCACGCCGGCCTTTTCGGAAAGGGACGTGAGGTCTTTACGCTGCTGGCCGTCCTGTACCGCGCTTATCAGGGAGAAGCCGGGCTCCCCTTCTCTCCGGCTGCGGTGCGCCGGTTTTTGACGCCGGTGGCCCCGGGAGGGCGGGCCCTGGGGTTTGACGTCCCCGATGCAATCGCGGCACAATGTTCGGCGGGACGCTGCTTTTCGCCCCGGAGCGTCGGGCACCTGGGCTTCACCGGGACCTCTTTTTGGCTGGACCTGGACCTCGGCCAGATGGTAGTCTTACTCACCAACCGGGTGCACCTGGGCCGGGACGACAAGGCCAGAATCCGGGCCTTCCGGCCGCGGTTTCATGAGGCAGCCTCGCGGGCCTTGGGGTTTGATAAGATCTTTCGGAAGTAATTTAAAAACTTCACCCCAGAGGCGCGGAGGACGCAGAGGATATTTATTAAATTTTTCTCTGCGCACTCCGCGTCTCTGAGGTGAATCAACCGGCGCAAAGGACTGATTACCTTGCAACATATCCACCTTCTGGGCATCTGCGGCACCGGCATGGCGGCGTTGGCGGGCATATTGAAAGAGCAGGGTTTCCACATCAGCGGTTCCGACGAGCACGCCTACCCGCCCATGAGCACCTTTTTGGAGGGTCTGGGCATTCAGGTGCAGAACGGCTATAGCGCGGCCAACCTGAATCCGCGGCCTGACCTGGCGGTGGTGGGCAACGTCATCCGCCGGGACAACCCTGAAGCCCAGGCGTTGTTGGCCACCGACATCCCGCGCCTCTCCCTGCCCGAGGCCCTGAACCGCTTTTTGGTGGACGAACGCCGGAGCCTGGTGGTAGCCGGCACCCACGGCAAATCCACCACCACTGCGCTGGTCGCCTGGCTGCTTTATGCCATAGGTCAGGACCCCGGCTTTATGGTGGGCGGCCTGGCCCGGAATTTTCAGGCCAATTACCGGGTGGGCCGGGGGCCATATGTGGCCCTGGAAGGTGACGAATACGACACCGCCTTTTTCGACAAACGTCCCAAGTTTGTGCATTTCCGGCCCCGGGTGGCGGTCCTCACTTCCATCGAGTTCGACCACGCCGACATCTACACCGATTTAGACCACGTCATTCGGGCTTTCGAGACCTATCTGGAAACCGTCGCTCCGGACGGAC
This sequence comes from Deltaproteobacteria bacterium, assembly GCA_023381945.1. The sequence continues at coordinate 4,216 of JAMCQY010000230.1, forward strand.
AAGTCCTGGCCTGGGGTGACGCGGCCCTGGTGCGGCAGGTCTGCGGATGCGGCGGCAACGTTTCATTTTACGGCCAAAGCCCTGATTGTCAGTGGCGGGCCACGGAAATCCGGCCGTCGAATGGCGGCATGCAGTTCACCGCCTGGCGGGACGGGGCACCATGGGGCGAGTTTTTCCTGCCAATGATCGGCAGGCATAATGTCTGGAATGCTTTGGCGGCCCTGGCGGCCCTGGCGGAGGTGGGGGCCGAGCCCGGGTCGCTTAAAGAGGCCCTGGCCGGTTTCAAGGGAGTTCACAAGCGCCAGGAAGTGGCGGGGGAATTCCGGGGGGTGATGGTCATGCAGGATTTTGCCCACCATCCCACCGCGGTGGCCCTGACGCTGGCAGCGGTGCGTCAGGGGTTTCCTTCCCGCCGCCTGGTGGCGGTCTTCGAGCCCCGCACCAACACCTCCCGGCGCCGCATCTTTCAGGAGGACTATGCCAAGGCCTTCCAGGACGCTGACATCGTCTTCGTACGGGAACCGCCGGACCTGTGGAAGGTAGAGCCGGAAGAACAATTTTCCTCACAACAGTTGGTGGCGGACCTGACGCGCCAGGGGAAACAAGCCGCCTATTTTCCCGACACCGATCAACTTCTGGCGGGGCTGCTGCCGCTCCTTGCGCCCGGTGACCTGGTGCTGGTCATGTCGAACGGCGACTTCGACCACCTGGTGCCGCGCCTGTGCGAGGCACTAAAGGAAGATTAAAAGAAGATAGATGCAAATGGCGGGATGCGCTTCGCTTTCCCGCCCGACGGGCTAAAGCCCGCGGCTACCGAAGATAAAAATGTAGGGGCGACCCGCCGGGTCGCCCTTAATTTGGTGGCACAGGCGTCTCGCCTGTGCTGAGCAGGTTAGAGCCAGCGGCCACAAAGATCCAGAAGGGCGGTTCGAGAACCGCCCCTACGAATCATCCTTTTTCTTTTTGGCCGAAAGCCTCTTGCAAAATGTAGCCGCAGGCTTCAGCCTTCGCTTGCACAGGTTAGAAAGCCAGTGCCACCAGGGAATTCTCCGGCAATTAAGAAGATTCTTCATTCTCTAAATGAATTTTGCAATTCAGGGAATAAATCCGGGCTCCATTTTTTTTCATAAATGCTGAAGAGGGGTTCGGACGCGCCATTCTCATTTGCCAAGCCGCGTTTTTTTTCATATCATAATGCAGCCGGTGGACACGGGCTCACAGCCCCCCGGGGTAATAAAGGCAAGCAAGAGGGCTCATGAAACAAGGCAACAAAATGGCATTGGTGCTTTTCGGGTTACTGGCGGCTTTATGGGTAGCGGTGGCGCCAGCCATCGCTCAGGATGAGGAGGATTTTGAGGTTTCGGCCAAATCCTTCGTCCTGATGGATGCCAAGACCGGCCAAATTTTACTGTCCCTTAATCCCCAATTGTTCTGGCCGCCCGCCAGTACTCTCAAGGTGATGACCGCCCTGGCGGTGGTGGACCACCTGAAAATGGACGACACGGTGTCAGTGAGTGCTTATGCCGCCTCGGCTCCGGCCTCCAAGATCAACATCAAACCGGGTGAGACTTACACGGTCCGGGATATGCTTTACGCCCTGCTGCTCTCTTCCGCCAACGATGCCGCCCGGGCCCTGGCCGAAAAGGTGAGCGGCAGTGAAGAAGCTTTTTGCCGGCAAACAACCCGGGAGGTTCGCCAGTGGGGCGCTTACCGCACCAGCCTTTGCACTGCCAACGGCCTGCCGGCGGACAACCAGTTCTCTACTGCCCAAGATCTGGCCCTGATGTTCAAGAAGGCGATGGAAAATCCGGAGCTGGCCAAGATTATGGGGACCAAATATTATACCATCCAGGGCGGCAAGGAGCTGCGCAATCACAACCGCTTCCTGTTCACCACCCCTCTGGCGGTGGCCGGCAAAACCGGCTATACCCGGGCCTCCAAAACCACCTATGTCGGCATGTTTCAAAAGGACGACAAAGCCCTCATTGTCGCCATGATGGGGAGCACGAAGAAATGGGCCGACTTGCGGCCTCTGATCGAGAAGGGCTTTGAATTGGAAGGCGCCCCCATCGCCAAATTGCCGCCGGTCGAAGAGAAACTTTATTTCGGTAAAGGGCACACCACTGCGGTCGCAG
>JAMCQY010000314.1 GCA_023381945.1 Deltaproteobacteria bacterium
AATACCCCTTCCAACCCCAAATCCGTCAGCTGTTTCCACCAAACCTCCTGGGGCTGGTGCAGATCCAGGCCGAGGTCAGCCCCTTGGGCCGTAATGAGGGTCAGATCCCAGCCCAGGGCCTGGTAGCGGGAGATGTATTCCCACAACTGGCCGTGGTGGTCCAGATTCTCTTTGCGATCCAGGATATGGCCGATTTCGTCCTGGCCAATCCTGACGGTGAAATCTTTGGAACCCACTGAAAACCCTTTCCCCCGAGCATTTTGACCGGCAGACGGATAATTCCGCCCCAGGAATTCCGACAGAGAATCCTGTGCCTATATTGTTAAGGACAAGCAGGCTTGGAACAATCAGGGCAACCCTGATTCTGAGCTTCGTTTTTCCTCATTTTTGCCAAAAACCTGGAAGGAAAGAGGAGCGAGGTTCGGTGGCTTGAGGAGCGATCACGAGGCGGAGCCCCCGGGCCTGGCATCCAGGTGGTGTAAAGCCGCCAGCATGACTATGGTTCCCAGCAGCATCCAGATGGGCCCGAAAAGCCATAAGATCAGGAGCACCCCGATATAGTAGCCCCGCATGCCGGCGGTGTAATGAAAAGTGGCGTGGGTAAGGATGCCACCGACATATTCCGGGGTGATCTTATGGGCCAGGGTGGAGGGGGTATTGATCATGAAATTGACGTGGTTGAAGTAGCGAATGGCCAGAGTGAAGTTAAAGAAGATGACGAAGAAGTTGACGATAATTACCATGATCTTAAACAGCCACAGGACTCGGTGTTCCCGCACCAGTTCCTTGAGAAAGGGCGTGATTTCCGCCATCTTCTCTGAGCTGGCCGCTATGCTGATCAATCCCAAACAGATGAGAATAGCCGTGGAGGCCAGAAAACTGGAGGCCATCACCCAGTTGCGCAGGGTCTGGACCGCCAGGATGTCCCGATTGTCCTGCATAACGGATTCTACCCAGTGTCCCCGCAGGTGATTGGTGATGCCAATGGCGGTGGTCAAGGGGCGGCGGCGCACCTGGTAGAACAGGTGCAGATGGTAGATAATCAATAACAGGAAGGAGGCGGAGGTGAGATAGAGTTCCATATAGGGCGTCGACTCGATCATGATTCATCCCTCTCAACGATGACCGAAGATTGGCGCAGCCGTGTTTGCGGGCCACCCTAACACGCTTTTGGGGCGGATGCAATCGGGCAATTCCGCCTCCGTGATGACTGGCCGAAACCCCGAATGGGCGCGGAAAACTGACCTTAGCCCTTGAGAAAAGTTCCGGCAACTTTTAAGATGAAATAAAGACCGGAGACGGGGGACGGGAGACCGGAGAAAGACCTAGGGAAGTCGTCTTACCCCGGTCTCCGGTTTCCCCGGTCTCCCGCCATCAACCTATTTATGTCGATTCGGGCCAAAATAATCATCGGCGACAGCCGTCAGATGCCGGAGGTGGCGGACGGGTCCGTCGAGCTGGTGGTCACCTCCCCGCCATATTGGCAGATCAAGGACTACGGCGCCGCCGGACAGACCGGCTTCGGGCAAAGCCTCCATGAATACTTGAAGGACCTATACCACACCTGGGGGGAGTGTTTCCGCCTGCTGCGCCCCGGCTGCCGGCTGTGCCTCAATATCGGCGACCAATTCGCCCGGACCAAGGTCTACGGCCGATATAAGATTATTCCTTTGCATGCGGAATTCATCGCCCAGTGCGAGGACCTCGGTTTCGATTTCATGGGCGCCATCATCTGGCGGAAAAAGACCACCATGAACCCCACGGGCGGCGCGGTCATCATGGGTTCCTATCCTTACCCGCCCAACGGCCTCCTGGAGATTGATTACGAATTCATTCAGATCTTCAAGAAGCCGGGTCCGGCCCGGCGCGTCAGCCCGGAGGTCAAGGCCGCGGCCAGGCTCACCAAAGAGGAATGGAAGGAGTATTTTGCCGGCCACTGGCAGTTCGGCGGGGCCCATAAATCAGGGCACGAGGCCAGGTTCCCGGAGGAACTACCCCGGCGGCTGATCCGCATGTTCACCTTTCCGGATGATACGGTGCTGGACCCGTTCCTGGGGAGCGGCACCACGGTCAAGGCAGCCCTGGAACTGGGGCGCCGGGCGGTGGGCTTCGAGATCAATCCTGCCTACCTGGACCTCATCAAGAAAAGTATCGGCAGGCGGGACGACTTCCAGATAATCGCCAGGCGTTCTGAAGGGCTTGATCTTCCGGACTCCCTTTATCTTCCCAGGATCAAGGAGGCCAAACCGCAGTTGGCCCCCGAAGTATTTGAAGCCCGGCGGGATAAATTATATAAAGTGGTGGAAATCCTGGAGGACGCCGCGATCAAACTGGATTCCGGCCAGACAGTCCGTTTCCTCGGAGTGAAAGTGGTTCAGGCCGCAGCAGTCAGACGCTACTTGACCGAACGCCTCCTGGGAAAATTTGTCCTGTTGAAATTTGATGGAGAAGAATCGCTTGATAAACAGGAACTAGCGGCCTACGTCTATTTGAAAAATAAGATATTCATCAATGCCTATCTGATCAAAGCAGGATTGGCCGAAGCGGATATAGAGTTAAAGCATAGATTGCGGGGGAGATTTTCCCGATTAATGGAGGCCAAACTCAAAGCGGGCTAATAAAACCTGGAAATCCACCTGTTGTCACCCTGAGCGTAGCGAAGGTTTAGATTCTGCGGTCGCCTTTGGCTCACTCAGAATGACAAAAAAGAGATGTGCTCATATCAAAAAATAGTAACTCAACTAAAAACTCGAAACTCGAAACTCATGAGAGGTGAAAATGAAAAAAATCGTCTTGTTGCGTCACGGCGAAAGCGTCTGGAATAAAGAAAACCGTTTTACCGGCTGGATTGATGTGGGCCTCTCCGAGCGGGGGGTGGGGGAGGCAGTGCAGGCGGGCCGCACCCTGGCCCAGGAGGGCTACGTCTTCGACGTGTGCTTCACTTCCATGTTGAAGCGGGCTATCAAGACCCTATGGCTGGCCCTGGAAGAGATGGATCTGATGTGGCTGCCGGTTATGCATAGCTGGCGGCTCAATGAGCGCCATTACGGGGCCTTGCAGGGCCTGAATAAGGCCGAGACCGTGGAGAAACACGGCATGGAACAGGTGAAGATCTGGCGGCGCAGCTATGACGTGCCGCCGCCGGCGCTGACCAAGGACGATCCCTATTATCCGGGCCGCGACCCCCGGTATGCCGACATCAATCCTTCAGAGATCCCCCTCACCGAATGCCTGAAAGACGTGGTGGCCCGCTTCCTGCCTCATTGGCACGAAGTTATTGCTCCGGCGGTGAAGGGGGGCCAACGGGTGCTCATCGCGGCCCACGGCAACAGTCTCCGGGCCCTGGTGAAATACCTGGATAACGTCCCCGATGCGGAGATCGTCGGCCTCAATATCCCTACCGGCATACCCCTGGTCTATGAGCTCAATGATGATCTGACCCCCATCCGGCACTACTATCTGGGGGACCCGGAGACCGTGGCCAAGGCTATTCAATCGGTGGCCGACCAGTTGAAGAAGAAAGGCTGAACCGCGATAACCGCGTCGGAAAAGATCAGGGCCACACGTCAGACAAGAACAAATATGTCCTGATGTCGCTTGTCCTGTTGGTGCGGTCGGGGAGCGGGCTGTCTTGGAGAGCCGAAAGCGGGGACGCCGCGTCCCCCGGAGCCGGCATTGCCGCCGGAGAAGACCTTCGCCTTTTTCTTATCCTTCCCACGGTGTATCAAGGACCTGACGGACCTTGACCGTCAATTCATGCTGTCTGAAGGGTTTTTGCAGAAAGGTCAGGCTCGCGTCAAGTACGCCCTGGCGGAACAGAACATCCTCGGCATAGCCCGACATGTAAAGCACCTTGATCTCCGGCCGCAACTGCATCAAGCGTTGGGCTAACTCCCGGCCGCTCATCTGGGGCATCACCACATCCGTTAACATCAGGTGGATCGGTTCGCTATACTGCTCGCAAAACTCAATAGCATCCCGGCCGTTGTGAGCCTCCAAGACCGTATAGCCGTTGATCTCCAGGGCATTCTTGAGCAATTTTCGGAGGATTTCTTCATCTTCCACCACGAGGACGGTTTCCGTGCCGCGCAGGGGCTCCTCATCCGAGGTCTTGGTTTCAAAATATTCCACAAAATCTCCCACCGCGGGCAGGAAAACTTTGAAGGTGGTTCCCAAGCCGGGCTTGCTTACGACCTCGATGAAACCGCCGCTCTGTTTGACAATGCCATAGACCGTAGAGAGTCCCAGGCCGGTGCCGCTGCCCACGTCCTTGGTGGTAAAGAAAGGTTCGAAGATGTGATCCACGGTCTCGGGGGCCATGCCCAGGCCATCATCGGTGACCCCCAAGAGGATATAGGGGCCGGGGACAAAGTCCGAATGGTTTTGGCCATAAGCTTCATCAAGATTGACATTGGCAGTAGAGATGATGAGTCTGCCGCCCTTGGGCATGGCATCCCGGGCGTTGATCGCCAGATTCAAGATGACCTGTTCCATCTGGCCGGTGTCAGCCTTGATAATTGCCAGCAGCGGTTCGAGATTTAAAAAGAGTTCGACATCTTCACCGATGAGGCGGCGCAGCATCTTTTCCAAATCACCGATGACGCTGTTGAGATTGAGCTTTTGGGGTTGCAGCATCTGCTTGCGACTGAAAGCCAAAAGCTGCCGGGTCAACATGGCGGCCCGGTCCGCGGCCTTTCGGACCTCTTCGCCATAGTGATAAGGGGTCTCGTTGGGGTCGAGATGGCTCATCAACATTTCGGTGTAGCCGATGATGGCTCCCAACATATTGTTGAAGTCATGGGCCACCCCACCGGCCAGGCGGCCCACAGCTTCCATTTTTTGGGCCTGCAGGAGTTGTTTCTCCAACTCCTTATGGCCGGTAATGTCCATGGAGAAGCCCAGGATGGCGTCATTACCCTGATAAGTGGTAGGGGTGACGGTCTCCATAATCCACCTGACTTTCCCCTCTTGGGTAACGATCCGGTATTCATAAGCGGTAGCGCTCTTGCCCGCCAGCATGCTGGCCGCCTTCTGTTCCACCTCGCGCCGGTCTTCCGGGTGGACCAGATTCGCCGGGTCCATAAAGTACAATTCATCTTTTTCGAAATCGGTAATATCCTGAAACCATTGATTAATAATCTGAAATTTGCCGGCTTGGCTAATATAGATGCCGATGGGCGAGGCCGCAATTAAATCCCTAGATAGTTCTTCGGCCTCTTTCCGTTCAGTAATATCCTGCATGAAACCTTCATAAAAGAGGACACCGCCCTGATCGTCTTGCACAGTCCGGGCACTCTGGGAGACCCAGAGTTTGCCGCCGTCTTTTTTGGAAATCTGACATTCAAATCCTTTGACAAACCCATGGCTGTTCATCAGCCTTTGACAGTCATCCCAGCGTTTGGGGTCAACATAAAGCTGATTTTTAATATCTGCAATCTCGGTGATCATTTCTTCGGGAGAAACGAAGCCGTGCATCTTAGCCATGGCGGGATTGGCGCTGAGGAAGCGGCCCTTAGGAGTGCTTTGAAAAATGCCTTCTACGGCGTTTTCAAAAATAGTCCGGTATTTTTCTTCGGCACTGCGCAACGCCTTCTCCGCCCGCTTCCGTTCGGCGACCTCCTCTTGGAGTTGCACATTTTTTTCGCCGATCTCCTGTTCCCGGATAGCGGCTCCTTCCAGGCGGGTCCTGAGGACGACGTTGCGGGTGTTGGTCCACCAGGCCACGCCGCCTCCGACCAGGGAAAAGATCGATAGGGAACCCAAAACCGCCAGCAGATGCCAGGGGGAAAGATAGCCCAATAATTCACGGGCCGGTATAGCCCCCACCAGAAGCAAGGGCGTATCTTGGATCGGCATCCAGGTGGAGATCATCTCCACCGCCCCGCCGGTAGATTTTGCCAATTTAAAGCGATGGTATTCCAGGTCTGCCAGTCCGGTAACAATGGGTAGGACCGTTGAGACGTCGGCGCCTTTCGTCTCAGTGGGCAGATAAAAATTACCCTGGCTGGAAAAAATCCGCAGGATCTTTTTTTGGAATTGACTATCGGCCCCGATCAGGTGTTTGTGGACGGTTTCGGTGGAAATCCAGGCAACGATCTGACCTGAGTAGGTCCCTTTAAAAAAATAAGGGCAAGACACGATCAACTGCGCCGTGCCGTTTAACTTTTTGACTACAACCACCGGGGAGGAGTTCAACGGTGTCAAAAATTGCCGGCAATAGGTTCCCTGGGATTCCGGGTTCGGCGTTTTCTGGCTGTCTATCAGACATACCCCGGAGTTATCCGCGAAGATGAAGCGGGTATAGATCCGGTCGCGGCCCAACTTGCGCTCTTGCA
>JAMCQY010000240.1 GCA_023381945.1 Deltaproteobacteria bacterium
CGCACGGCTCTACGTTTCGGCCCGGCGACCGGGTGGCGGTGGAGCCGGTCCTGCCCTGCGAAGTCCGGGGTATCACCCCTCCCTGCCGTTTCTGCGCCCAGGGGCAATATAACCTTTGCGAAAACTTCACCCAGGGGAGCCTGTCCCCCGGAACCATTCTGGGTTTCCATAAAGAGGCCGGGGGCGGTATGGCGGAGTTTCTGTCGGCTCATCCCAGCCGCCTGTTCCGTCTTCCGGACAACCTGCCGGACGAAGTCGCGGTCCTCACCGATTCCCTGGCTTCGGCCCTGCAGCCGGTATTGGACCATTTTCCCCAGGATCAGGATCAGGTGGTGATTTACGGCGCCGGCATCATCGGCCAGCATCTGGTCCGGCTCCTGCGGGCCTTGGGTTCCCAAGCCCGAATAATCATGGTGGCCCGTTATCCCTTCCAGCAACAATTGGCGGGGGATGGCGGCGCCGACCTGGTTCTGAAATCCCCCGACCGGGCGGAACTGGGCGCAGCCGTGGGAGCCCGGCTGCTGTCCACCACCCTGGGGGGCGGCAATCTGGAAGGCGGGGCGGAGCTTTTTTTCGACTGTGTAGGCAATCGCCGTTCCCTGCAAGAGGGTCTGCTGGCCTTGCAGAGTGGCGGCGCCTATGTATTGGTGGGTACCGCCGGCGAAGTTGGCCCGGTGGACCTCTCCAGTCTCTGGTTCCGGGAAATCCGGATGAGCGGCACCGCCATGTACTCTTACGGCAACTGGCAAGGACAACGGGTGCGTACCTACCATCTGGCAGTGGACCTCCTGGCCCGGGGCGATTACCCGATCCAGGGCCTGGTTTCTCATGTCTTTCCGCTGAGCGACTATAAGGAGGCTTTCCAGGTGGCCTTCGATAAACGCCACCATCAAAGCGTCAAAGTCGCCTTTGATTTGAGGTGAACCTAATGCCTAAAAATCCCCCTAAATCCCCCTTTTCCAAAGGGGGACTTTAGAACCCCCCTTTGAAAAAGGGGGGCAGGGGGGATTTCAATCGGTTGTTAGAACAATGAAACTTGTTATCAGCCTCGACGTGGAGGAAGAAGGCCTCTTCTCCGGCCGGTACCCCCGAGAATCCGGGGTGACTAATGTCGCCGAACTGCGCCGCCTGGAGTTCATCCCGCGTGACTTCGGCTTCCCGTTGACCCTGTTGGTAAGCTATCAGGTGGCCAGGGATCCGGCGGCCTACGCAGTACTGGCCCGCTGGCGGGACCTGTACGGCGCTGAAATCGGCGTCCACCTCCATCCCTGGAGCACCCCGCCTTTCGCCGATCTGGCCGTACCTGAGCCGGTGCCAGCCACGCAGCTGCCCCTGCCGCTGCTGCGGGATAAGTTTGCCCACCTGGTGCAGGCCGTGCAAGATTCCCTCGGGGTCGCGCCGGCCTCCTTCCGCATGGGCCGCTTCGATTTCGGGCCGCGGATTTTGGACCTTCTGCCGGAGTTCGGCCTGAAGACTGACAGCAGCATTGCGCCCCTTGCCTTAAAGGGCGCGGGCGATTACTTTCTCGCCCCGGCGGACCCCTTTTGGCTCAATCCCGCCCTGCTGGAAGTGCCCGTAACCCTGGTGCCGGTGGTGGCGGGCCTGCCCGAGGTCTTCGCCCGCCTGGCCCGGTTCTGCCCCGGCACTTCGGGCCGCCGCCTGCTGAGTTGGTTCAAGTACTGGGGGGCCGCCGGTATCCAACCCGCCTGGTTTCCTCTGCCCTCCATGCGCCTGGCGGTTAAATTACACCGCCGCCGGGGTGGACGCACGCTCACCATGTTTTTCCACTCTTCCGAGCTGAAGCCCGGGGCCAGCCGGCTGTTCCCCACGGAGCAATCCGTCGGACGCTTCGTCGCCAAAATCCGGGCCTTCCTCGACTGGCTGGTCAAAACCGGGCCGGTGGAGGGCGTTACCTTGTCCGGGCTGTTTAGGGACTACGTAAATAAATAGCTGGGGCGACCCAGCGGGCAAGGCAATAGCTTATTCTGCTGAAAATTCAGAATAAATAAGAATATCAAAAGACATCGACGATTGTTCAGGGACCTCTGCTCAAGAAAAGATTAGGAATTGTAAGGGCACAGCTTGCTATGCCCTCGAAACATCATGGGGCATAGCAGCTATGCCCCTACGACCAAAAAATTTCAACAGATTAGACTACCGGCTTACCCAGCGGATCGCTCCATGAAAATTTCCCCAAGCCCTTCCCGGAACCCGGAACTCTAAACTAAAAGCTCGCTCAAGCAGTCTCCGAAGCCCCCGCCGGGCGTTCGGAATAATAGCCGCCTTGGCGTAAGCCGCGGCCCCGGGAAGAAAATATCCGGAAGTGCGCCCACCCCCGCTTCGCCAGGAAAAATTTTATGGAAGTGGCCAATACGCCCAGGCCGTATTTGACGCTGCGGCTGAAATTAATGGAGGAGGCCTCTTCGAAATAGCGAGTCGGGCAGGAAACTTCACCAATAGGAAAACCGAAAAAGATCACCTGGGCCAGCATCTCGTTGTCAAAAACGAAATCGTCGGAGTTTTCCCACAGCGGCAGGCTCTCCAATACCTTGCGGGAAAAAGCCCGGAAACCGGTATGGTATTCCGAAAGCTTGGCCCCCAGCAACAGGTTTTCGAACAGGGTAAGGCAGCGGTTGAAGACGTATTTGTACGCCGGCATCCCGCCCTGCCGGGCCTTGCCGCCCAGGATACGGGACCCGATGGCTGCCTCGTATTCGCCGCTGGCCACCAGTCCTGCCAGCGCCGGAATGATCTTGGGGGAATACTGGTAGTCCGGATGCACCATGACGACGATGTCGGCCCCGGTTTTCAGGGCTTCGGTGTAGCAGGTCTTCTGATTGCGGCCATAACCCATGTTGCGCTCATGCAGGAAACAGCGGATCCCCAACCGCCGGGCCACTTCGAGAGTCTCATCATGGGAGGCGTCATCTACCAACAGGACTTCGTCAACCACGTCGAAGGGGATATCCTGGAAGGTGCGCTCCAAGGTCCGGGCGGCGTTATAGGCGGGCATGACCACCAGTACTTTTTTTCCAGCCAGCATTCCTTTTCTTCTCCCCGTTATCTGCTATAATTCAATACTTATAACGATTTCGGCGGACCGGGATCCGCCACATTAAATATTTTCAGCGTCTTAACGGCCTCAATCCACGCTGACTGATAACCACCTGCAATAGTTATTTCATATAAAGATTTGGCGGAAAAAGCAAACTGCCTCACCGGCCCAGGGGCTTTGCGAGGTGGCGCTGGCAGGAGAACAGATTTGACCCGAACTGAAAAAATTGCCTGGCTCGCATTTGGCGCCGCTTCCCTGCAATTGGCCTTTCTTCAACCCTATATCATCCTGGTGCCGGGAGAGCGCACTAACTTGTTTTCCGGGGCCCTCTGTTTACTAAGCCTGATAGTGGCCCTGATCTTTGCTGGGCGAGGCGCCATAAGATTCAGGTCCCCGGAGTTTTTGGTTTCGGTGGTCCTGGTCGCGCTTGCAGTGACCAGCGCCCTCAGCGATCTGCCCCTCCGGTCGCCGTCTTTCCGGGTGGCCGTCCTGTTGGCCTCGGGATTAGGAGGCTTCTGGTGTGCCAGATTATTATTACATACCCCGGAAAATCAACGCCGTTTCCAATGGCTCTGCCTGATGATCCTGGGCGGCGTCCTGCTCCTGAGCCTGACCGGATACCTGCTGAGGCGAGAAATCCATTACTTTTTCTTTAAAGGTTCCAATCATCCACTCACCAACTTGATCTTCCTGCTCTCTTTTGCCCCTCTGACGCTATTGAGAGAAAAGTCCCGGCCTCTGGTGCTGTTGGGGGTGGCCCTGCTTAGTTTGAGCTATGTGGTGCTCTGCCTCAGCGAGCGCCTGTCGGTGGTCTTTATCCCTGTGGGTTTGGGAGTGGTGGGCCTGTTATTCGGGACCTTGCGCTGGAAGCACGTGGTCGCGGCCCTGTTGATTTTGGGTCTGATTATCGGCGTGTTTTCGCAGCAAATCCTCTGGTTCAAACTGAGCACAAAGTATCCCACCTACCGCATCGAAAACTACTTCTTCTCCTGGGCCATCGCCCGGCAGCACCCGCTTTTGGGTATCGGCCTGAGCTCTAACCGGGACCAGTTTTTAAAAGACTATCAAATCAAATATCCTTATGAGACCAAAGAACAATTTTCCAAGGATGTGGCCTATATCGTCACGCCCGACAATCAGCTTCTCACTTTTCTGTCCGGTCTGGGCTTTCCCTTCACCATCATCTATTTTCTGGCGGTCCTTGCCCTGCTGGTGAAACTCGTAGCTATGACTTTCCGCCCGCCTCCGGGGCTCTATTTCCATCCCCTGGCGCTCCTGTTTCCCTTGGCCGCGGCCCTGCTGCATTACCAACTTTATGACGGTTTGCTGTTTCCTCAAAATAGCTGGTTTTTTCATATCCTGCTTGGGTTGATTTCCTTGGCGCCCGCGCCGCGCCGGGTTGAACCGGCCCATGAGGTCTCCTTGATTAATTCCTGATACCAGATTGACTGAACATGCTTAAAAAATACTTCGGCCCCAAAATTATGGCTGTCAGTTCCGGAAAACTATAAATCGCCATGCGGAAAATGATTAACTCCTTTGCTGTTCACCCCCTGTTGGCCGCGCTCCTCCTGGTTGCCCTCCCTGTCATCGTCTTTTGGCGATCAAATTTTTTTTATATCATCGATGACTGGACCACCCTGCTCCATATGGTGCAGTATCCTTTCGGGAAATATCTGGTGACCCCGGACGGTGAACAGTGGTTCCCTTTTTTCAGTCTGGTTTATTATGGCTTGGTGCGGCTGGCCGGGGAGCATTATTCTCGGCTGGTCCTGGTCAATTGTTTGGGCACCGGCGCCAATGCTTTTCTGGTTTACCTCTTTTTCCGCCGCCACTTACCCGCCGGCCTGGCTCTAACCCTGGCGGCCGTCTATGCCGTGGCCGCGGTACATCATGCCATCGCCTGGAACGCCTTCTATGTCGGCTACCTCCTCAGCCTGTCCTTCTTTTTGGGGGCCCTGCTGCTAACGGATGCTTATCTCCAGAACGGCGGTGGCAGCCTTCTGTTCGGCGTTGGCCTCTGTGCCTTGCTGTCGCTGCTGTCCCACAATTATCCCTTGGTGGGACTCCTGGCCCTGCCCCTTTATGCGTTCCTGGTTTGGGGTGATTTTGGTCGAAAATTTTGGGCGCTCACCGGGACCGTGGCCGTGGTGTACTTGCTGTTTGCGGCGGGGTATCTTACCTTTGCCGGACTCCACGCCGCGGCCAGCCATAATTCCCGGGTCTTAGCCGCCTTGCCTGGCCCCGGTTACCTGGTGCACTTGCTCTATGGGGCCTGGCTGGCGCCATTTTTCTATCTGTTTTGGGGCTATTATCACTTTCCGGTCTGGGCCTACGTGGCCGGTATCGCCCTGCTCACCGCCTCTTTAGCCGTTATTTGGACATGGGGCAGGTCGCCGGCGCGCCGCCTGGCCCTCTGGGCCCTGCTGGTCAACGGCCTGCCTTTTCTATTAATCTCCTTGACCCGTTACCAACGTTCGGTGAACCAGGCCTTTGTGGCCCGTTATGGCATCTTCACCCTCATCGGGGCGCTTCTGTTGTTAGGCCTGGCCTGGCGCGGGCTTTCGGAACGGCTCCCCCCCAGAGACTGGCGGCGCCTGTTGCCTGTGGGCCTTTTGGCCCTCATACTGGCCGGGCAATTTCTGGCCCTCCCCCATTGGACCGGGAAATACCGGGAGATGACCCTGGCGGCCAAAGCGTGTTACTATGTGCTCAGCCAAGAGTCCGCCACGGCCCGGCTGCCTCAGGAAGATTACCTAAAGTTCTGTCCCGGCGCCTACCCGGTCATCACCCCAAGCCAGGCCCTAGCCGTTCGCCGCTTTCTTGAACGGTCAAGCCCAGACCCATGATTTTTAGGGCTTGGCCGCGCCGGATCATAGGGTTTTTGGGGTTCAAAGAAATAGTGCTTAACTTTAATCCCACCATCCCAGTCTAAAATATTAGGCAGACAGAACAGACGATGGCCTAATTTCTAATTTTTTTCCGGTTTTTTTCCGAAAAGGAAACAAAGAAGGCATTCCGGTACTTACCAAATTAACGACCATAATTTCACCCTTCTGAACATTTTGTTAAAGAAAATCGGCATATTTCCTTTTTATTGCTGGGTAAACCTAAAAAAACCTGATATAATCTGCCGTGAAAATCTGCCCAAAGGAGGTATTCACGGATTCCTAGCCACAAGAGCGATTTATACCTTATGCCTAAATTTCAGTGCGAAAATGGGCAAGTTTAATTTTCTAAGTACAATTAATACCATTGACTTTTTATCAAGAT
>JAMCQY010000086.1 GCA_023381945.1 Deltaproteobacteria bacterium
GCGGGTGGAATCCACATCTTCCACTATGCCGTTCCGCCGCGCCACCATGGTGACTCCGGAATCCCGGGCCACCACGTTCTCCATGCCGGTGCCCACGATGGGGGAGCTGCTGGTTAAGAGCGGCACCGCCTGGCGTTGCATATTGGAGCCCATCAGGGCGCGGTTGGCGTCATCGTGTTCCAGGAAGGGGATGAGCGAAGCCGCCACCGACACCAACTGGTTCGGTGACACGTCCATGTTTTCCACCTGGTTGGGATGGGCAATGATAAACTCGCCCGCCTTCCGCGCTTCGATATTGTCTATCTTAAACCG
The DNA here is from genome assembly GCA_023381945.1 of Deltaproteobacteria bacterium. The sequence goes on from JAMCQY010000086.1 coordinate 313, forward strand.
CCCTTTACCATCCAGGGGGGCGTTGGCCTGGGCAATCACCCGGTCGCCTTCCTCCAGGGCGCTCAAATACCGGACCTCCCGGGTAACCCGGGTCTCTACTTTATTGCCTGAGGCCTTCTTCTCCACTACCCGGTAAGGGGTTTCGATGAACCCCAATTCATTTACCCGGGCGAAGGTGGATAACGACACAATCAGGCCGATATTGGGACCTTCCGGCGTCTCAATGGGGCAGATGCGGCCGTAGTGGGTGGGGTGCACGTCCCGCACCTCAAACCCGGCTCGTTCCCTGGTTAAGCCTCCCGGTCCCAGGGCGCTTAAGCGCCGTTTATGGGTGATCTCGGAAAGCGGGTTGGTCTGGTCCATGAATTGCGACAACTGGGAAGTGCCGAAAAATTCCTTGATTACCGCCTGCACCGGCTTGGCGTTGATCAAGTCGTGGGGCATCAGGGTGTCCAGGTCCTGGATGGCCATGCGTTCCTTAATGGCCCGCTCCATCCGAACCAGGCCCACCCGGAACTGGTTCTCCAGGAGTTCGCCCACGGCGCGCACCCGCCGGTTGCCCAGGTGGTCGATGTCGTCCACCGGGCCTTCCTTGTCTTTCTGGGTGATCAGTTCTTTCACTGCCAGGAGGATGTCTTCCCGCACCAGGGTGGTCTGGTTCAGGGGCAGGCGCTCCTCCTCCTTGCGCAGCTTCAAATCGAGTTTCAGCCGGCCCACCGGTGAGAGATCGTAGTATTCGGGGTTGAAAAAGAGGTTCTGGAAGAAAGTGGTCGCCACTTCTTCATTGGGGCGGTTGCTGGGCCGCAGCCGGCGGTAAATCTCCAGAATGGCGTCTTTGACATTGGCAGTCTTATCGGCATACAGGGTGTTCCGCAGGCAAGGGCTGACGTTGACGCCATCAATAAACAGGAGATCAATCTCCTTGATACCCTTTTCCCGCAGCACTGCGATCTTGTCCTCGGCCAGGGCCTCGTTACACTGCACCAGAACTTCGCCGCTTTCCGGGTCCAAAATATCGTGCGCCACCACCCGGGCGATCAGATCCCCTGCGGCCCACGGAATCTCGGTCACCCCGGCCTTCTCCAGCTTGCGCAGCAGCGCCGGAGTCAGCCGTTTCATCTTTTTGACTATGATCTCGCCGCTTTTAGGATCAACGATATCGTTGGTGGTGGTTTTATCCTGCAAAATATCCTGCACCACCGGCCGGATAAAGCCGTCTTCAATCAAAGTGATGTGTTCGGTCTTATAAAAGAAATTGAGCAGTTCTTCAGTCGAGTAGCCCAGGGCCTTCAGCAGAATGGTAGCCGGGAATTTACGCCGGCGGTCGATCCGGACGTATAAAATGTCTTTGGGATCGAATTCGAAGTCGATCCACGAACCCCGCAGCGGAATTAAGCGGGCCGAATAGATGATCTTGCCGCTGGAGTGGATCTTGGCCCGGTCATGGTCGATGAACAGGCCCGGCGAGCGGTGCAACTGGCTGACCACCACCCGCTCGGTGCCGTTGATAATAAAAGTGCCGTTCTCGGTCATCAGGGGCAGGGTGCCGAAATAGATCTCCTGCTCCTTGATGTCCCTGACCATCTGGGACTTCACCTCGGTCCCGGTCTCGTAGACCACCAGGCGGACCCGAATCTTCATGGGGACTTCGAAGGTCATGCCCCGCTGCTGGCATTCGTCCACGTCGTACTTGGGGTCCCCCAGTCCGTATTCCACGAATTCCAGGGAACAGGCGCCGCTGAAGTCCTTGATGGGAAAAACGCTCTTGAACACGCCGTGCAGGCCGTATTCCGAACGCGCCTCCGGCGGCACGTCTTTCTGCAAGAAACGGCGATAGGACTCCTTCTGCATCTCAATGAGATTGCTGATATCCACGATCCGCTCGATCTTGCCAAAATTCTTTCGGTGTAACTTTAAAGGTGATAAGACGTTGGCCATGGATACTCCTTGATAATATGGCCGTTAATCATCGGAGAAAAGGCGAAAAGGGTAAAAGGCGAAAAGTTGGAATCCTCTGATTCCTCTCCTTTCCCTTTCCCCTTTCCACTTTTCTCCATCCCCCCTGTTTCACGCCGGAAGCGAATTCGCTCAGCTCCTGTTTCCGGGGGTAAGCAGTATCAAAGGGACCTACTTAATCTCGACGGTAGCCCCCTGGGCCTCCAATTTCTTCTTAATCTCTTCTGCTTCGGCTTTGGAGACGGCTTCCTTCAGGGTGGTGGGCACGTTTTCCACCGCTTCCTTGGCTTCTTTCAAGCCCAGGTTGGTGACCGCCCGCACTTCCTTGATCACCTGAATCTTATTGGCGCCGCAGACAGTCAAGACCACGTCGAATTCCGTCTTTTCTTCGGCCGCCGGGGCTTCCGCGCCTGCCACCGCTCCGGGCATGGCCGCCATGGCCATGGGGGCCGCCGCGGACACGCCGAATTTCTCTTCCAGCTCCTTGATGAGCGTGGAGAGCTCCAGTACCGTCATATTGGCCAGGTAGTCCACTACCTCAGCTTTGGAAATGGCCATTGCTCTTCCTCCTTAAACTAAATGCACAAGAGTTTTTATGTTGTTCTCGCCTCGGTTATTCGCCGGTGGCGCTCATTGCCATGATTTCTTGGGTGGGGCAGGCCTCCGTGCCTGCCTAAGATGCTGTATTCGGGCAGGCAGGGACGCCTGCCCCACCAATTAGTTCATTCCGCCGGCGCGGCCTCTGCCGCCGCCTCGCCCGAACCTTCGGTTTCCGCCTTCTTATCCCGGTAAGCCACCAGGACATTGAGGAAATTTCGAATCACCCCGGCCAGCACCGTAACTAATGCGGTGGGCACGTTATTGAGCAGCCCCAACAACTGCGCCAACAGCACCTCCCGGGACGGCAGCTTGCTCAAAGCTTCCAGGTCTTTGGCGCTCAAAAGCTGGCCGGAGAGCACCGCCGCCTTGATCTCCAACTGCGGCTTTTCCTGGGCGAACTTGGTCATCACCTTGGCCAGCGCCACGGGATCAGCGTAACCCAGGGTCAGGGCGTTGGGCCCGGTGAATTTGTCAAGCATTGGGGAGATGGGCGACTCATCCGCCGCGGCCCGGCGCAGCAGGGTGTTCTTCACCACTTTCAGCTCCGCCTGAGCCTCTTGCAGTTGGCGGCGCAGCTTGGTCATTTCTTCGACTTTTAAGCCCTTAAAGTCGGTGAGGATGCCGATCTGGGACCGCGATACCTTCTCCCGGATATCCTGGACGATCTTATCTTTTTCCTTGATTACCTCGCGCACCCCGGACCTCCTTTACTGCGCTCTCAGAAGATTTTTTACGTCGGTGTTGTCCACCGGGATACCGGGGCCCATGGTGGTGGAAAGATGGATGCCCTTCATATAGGTTCCCTTGCTGGTGGCCGGTTTCAGCCGCATCAGCGCATCCATCAGGGCCGCCAGGTTCTGCAGCAGCTTTTCCGGACCGAAGGAGACTTTGCCCACCGGGGCATGAATAACCCCGGCCCGGTCCACCCGGAACTCCACTTTGCCGCCCTTCAGCTCATTGACGGCCTTGCCCACGTCGAACGTCACCGTGCCCACTTTAACATTGGGCATCAGGCCCCGGGGGCCCAGGATTTTGCCGATCTTGCCCACCGATCCCATCAGGTCCGGCGTGGCCACGGCCTTGTCGAACTCCATCCAGCCGCCCTTGATGCGCTCGATCAGGTCATCGGCGCCCACGTAATCGGCGCCCGCGTCCAGGGCTTCCTTTTCTTTCTCACCTTTGGCGAAGACCAGCACTCGCACGGTCTTCCCCAGGCCATGCGGCAACACCACCGCGCCCCGCACCATCTGGTCGGCGTGGCGGGGGTTGACTCCCAGGACCACGGCGGCCTCTAAGGTTTCGTCAAACTTGCTGGAGGCCGTCTGGACCGCCAAATCCATCGCTTCCGTAAAAGGGTAGCGGCGATTGCGGTCAACCTTGCCGGCGACCTCCCGATATCTCTTGCCATGTTTGGCCATCGGTAGCACCTCTGTAGGGGCGACCCGCTGGGTCGCCATTATTTGACTTTATTTTAGATACGGACGACCCAGCGGGTCGCCCCTACTCTATCTCCACACCCATACTCCGGGCAGTCCCCGCAATACTACGCATCGCCTGCGTAAGATCGGTGGTGTTCAAATCCGGCATCTTGAGCTTGGCTATCTCTTCCAACTGCGCCTGGCTGATCTTGCCCACCTTCTCCCGGCCCGTCTCCTTGGCGCCTTTGGCCAACTGCGCCTTCTGCTTGATCAACACCGCCGCGGGCGGCGTCTTGGTCACAAAGGTGAAGGAGCGGTCGGCGTAGACCGTGATCAGCACCGGGATGATGGTCCCTTCCTGTCCCGCGGTCTTGGCGTTGTAGCTCTTGCAGAACTCCATAATATTGACTCCGTGCTGCCCCAAAGCCGGGCCGATGGGCGGCGACGGATTGGCTTGGCCAGCCGGAATCTGAAGTTTGATCTGGGCGATTACTTTTTTGGCCATAGTTGCGTATCCTTTGAAGGGGGGGCACCCGCGGGTTTTCCCTCATAGGGCGGACACCTGGGTCCACCCCTACATTAAATCTTTTCTAGTTGCGTAAACTCCAACTCCACCGGCGTGGGTCGCCCGAAGACGCTGATCATCACCCGCACCCGGCCCCGGTCCGGCCGCACTTCATCCACCACTCCGGCAAAATTGGCAAAGGGGCCGTCGGTAACCTGCACCTTGTCCCCCTGCTCAAACTTGATCTTGGGCTTGGGCCGGAGCACTCCTTCCTGCATCTGGGCGATGATCTTGGCCGCGTCCTCTTCGGGAATGGCCACCGGTTCGTCCTTGCTGCCGATGAAGCCGGTGACTTTAGGAGTATCCTTCACCAGGTGCCAGGTCTCATCGGTCAGTTCCATGTGCACCAGGATATAGCCCGGGTAAAATTTGCGAGATGAAAGTTTGCGCTCGCCCTTGACCATCTCCTCCACCGTCTCCGTGGGCACCAGGACTTCGGGAACCAATTCCTCCATATTCCGAGCCTTGGCCCGCTCCAGGATGGCGTTCCTCACCTTCTGCTCAAAGCCGGAATATGTATGGATGATGTACCACTTCAGGGCCACGGCCGCGTCCTTTTGCCTCAGTCGATTAGGAGGCGCACAATATGGGACAACAAGTAATCCACCATCCCCAGATAGGCGGCGCTGAGAATCACCAAAATCAGCACCACCCCGGTTGTCCCCAGGGTTTCTTTGCGGTTGGGCCAGATGACCTTCTTCAGTTCACTGACCACTTCCGAAATGAATTGCGTAACAGTATGGGCGTAGCTTTTAACCGGTGGAATCTTTTTAAACCACGAAACCTTGGCCTTGCCTGGCTTTAATTTGACCACTTGACTCCGGGCGCCGCCGCTGCCGGCCTCGGTTTCTTTGAGCTTCGTTTTGGTTTTCTTCATGCCGATTTCACTCTATGAGCTTCCGGGAGGCGTTCCACCCGCGTGTTAAGCTAGTCGCCGCCAGACAAAGATCGTTAATGGCCTAAGGTCCCTCGGTCAGGAGAAATCAAGGAGAGAATCTGGTAACCCGGATAGATAGTCTGCGACCTCTTCGTCCCGATATCCTCACCCCTTTAACTGGCAGGCCAGGAGGGATTCGAACCCCCAACATCCGGTTTTGGAGACCGGCGCTCTAACCGTTCGAGCTACTGGCCTGTCTTGTCCCACTTTGCCTACTTGCTCTCGCGATGAAGGGTGTGATCCCTGCAAAATTTGCAGTACTTTTTGAAGGCAAGCCGATCGGGGGTGCGCCGTTTGTTCTTGGTGGTCGTGTAGTTCCGCCGCTTACATTCAGTACAGGCTAAGGTAATTATGTCTCTCATGATTTATTCCACAATGGCGCTCACCACGCCGGCGCCGACGGTGCGGCCGCCTTCCCGGATGGCGAATCTAAGCCCCTCTTCCAGGGCCACGGGGGTGATGAGAGCCACTTCCATGGCTACGTTGTCGCCCGGCATCACCATCTCCACCCCTTCGGGCAGCGTCGCCA
>JAMCQY010000296.1 GCA_023381945.1 Deltaproteobacteria bacterium
CCGCGGCATATTGGGTGATGCCGATGCCGTTTTCCCCGGCTCCGGCATATTCCACCTGGGCCGGATTGGTGACCGTCCCCGCGCTCAACTTGACATGCCGTTTGGCCGCCAGGGCGCCATTGGCAATAAAAGTCGGATAACCCACATCATTCTGCATGACTTACCTCCTTATAATTTTACCGGTTGGCGCCGGCCTTACTTTTTCTGCGGGTTCGCCCGCTTGATGTAATCGGCATGCAGTTCCGGGAAATCCTGGGCGGCCTGGATGATGGCCTTGGACCGGCTGAGCTGCTTGCCGTCCATGAGCTGCTGCACCTTGGCCTCGAAGGTCTCAGTGCCCGGGGTGCCGCCGCCGCTGGGCTGCTGGCCCAGGGGAGAGGTGGCCTGGCCCTGCAGGCCTTGCAGCCCCTGGGCCTTGCCTTCCTTCTCGGCCTGGCGGTCGGCCTTCACCAGGTCGGCAAAGCTCTTGCCCTCCTTGACCGCGGCCAGGGTGAGGGCGGCGTCGCCTTCGTACTCCAGCATCTCCACCACTCGGTTGCGCTCGGCTCTCGCCCCCTCCTTTTTCATTTCGTTGCAGTCCTCATTCATTTCTTTTTGAGCCTCCGCCGCGCCCAACGCCTTGACCTCGGCGAACAGCTCCGGGTGCTGGCTTTCCAACGTTGCTCTGTCCATGCTCTGCCTCCTTTGCCCCTTTTGCGGAGCCATATTTTTCGCCATCGCCAAGGCATCCGGCATTTCGCCAATCTGATCCACCAGGCCAGCGGCTTGGGCCGCCTGGCCGATGAAGATCTTCCCGTCTCCCATTTCCTGATGCACGACCGCGGGATCCTGGCCCCGGTTCCGGGCCACACCGTCCAGGAAAAGTTGATAGAGTGTATCGGCCCGAGCCTGCAGCACCTGGTGATCTTCCTCGCTTAAGGGCTCGGCGTCGCTGCCCACATTCTTGTATTTGCCGGCATAGATCACGGTGCGCTTGATACCCTTCTGCGCATCCTGCGCCGACAGGTCCCGGTGCACCATGCGCACCCCCAGACTGCCCACCATGGCGGTGTCATTAGCCATCACCTGGTCCGCCGCCGAGCCGATCCAGTAGGCCGCCGAGGTCATCTGACCGTTGGCGAAGGCCACCAGGGGTTTTTGCCCCCGGGCGGCCAGAATCTGATCAGCTACGGTCTTAACCCCGTCCACGGAGCCGCCGGGAGATTCCACATCCAGAACAATGGCCGAAACATTCGGATCGGCCAGAGCCTGCTGGATTTGCTGGCCCAGCAGCTCATAGCTGGTGCCCCCGGACATGGCGGAAAACATATTCATGCGCTTGTCCAGCACGCCGTAAACCGGGATCACCGCCACGCCGTCCTGCACCTGGTAGGACTCCTCCGCCCGCAGACCGCTTTTGCCGGTGGCCGCCGCGGGCCAGTCGATCTTTTTGCCGTCCTGGATCGCCTCGGCCAAAGATAGGATTTCATCCAGCTTGCCCGGCTCCAGGGCCCAGCATTTGCCAAAGAAGGAGGCGGCCAGCAAGGGATAGGCGGTTTCAGTTTTACCGGTGGGCATGTTCTTCTCCTTCCGAGGCCGCGGCAATCTGGCTCAACAAGCCTAGAATTTCCGGCAAATTCATGGCTTGCTGCTGCCCCTCGTTGGACACCGGGACGGGCGCCCCCTTGGGGGCCACAAAATTCAATCCCAATTGGCCGGAATATTGGTTTTCTATGAATAGCTGCTTGAAGGTTTCCTGCCAATCCTCCCCCAGGGCCGCCAGTTCCCGGGAATGGGTGGAGAGGCCCGCCAGGATGGCAGCGATGGCCGCGGCCACCTCTTTGACCGGATCCACCCAGCCCCAGCCGCCCCCCAGCCAGGAGGCCCGCAGATATTCCCGGCGATTGGCGTAAAAATCCCGGCGGCGGATCGGCCACATATCCCGCAGCACGGCCTCTTCCAGCACCATGTCCCAGACCGGCTGGCAAAACCTGGCCGCCAGCCAGGAGCGCCAGCCGCTGAACATCCGCCGGCCTTCCTGGAGGGCGATCCGCCCGCTGGCATAATTGGTTTTGGAAAAATTCTTGGCCAGCAATTCGAAAGGCAGGCCGATGCCCACCCCGATCAGCCGCAAAATCTCTTCGTTAAACCCGGCAAAGGTATCGCCGCCTTTGTTGGGGTCGATCACATTGACGGCTTCGCCGTTCTCCAGGTAACGAATCTCCCCGGGCTCCAGGTCCTCAATATTTTTGTTGGTGCCCGCTTCCCGGTCGGTGACAAAGCCGCTGCTGCCATACGACGGGTTGCGGGTGACAAACACCGACAGGAAGGAGGCCACCTTGGCGGCCACCACCCGGGCCTCGACAAAATCGGCCATGTCCTGGAAGAGGGTGATCACCGGGGCGAACAGCGGCGTGCCGCGCATCTGGTTGGGCCGCCGGGCCCGGTAGAGGTGCAAAATATTGGGGCGGCCGTCCTGATCCCAGGCCGGAATGCGCTCCGTGGCGCCGCTGAGATGGCTGATGCCCTTGGTGGGATCGACCTTGGTGAAATTGTAAAAAGCCGGCTCTCCCCGGGAGCCCACATCAATGCCGGTTTCCCGGCCCGTCTGGGTCTGCGCCCCCACGGTGGTGAGGCGGTCCGCTTCCAGCAGTTCCAGGCAGCGGCCCAGGGGGCGCCAGGACTCCGCCGCCCAGGTGGGATGCACGAAAATCTCGCCGTCCCGGATGATGGTGCACAGGGCCATGAACTGCTGCTCATCGAAGTTGCCGCGGTTGGCGGAGTCGGCATACGCCTTCCAGGAGGAAAAGATGTTTTCGGCTTGGCGTTGCAGCTCCTGGCCCCGGGCCTCGGAGATGCCCAGGGCTTCGGCCCGCAGTTTGCTTTGCGGCTGCAAACCCTGACCCACGATGTTGATCCCGAAGGTGTCGATGGTGCCGCTGGCCACCGGGTCGTTGCGCTCCAGGTCCCGGCAATATTCCCGCAGGCGCTGCAGGGTCCAGGCGGCCGGGGTGGCATTGCTGCGCCCCAGGTTCCAGCCGTTCCGCAGCCGGTTGGCCGCCGCCGCCCGGAATTCCGCGGTCGCCTCAAAGCGCAGTTGACTGATCAGGGAAGAGGGCAAAATCAGGCCCGAACCCGGGGCCTGGCGGTAGGTGCTGGGCAGCGGGGCGCTCATTGCGGCCTCCCGCAGCGGGCCAGGGTCTTGTTGCCCCCGGCCAGTTGCGCCTGCAACCCCAGGAGCCATTGTTCCCGCTTCTGCAAAGCCGCCAGGCTGGCGCGGCGCAGGGAAAGATTGCCCCCGGCCTGATATTCCTCGCCGGAGGTGAGGATTTTACTGATGGCCGCCTGTACTTCGCTGAGCATCTGGTCGACTTGGGCTGCGGTGTAAGCCATGCCGCCAGTTTCAAACAAAAAAAAAGAGAGCTCAAGGCTCTCCAGGGTGCTCAAATACGCTCCAGGGTCGACGAATACGCTCCAGGGTCGTCAAATACGCTCAAATACGCTCAAAAGGCTTAACCTCCAGTTATTCATAGAAATTTTCTTCATCCACCCGGCAGCTTTCCAAAAATTTAATCACATCTTCCCGCTTGAGCTTATATTCCCGGCCCACCTTGAAAGCCGGCAGCTTTTTGCCGCTTACCTTGCCCCGGATCAAATCCCGCACATATTTGGGATTACAGCTCAAGATCTGCGCCGCCTGATGGGTATCCACTAAGCCGCTTACCTTCATCGCCATCCTCATCCCCTCTTGAAAAAGCTCCCCCGGGGCTTGCCGGTGAGCGGATTAAGGGTCCCCGGGCCATTGAACTCGCCGGCCGCCTGGTCCCGCGGCTGCACCACCGGCCAGCGGATGATGTTCAGCCATTCCGGCTCCGCCAGGGCCAGGGCGTAAATCGCGGTATCCAGCAAATGGTTGGCCCGGTTGCCGACATTCTGCCAAACTTCCTTGTTCTTGACCCGCACCTTGATCTCGGCGGTCAACTGCGCGGCAAAATCCTCTTTGGTCCCGGCGTGCAGATGCACCTTGCCTTCCGCCACCCGGCTCCAAAACGCCTCTTTCAGGGCGTGGGTGTCCAGCAGCCACAGGCCGTCGGGGATGGCCGGGGTCTTGGCGCTGGTGCTCCGCCAGGCCTTCAGGGCGCCGGGGCCGGGCTTGGAGGCCCCCTTGATCCCGAAGACCCGGCCGCGGCCGGACCGGCGCAGCCAGTTATAGATCTGGTCGGTCTGGGTGGCCTCCCCGGGCTCCCCTTCCCCGCCCCCGGTGTCGATGGCCGCATAACTGACGGTTAATTCGACGCTGCTGTTGTGGTTGCGGTACAGATCCCGGAACAGCCACTCCTCCAGCTCTTCGAAATGCTGGACATAGCCGTAGCGGATCATATGCTGCTCCAGGGAGCGGCTTTCCCGCAGCAACTGCCAGGCCCATACCGAGATCCAGAAGCCCCGTTTCTGATTGTCGATCCCGGCGGTGATCCCCAGGACGTCCTCCGGCAGTTCCATGGGGGGCCGGTGGCTGCACAGGTTCAGGACCGCCGCGGCCGGCCGCTCGGTCACCACCTCCTTCCAGACCAGCCCCAGCCATTCGTTCCAGAAGGTGCGGCGCTGCTCCCGGTCCTTCTGCACCTCGAAAAATTTCGCCGCCATCTCCTGCCAGGAGGCGAAGGCGCTGATCATGGTATTCCACCAGCAGCCCACGTGCGCCGCCGGTAGGGCCGGTTCCGGCCGGGAGCCGTCCGGGGGCATTTCGCCGAGTTCCAGGGGGAACCCGTAAATATCCGCCGGCTGCGAGGACCAGACCCCGGCGGCGATCATGGCCTCCTTGTGGCGCTCCTCGATCTCCGCCCCGCAGAAACGGCATTCATAGACCGCCGGCCGGGTCTGTTTGATATATTCCGGCTCCTGCAGGGGCTTGGGCCAGTCCATGCGCTTCTCGCCCCGGTGCTTCAGCCGGAAGAAGTCCAGGACCTGGTAGCCGCCGCACTGCGGGCAGGGCACCCAGAGTTTGCGCCGGTCCGAGCGGTCGTAATCCTTGCTGATAAAGCCGTCCGGCGCCGTCGGGTTGCAGTCGGTGATGATCTTGCGGTTCCAGAAGGTCAGGGCCCGCATTTCCGCCATTTGGGTGGGTGAGCCGTAGCCCCCGGCGGTCTCCTGGTACTTGTCCGTCTCGGTCTCGAAGACGTAGCGGGCCTCGAATTCCCCCAGGTCGCTGGCCGAACCCGCGGTGGCGAAGATGATCTCCATGTGCTTTAAGACGATGGACCTCTTTTGTAGGTCGTCCGGGTTACCGGTGAGGTACTGCCGCAACTCCGGACTGGCCTTAATCATCTTGGTGATGCGCTTGCAGATGCGCTTCACCTTGGTTTCGGTGGGCGCCACCACCAGCGCCGGCCCCGGATCCTGGCAGATGATATAGCCCAGCATGTTCATCCAGCATTCCGTCTTCACCGAGCGGGCGCTGGCCATCAAGGTGAGGCGCTCCACCCGCGGGTCGGTGAAGGCGTCCATGGGCCCCACCGTATAGGGGGCCTTATGCGGGTCCCAGCGCCCCGGAAAAGAGGCGTCCTTGGGAAATTCCCGGTGCGCCTCGGCCCACTGGCTCACGGTCAGGTCCGCCGGCAGGGTCAGGGCGGCCCGCTCGGAGGGGAACCAGGCGACCGCGGGGATATGGAGGTCAGGCAACATTCCTCAACCTGCTAATTTATTTTGGGAATTATATACTTTAGTCACGATTTAATTTCCGGTTTCTCGTTCAATGAAGGAGATTTGTCTAAGTTTTTTAAGGCTTTGTCCCGGGGCCATATTGGGGAATAGTTTCATAGGTTGAATAGCGGTGCCAATCCAAACCACCTTTACGATAAGACATAACTTTCCTCCTTGGAGATTAACCGTGGATGTTCTTTTGGATTGCAAATATAATCAACAAAGGCATTAAATCTTGGAACCGTCCATAAAGGAAATGATGAATCGAGAGAATCTGATTTACAAATTATTGCATGATCTATTTTGCGAATTATGCCAGTTCGTCCATAATGAAAATTTATATCCGCAAGATGCGCAAGATTTAGCCAAAATGGAGCTTGTCGCTTGAAAGCATCACTACCTCCTAAAAAGATTCCTTGGAACTTTGGAAGCAAGGGAAAAACTTCCGAGAATTTCATTCCATCTTGCACCGCCAAATACCACGGCCAATCGGCGGGCAACTTTTCAAGCCATTTAAGTGAGAAATCCAAACTTTTATTTCCTGCCGCTACAATGTCAGGACAAACAGCGAGATAAGGAATTCCAATTTGGTAGGCTTTATCCAATCTTCAT
>JAMCQY010000236.1 GCA_023381945.1 Deltaproteobacteria bacterium
CCAAGCGGGAGATTTCCATTTTTTTTGAGAATAAAGCCCTGGGGATGTCCATGGAATATGGCCTCAGAGCCAGTCTGATCGCTATTCAAGAAAGTTTTAAACAGGTTTTGCAAGAGCGCAAGTTGGGCCGCGACCGAATCTATACCCGCTTCATCTTCGCGGACAACTCCGGGGTATGCCTGATAGACAGCCAGAAAACGCCGAACCCGGAATCCCAGGGAACCTATTGCCGGCAATTTTTGACGCCGTTGAACTCCTCCCCGGTGGTGGTAGTCAAAAAGTTAAACGGCACGGCGCAGTTGATCGTGTCTTGCCCTTATTTTTTTAAAGGGACCTACTCAGGTCAGGTCGTCGCCTGGATTTCCACCGAAACCGTCCACAAACACCTGATCGGGGCCGATAGTCAATTCCAAAAAAAGATCCTGCGGATTTTTTCCAGCCAGGGTAATTTTTATCTGCCCACTGAGACGAATGGCCCCGACGTCTCAACGGTCTTACCCATTGTCTCCGGACTGGCAGACCTGGAATACCATCGCTTTAAGTTGGCAAAACCTGCCGGCGGGGCGGTGGAGATGATTTCCACCTGGATGCCGGTCCAAGATACGCCCCTGCTTCTGGTGGGGGCTATACCGGCCCGTGAATTATTGGGCTATCTTTCCCCCTGGCATCTGCTGGCGGTTTTGGGTTCCCTATCGATCTTTTCCCTGGTCGGAGGCGGCGTGGCCTGGTGGACCAACACCCGCAACGTCGTCCTCAGGACCCGACTGGAAGGAGCCGCTATCCGCGAACAGGAGATCGGCGAAAAGAACGTGCAACTCCAAGGGGAGGTCGCCGAACGGAAGCGGGCGGAGAAGGCGCTGCGCAGTGCCGAAGAAAAATATCGAACTATCTTTGAAAACGCCGTTGAAGGCATCTTTCAAAGCACTCCTAAGGGCCGCTTCCTCAGCGCCAATCCCGCCATGGCTAAGATGCACGGCTTCGTTTCTCCCGAAGAAATGATCACCGAAATTATGGACATTGAAAATCAGCTTTATGTTGACCCCAAACGCTGGGATGACTGTCAAAGGCTGATGAACAGCCATGGGTTTGTCAAGGGATTCGAATGTCAGATTTCCAAAAAAGACGGCGGCAAACTCTGGGTCTCCCAGAGTGCCCGGATTGTGCAAGACGATCACGGCGCGGTCCTCTTTTATGAAGGTTTTATGCAGGATATTACTGAGCGGAAGGAGGCCGAAGAACTATCCAGGGATTTAATTGCGGCCTCGCCCATCGGCATCTATATTAGCCAAGCCGGCAAATTTCAGATTATTAATCAATGGTTTCAGGATATTACCGGTTTCGAGAAAGATGAATTGTACTTGATGGACCCGGCGAATCTGGTCCACCCGGAAGACCGGCGCGAGGTGGAACAGAAGGCGGCCAGCATGCTGGCGGGCAAGAGCGCCACCGCTTATGAATACCGGATCATTACCCAAGAGGGAAAAGTCAGGTGGATTCTGGAGACGGTCACCCCTACCACCTACCAGGGTAATGACGCCATCCTGGGCTTCTCCATGGACATTACTGGACACAAGGAGTTGGAGAAACAACTCCTGCAGGCCCAAAAAATGGAGGCGGTGGGCCGCCTGGCCGGTGGAGTGGCCCATGATTTCAACAATATGTTGGGAGCCATCATCGGCTACACCGAAATGTTGATGAGCCATCTCGACCCCAACGAGACCCCTTATCACTATGGCGAAGAGGTCCGGAAGGCCGCGGACCGGGCCGCCATGTTGACCCGGCAGCTTTTGGCTTTCAGCCGCAAGCAGATGCTGCAACCCCAAAAGCTCAATCTCAACAGCGTCATCGGTGATTTGGAAAAGATGCTGCGCCGTCTCATCGGTGAAGATGTCGAACTCTTTTTAAATCTCGAACCGCTGCTGGCAATTATCAAGGCCGACGCCGGCCAGATGGAACAGGTCATCTTGAATCTGGCGATCAACGCCCGGGATGCCATGCCCCAGGGCGGCAGACTCATCATCTCTACTGCCAATGTCAATCTTGATGAAGCTTATGGCCGGAACCATTCGGACTTTGTCCCCGGCCCCTATATCCTCATAGGGGTCACCGATGATGGCCTGGGCATGGCCCCCGAGACCGTGGATCACATCTTCGAACCTTTCTTTACCACCAAGGAGGTGGGCAGCGGCACCGGCTTGGGACTCTCCACGGTCTATGGCATTGTCAAACAGAGCGGCGGCTTCATCGAGGTCGTTAGCAAGCCTGGCATGGGAACCACCTTCAAAGTTTTCCTGCCCGCGGTGGGAGATTTTCTGGAATATTTTGAAGCCAAGACCTCGGATGAGGAGCCCCTACGCGGCTCAGAAACCATCCTGCTGGTGGAAGATGAAGAGATCCTCCGGAAATTGCTCAAGAATGCCTTGGAGATCAACGGCTATAAAGTCTTGGAGGCTCACAACGGCCGGGAAGCTATTGAGTTTTGCGAGCAGTATAGCGAACCGATCCACCTGATGTTAACGGATGTGGTGATGCCCCAGATGAGCGGCCGGGAGTTAGCCCAACGCCTGATGCGGCTGCGGCCGGAGATCAAGGTGCTGTACATGTCGGGCTATGCCGAGGATGTTCTGTTCCGCCAGGGCGTACTTGATGCAAGCCTGACCTTTCTGCAAAAACCCTTCAGACAGCATGAATTGACGGTCAAGGTCCGTCAGGTCCTGGATACCCCCCGGGAGGGGAAGGCTTCGCAGGCCTAATCCAATTTTTAATGGAGGACAGCCGCCCCGGCTGTTCCTTGGCAGGCGAGGGCGCCTGCTCTCCATATTCTTTTTTGCCCCGGTTCAGCCTTTCTTCTTCAACTGGTCGGCCACCGATTGAATAGCCTTGGCCACGGCCTCCGGGTCACCCAGATAGTAGTGGCGGATGGGGGTCAGATCATCATTGAGCTCATAGACCAGGGGTATGCCGGTAGGGATATTGAGGCCGACGATCTCCGCATCGGGGACATTATCCAGATATTTCACCAGGGCCCGGAGACTGTTGCCGTGGGCCGCGATCAGCACCCGTTGGCCCCCCTTCACCGCCGGAGCAATAACTTCGTGCCAATGAGGCAGGAAGCGGGCCACCACGTCTTTCAGGCATTCGGTGAGGGGGATATCTGAAGGGTTGATGTCGGCATAACGGGGGTCGCGGCCCGGGTAATAGGGATCGTCCTTGGTCAGCGCCGGCGGCGGCACGTCGTAGCTGCGCCGCCAGATCTTCACCTGTTCCATGCCGTGTTTCTCCACGGTCTCGGCCTTATTCAGGCCCTGCAAGGCCCCGTAATGGCGTTCATTGAGCCGCCAGCTATGCATAACCGGCAGCCACATCAGGTCCATCTCTTCCAGGGCCAGCCACAGGGTCTTGATAGCCCGCTTCAACATGGAAGTGAAGCACACGTCGAAGACGTAGCCCTCCCGGGCCAGGGTGCGGCCCGCCTGCACCGCCTCTTCCACCCCCCGCTCGGAGAGGCCCACATCGATCCAGCCGGTGAAACGGTTTTCTTTATTCCAGACGCTTTCCCCGTGACGCAACAAGACGATTTTCTTCATTTTCCCTCTCATGAGTTTCGAGTTTTCAGTTTTTCGGTTCAGTTACTAATCTTAACTTTTTGATCTAGGCTCAACTATCCTGTCATTCTGAGGGAGCCGAAGGCGACCGGAGAATCGAGAGCCGCTGTTCCCGGTCTTCAATCTTCGGTCTGTTTTCCGTCCCCGGTCTAATTCTCACCCCTGCCCTGCCATATTAAAACTTGCCGGAACTTTTCTCAAGGGCTAAGGTCAGTCTTCCGCGCCAATTCGGGGTTTCGGCCAGTCATCACGGAGGCGGAATTGCCCGATTGCATCCGGCCCCGAAGCATGTTAGGGTGGCTGGCAAGCACGGCTGCGCCAATCTTCGGTCATCTTTGAAAGGGTTTAGTCATGATCGAGTCGACGCCCTACCTGGAACTCTATCTCACCTCCGCCTCCTTCCTGTTATTGATTATCTACCATCTGCGCCTGTTCTACCAGGTGCGCCGCCGCCCCTTGACTACTGCCATAGGCATCACCAATCACCTGCGCGGCCATTGGGTGCAATCCATTATGGAGGAAAAGCGGGACATCCTGGCAGTCCAGACCCTGCGCAACTGGGTGATGGCCTCCAGTTTTCTGGCCTCCACGGCTATTCTCATCTGTTTGGGATTGATCAGCGTCGCGGCCAGTTCTGAGAAGATGGCGGAAATCACCCCCTTTCTCAAAGAACTGGTGCGGGAACATCGAGCCTTGTGGCTGTTTAAGATCATGGTAATTATCGTCAACTTCTTCGTCATCTTCTTTAACTTCACCCTGGCCATTCGCTACTTCAACCACGTCAATTTCATGATCAACATCCCCTCCACCCTGGCCCATAAGATCACCCCGGAATATGTCGGTGGCATCCTTACCCACGCCACTTTCCATTACACCGCCGGTATGCGGGGCTACTATATCGGGGTGCTCCTGATGTTATGGCTCTTCGGGCCCATCTGGATGCTGCTGGGAACCATAATCATGCTGGCGGCTTTACATCACCTGGATGCCAGACCCGGAGGCTCCGCCTCGTGATCGCTCCTCAATCCACCCAACCTTCACTCCCCTTCCCTTCTCGGCTTTTGGCAAAAATGAGGAAAAACGAAGCTCAGAATCAGGGTTGCCCTGATTGTTCCAAGCCTGCTTGTACTTAACAATATAGGCACAGGATTCTCTGTCGGAATTCCTGAGGCGGAATTATCCGTCTGCCGGTCAAAATGCTCGGGGGAAAGGGTCTTCAGTGGGTTCCAAAGATTTTACCGTCAGGATTGGCCAGGACGAAATCGGCCATATCCTGGATCGCAAAGAGAATCTGGATCACCACGGCCAGTTGTGGGAATACATCTCCCGCTACCAGGCCCTGGGCTGGGATTTGACCCTCATCACGGCCCAAGGGGCTGACCTCGGCCTGGATCTGCACCAGCCCCAGGAGGTTTGGTGGAAACAGCTGACGGATTTGGGGTTGGAAGGGGTCCAGGTGAACCTGGCTGTCCGCACCGGCCGCAACTCTCGCCTCCTGGTCCTGGAAGTCAATAAAGGCGGCGGCACCCTGTCCCTGGATCTGCTGGGCGACTGGCGGGCCCAATGCGTCGCCGAACTAGGGAATTGCCGGGAGCAGCATTATTATTATCTACCCCCGGACTCCCAGAACCCCCCCTCCCATTTTCTGGCCCGCGACGTCCTGATTTACGGCGAAGGCGGCTTAGTTTTGACGCCCCCCTCCATCGAGCCGGAGGACCGGGACCCCTGGCGCTGGCTGACCTCTCCCTGGGAAAACCCGCCTCAAGCGCCCAAACCGGCAGTTTGGCAATTCCTTCGGGAACAGGCCGCACCCAACGCCTGCCGCTCACAGGAAATGCCCGGCTGGGAAGAAATCTACCGGGCCATCATCCCATATGACGGTCTGTTCAAGGTCCTGATGGCGCCTCCGCTGGATATGGATAAATATTACCGCGACATCATTGCCGCGGCCAGGGCGGTGGGACTGGGAGATCCGCAACCGCTCCTGGGTTTATTGTGGCACGCCCCGCACGGCGACGCTCGCAATAACCCCGAGAGGTGGCAATATCTCCAAAAGCTCCTGGCCAGCGATAACTTTAAGACCGCCTCCGCACCAGCCGTCCCCGGGTTGTGGGCCGGCCCCGCTTCGGGAGGCTCATCTTCCGAACCCCCTGCCCTGGCAGGGCCCCTGGCCCCATTGGAGCAGATTCTGGGGATGGGGGAACTGACCCGGCAACTCTTGGGCGAGACGGAACCCGAGCCATCACAGCCTAAATTCGAGAAGACCGTCTCCGGGCAGTTTTTCCAGCTTCTGGCAGTCCTGGGAGAGAAGGTGATCGGTGAAAGCTGCCGCAACGAAGCTCTCCAATCGGGGCTGGAGACCCAGGCTACGGAGCTGGAACGTCTGGTGGCGGAAATCGAACAATGTGCTCCCGCCGCGGCCGGGACTAATCAACCTGCCTCCCCTCCCTCCTCGGGCGACATGGGTGCGGCAGTCCCACCGTGGATGGCGTCCATCGCCCCACAGCCGCGTCAGAAGTCCGGGAAACTGCAAGAAGTTAAAGCCATGGTTCAGGACTTCCTCAGCAAAAACCCGGACCTGGGCGAAGACCGGAGCAAGGTCCAGATGGTGCTGTTTTCTCTGAAAAATTACGTGAGTATCAATCCCGATTACGCCAGCCTGTCTTTCCGGGAAAAGTTGGAAAAAGCCGGTCAGATGGCCAGGAGTTTTTTGAACCATCCGACCAAGGCCCAATAGGCGGCCGGCGGAACCGATTACCAGAGTCCGAAGGAGCAATCTTATGCCCGCTGAACCGTTTGTGGCTGCCAAAAACAGGGCCTCCAAACCGGCTATGATCTTACGGATCCACCGACCGGGCGGGGAAGCGCCGTTGCAGTTTCCGGCAGTGATCCGGAATCTGGTAAATGGGGTTGCTACTGTGGAAGTGAATAATCCCTGGACTGAAATGAACTGGGAAACCTTAAAAGGCCAGGGGGGCAGCCTGCGCCTGCTCGGCGAGACCGGAGAGGTTACCGACCTTCAGGGCATCATTAACTGGACCCTGTATAACGTTCAGGACCATGATAACGGCAAACTTAGTCTCTGTCTGGAGATTACCGACCTGGACCCGTCAGCCCGGAAGCTGCTGGCGGAATACATTCCCTATACAGCTAAAGATATCAAAGGGTTTTGGGACCAATGGGACCAGACTCAGGAAAGCCGGGCTCCTAAGCTGCCGCTGGTAGTCACCAAGGGAGGCCTGGCCGCTCTGGGCTTGCTTTTCGCTGGCCTGGCGCTGCAGTTTTCCGGTCCCTTGGAGTTCAGACTTTTTGGCTTACTGCTGTGGTGCGGCGGCACCCTGGTAATAGCCTGGCAGGCTCTCCGTTTCTGGAAAAATCGAAAAGCTTCTCATTGACCGGGGCGAGCAGCTCTCAGGTGAGGAGGATAAATTGTCTGGGAATTTGGGAAGAATCAAACTGTGGAGTATCGGCGGCGGCAAGGGGGGTATCGGGAAAAGCATGGTGTCCCTGGGGCTGGGGATCAGTCTGGCCCGCCTGGGGAAAAAGGTCATCCTGATCGACGGCGACTTGGGAGGGGCCAACCTGCATACCCTGATGGGGGTGCGTTATCCCCACGTCACCCTGGAACACTTTCTCATGAAAAAAGTGGACCGCCTCGAAGATATCATTATCCCCACCCAGGTAGAGGGGATCGGGCTGATTTGCGGCGCCGACGATATCCTCGGGTCCGCCAACCCCACCTATTCCCAAAAGATCAGGCTGTTGAACCAGATCGAAGCCCTGCCGGCCCAATACGTTCTTTTGGACCTGGGCGCCGGCACCGCCTTCAACCTCTTGGATTTCTTCAATTATTCTCCTGGCAAAATCGTCCTGTTTACCTCGCAAACGACTTCTTTGCAGAATGCTTACGGCTTCATCAAGAGCGCCCTCTACCGCAAGATCTCCCGGGACATGGCCAAGGATCAAGAGGTCATGGACCTCTTGTATCAAAGTGAGGACGAAGGCCAGGGGAGCGTCGGGACGGTCAGTGAACTCCTGGCCCAACTCAAGGAAAAGTCTCCCAGGTCTCACGACCAACTCATCCAGTTACTGGCTGATTATCAGATCTTCCTGGTGGTCAATATGGTGAAATCCAATACCGATTTGACCGCGCCGGATATCATTAATTCGGTGTGCACCGACTTCTTGAGCCTCAAGCCGGAGATCATGGGGCATGTCTCCTATGATCCGGCCTTTGAAGCCGCGGTCAGCCGCATGAATCAGTTTCCCCTGAGTAACAAAAAGAGCAAGGCCGCCGGTAATCTGGCCCAAATCGCCCTGAAGGTCGTCAAGGAATCGATGCTGCCCCGGTCCTCTTGGGGGACACCTTCAGCGGAGCCGGAGGATGCCGAGGAACCAACCCTCGAGCCTCTGATCACTCAACCTTCTTTTTCCTCATGAAGTTGACGGTGACCAAGGATGGTGGCCAAGCTCCTGGTTCAAAAACTTCTCCGGTCCGCCGTCTTCAGTCCTTATTGATGGAGATGCCATGAATCTAGCCCAGCGCCTGCTTAAGGCCGGTGTCCTCACCATAGAAGAATTGGCCCCAGCCCTGTATCGCCAAAAGAAAAATCGGAGTTTCCTGGCTAAACATCTCTTGGACCTGAAGCTGGTGGAACCGGAGATCCTGGACGACTTTATTTATGCCTACCCCCCGATTCCCGAGACCCTGGAAGAGACCGGACTCACCCAAAACCTGTTGATTCAGCTGATTCTTAAGCACGCCTATTTCCGGGACACCTTCTCTGTCCGGGAAATGTGCCGGGATATCCGGATCGGTCCTAACATCGTGGAGTCTCTCTTCTCCTATCTCAAGAAGCAGAATCAAATCTTTGTCAGGCCCCGGGACGCCGTTTCCACCAAGGGCCGGATGTCCATGGAGATGTATTACGCCCTGACCGAGCAGGGGAAAGCCCTGGCTGAGCAAGCCCTGGAAACCAACCGCTATATTGGGCCGGCCCCGGTTCCCCTGGAAGACTATTGGGACTGGGTTGAGTTTCAGTCCATCAACCAGGAAAAAATGGAGATGCCTCAACTCGAAGCGGCGTTTTCCGAGTTGGAAGTGAATCCCGGCCTTTTGGAAAAGATCGGCCCGGCCGTCAACAGCGGCCGCTCCATTTTCCTGTTCGGTCCTTCGGGCAACGGCAAGACGGTCATGTCCACCGCCATCGGCCACGCCTTCGAAGACCTGGTTTACATTCCTTTCGCCCTTTACGTCTATGGTCAGATCATCCGCCTCTTCGATGAGGTCAACCACCAACCGGCAAACACCAATGGCAACTTGCGCCACGATCCCCGCTGGGTCTTGTGCCGGCGGCCGGTGGTTATCGTCGGCGGCGAAATGACCGAAGATTCCCTGGAACTGCGCTTCAACCCCCTGTTGAAATTCTATGAGGCGCCCCACCAGATGCGGGCTAATAACGGCGTCTTCATCATCGACGATTTCGGCCGCCAGAAGATGTCCCCGACCCAGCTCCTCAACCGTTGGATGTATCCTCTGGAGACTCACCAGGATTTCTGCTGCCTCCACACCGGCCAACAGTTTGGGGTGCCCTTCGACCAGCTCATTATCTTTTCCACCAATCTGAACCCTCACAGCCTGGCCGACGAAGCCTTCTTGCGGCGCATCCGGCACAAGATCTTCATCGGCTACGTCACGCCGAACCAATACGTGTCGATTTTTCGCAAGGTTTGCCAGGATTTCGACATGGAGTTCGACGAAGCGCTGGTTTGGGATATTTTGGAACGTTATTACGTGGCCACTTCCCGCCCCCTATCCGCCTGCCACCCCCGGGATCTCATCGAGAACCTGGTGGACCGGGCCCGCTTCCTGGGAGAAACGCCTCAACTCACGGCCACGGAACTGGATTCCGTCTGCCAGAGCTACTTTATCAAACAGGCGGACATCTCCAACTACGATAAGCTCACTAACATCGGCGATCCCAAGCCGCTGCAATGAATTAGATCCGCCCCACCCGCCATTTTTCTTGGGCTCTATCCCGGATTAATGATAAAGTGTGAATAATTCTTGAAGATTGCCAAGATGTTTCCGATGATTAATTATAGTGTTTGCCAAAAGTTTCTTCTGGTGGCTGGCTTTTCAAATCCCCCTAAATCCCCCTTTTTCAAAGGGGGGCTTTTAAAGGAATTCCACTGAGTTCCCCCCTTTGAAAAAGGGGGGATAGGGGGGATTTTGAGAAGTTGCTACACAACATTTAGGAAAAAACTTTTGGCAATTGCTATAAATGGGGACACCTGCCGTGTCCTCTTAAGCCTGCAGTTTGGAGGTCTATTATGGCTATGGGTATGAGAACCGCCAATCCGGCGCTCAGATCCACCACCTTCTCCGGAGTTGGCCGGGTCGCCCGGACTGAAGAGGTCATGTCTATCCAGGGCACTACCAACAAGGCTCTGCTCTTGCTGCTCCTGGTCTGCCTCACTGCCAGTTGGACCTGGAGCATCTTTTTCAAATCCGGCAATCCCGCCGCGGTAATGCCGATGGTGGCGGTGGGAGCCATCGGCGGTTTTATTGTGGCCCTGGTGACTGTTTTTAGAACCAGTTGGTCCGGCGTCACCGCCCCTCTTTATGCTCTGCTGGAAGGCCTGGTTATTGGCGGGGTTTCCTCCATTGCCGAGGCCCAATTTCCTGGTATCGTCATTCAAGCGGTGGCGCTTACTTTCGGCACCTGTTTCGCTCTGCTCCTGGCCTACAAAACGAGGCTGATCAAAGCCACCGAGAGCTTTAAGAAAGGCGTCTTCGCGGCCACCGGCGGCATCGCTTTATTTTATATCGTTACTATGGTGCTGGGCCTGTTTGGGGTGAGCGTTCCTTTGGTCTATGGAGCCGGCCCGGTGGGCATCGTTTTTAGCCTGGTAGTGGTCGTTATCGCCGCCCTGAATCTGGTGCTGGATTTTGATTTCATCGAGCAAGGGTCCCTCCAGGGAGCCCCCAAATACATGGAATGGTACGGCGCCTTTGCTCTAATGGTCACCCTGATCTGGCTCTATCTCGAAATCCTCCGTCTGCTGATGAAACTCCGCAGCCGGGAGTAGAAAAGCAGCCAGCCTTGCCGGCCTCCGGCTCGAAATCGTAGGGGCGGGTTTCAAACCCGCCCCTACGGGCACGGCACGCCGTGCCCCTACTCATTTCTCAAGCATAACCAAGGCTCGATAAGGGAACTCCTGGTTCAGGGCGAAATCGATTATCAGGTCGCCGGCAAATCCTTGGGTATCATCGCTTACCAGGGCATAATCTCCTTTGGCCAGGTGGTCATTCAATTGTTCCAGGCGGTCCTCGTCATATTCCTCTGCCATTTGCAAAAAATACTGGGGATCATAAGCCACGGCCCAGGCCTTCTTGGCTTTCAACGCTTTCATGGCTGCCTCCCATAAAGAGAATTTTCGGCCCTTGCAGGCGCGGATTTGCTGCGCTCACTTGCCTTGCGAATCGGTGACTCTTAAGATATGGTGAAATTAATTATTTGTTTCTCCGGCGTCAATGTGGACGTTCAAGTCAATAGGCGGCTTAAATCCGCCCATAGAAGAAATGAGACCTTTGCGAAAATCATGGATAACAGCCGCCCCCGGCTGTATATTGCCGGCGGGGGCGCCTGCTCTCCATCGTCTTGTGTTTAACGAGACCCTCTGGTTAGTTGGAAGGGATTTTCGCAAAGGTCTCGCAATCACTAAAAATCATGCAACCTAAAGAGCCATCCCCCAACCGCGAAACCGCCCTGATCGAAGCCCTGGGCCGCAAGTTCGGACCGCCACCGCCGGGCGTGGTCTTGGGGATCGGCGACGACTGCGCCGCCCTAAGTCTGAACGGAGACGATTATCTGCTCTGGACCGTGGACACCCTGGTGGAGGGAGTTCACTTCAACCTGTCCTACATTACTTTGGCGCAACTGGGCTGGAAAGCCCTGGCCGTAAACCTGAGCGACATCGCCGCCATGGGCGGCGAGCCCGGTCAGGCCCTGTTCTCCCTGGGCTGGCCTCCAGAGCGGGACCCCGGTGACGCCCTGGAACTGGCCGACGGCCTGGCCCAGGCCGCCCGGGAATACCATGCTGCGATCATTGGCGGCGACACCGTGGCTTCACCGCGCAGGCTGACCTTGACCATCACCCTTACCGGCCGGGTCCCGGCCCGGCAGATGCTCAGGCGCGCCGGGGCCCGGGCGGGGGACCTGATCTATGTCACCGGCGACTTGGGAGAAGCCGCAGCCGGCCTGGAGGTCCTTAGAAAGCAGCCGGAATTGGACCCGGAGCTTAAGGAAGCCCTGGTCAAGGCGCATCTGGCCCCCCAGCCCCAATTAACTGCCGGCCGCCTCCTGGCTGCCGCGGGCCTGGCCACTGCGGCCATCGACACCTCCGACGGCGTGGCCTCGGATCTGTATCATATCTGCCGGGCCAGCGGGGTCGGCGCGGTAATCCCGGCGGCTGCGGTCCCCATCTCCCCCAGGGTGCTGGCCGCCGCCCCCTATTTGCCAGCCGATCCCCTGAAGCTCGCATTGATGGGGGGCGAAGATTACTTGCTCCTCTTCACCGCCGGCCGGGACATGGTGCCCCACCTGGCCCCGGCTTTTCACCGGGCCGGGCTGCACCCGCCCCTGCTCCTGGGAGAGATGGTGGCAGGGGACCGGGTCTCCCTGGTCACCCTGGATACCGAAGTGGACATTTCCGGGGCCGGCTTCGACCATTTCCGCCTTGACCTGACGACCAATTCAATTTAGCATGCTATAATTGCTCGACAAAATTTATCAAAAGGACCTGACTCCACACCATGCCCCAGATTAATCCTGAGCGACCTCTGAAAGTCTGCCATACCTGCCGTCATTGGATTTATAAATACAAGGGACTGTGCGAACGGCTCGGCCAGGGGGTCGGCAAGTTCTGGCACTGCGAAGATTGGACGAAGGGGACGGAAAAACCCGGAACCAAATCCTAGCCTTCAAGAAAACCGCCTGACCTCTGACAATTTGAGCCCTGTGAAAGATAAACGGAATTATGGAAAAATCTCTGCGCCTCAAAGCCTGGCTGGTGATGCTGCTGCTCATTTTATTACCGGCCGTAGCTTACGGCCAAGATCAACATGAGGCCCTGGTCCAGGAACTGTACATCAAGTCGGGGTTGGAAAAGCAGATGCGGGAGCTTCCTGCCTCCCTCCAGGCCGGTCTCGACCAGCCGCCCATAACCGGGGATCGTCTCATCAAACCTGACCAACAGGTCATTATGCTGATGAAGGCCCTGGCTCCGGAGGCCTTCGCACCGGAGCTGCTTAAGGAGGAGATGCTCCCTGAATTTAGGACAAAGCTTACCACTGGCGACCTGAAAACCATCCTGAAATGGCTTAACTCGCCCCTGGGAATGAAATGCACCCGACTGGAAGAAGAGGCCTCAACCCCTGAGGCCTATATTGAGACAAAGAAGTATGGGGAAAGCTTAAAAAAGTCCCCTCCGACCGCGAAGCGTCTGCGGCTCATCCAGAAGTTCGATGCTGCGGTTCAGGCCACCAAAAACTCGGTGTCTACCTTTATCAACATCCAGACTGCGGTGTCGCTGGGCATCAATGCCAGCCTGCCATCGGAGCAGCAGCAATCGCTCGCCGATATCCGGCGCGAGGTCAATCAATCCCGTCCTGAAATCGAAGCAAACATGAAGTTGGAAACGTTGATGTCCTTGTTGTACACCTACAGGAATTTAACCGGGGCTGAAATTGGCCAATATATTAAATTCGCCTCATCAAAGGCCGGGGTAAAATACCGTGTAGTAACCGACAACGCTTGGGAAAAGGCGTTGATCCATGGCGGAATCAGGTGGGGAAAGGCTGTCGGTGAGGCTATGAAACAGGTGGACAGCCAAGCTGATGTCTAACCGCCATATAGAGACCTCTGCGAAAAATCAAGGAGAACAGCCGCCCTCGGCTGTATATTGCAGGCGAGGGCGCCTGCTCTCCAATATATTGCCTTTAATTAGACACTTGGCAGGTTGAAAGGGATTTTTCGGCAGAGGTCTCAACATAGCACTTTAGACCGGAGGGGCCAACCATGCAGGAAGTCGCCTTTAACGCCCTGGTGCACGGGGTTTACGTGGTCACCACCCTTCTAGCGGACGTGGTTAACGGCATGACCGCCTCCTGGGTCTCCCAGGTTTCCCTGAAGCCTTTAATGGTCATGGTTTCCGTGGCGCCGTCCCGCTATTCGCATGACCTCATCAAGAAAAGCGGCATCTTCGCCATTAATGTCCTGGGCCGCGACCAGGCGGACTTGGGCAAACGCTTTGGTTTTAAGAGCGGCCGCCAAGTGGATAAATTCGCCGGCCTGGAGTGGATCACCGCGACCACCGGAGCCCCTATCCTGCCCCAGGCTTTCGCTTACCTGGACCTGAAGCTCAAGGACACCTTTCCGGCCGGGGACCATACCCTGTTTGTCGGCGAGGTGGTGGCCGCCAAAATCCAGCACCCCCAGTCTCAGTCCCTGGTCTTTAAAAAGAATGATTTTTTTTGATTTTTTAGGGAGATAAAATCAGCCGTTTGAGCCTGGCCCGGCCCGGCGCCCCCTCATGCTGCGCTTTTGAAAAAAATTGACTTAAACTGATTTTCAGTTTAATAATGGTTAGATATTTTTGAATCCTAGAAGCTATTGTTTCAAGGATGAAAACGACCGGGATGTGGGTGGGGGAAATGGTCAACATCGGGGAGGCAGGCAGGATCTGCCTCAACCAGGAACGGCACGGGGTTTGCGAAAATTGCTTGTGGTGGGAATGGGATACCCTTCGGGGCGAATGCGTCAATTCTCAGTACCACATCTGCCCGCTCTTTAGGGAGCGGCTCTTCAGCCAGGGAGCGCAATCTACAGTGCCTCAGCCCGGTGTGCCGCCGTCCTCAGGCGCCGGGTTAGCTGATCCGCCTGACGCAAAGGCTGGGGGATCCGGTACTTCGTAACGCAGCCCAGGGTAATGGCCCGGCTCTCCTCCAGGGTGATCAAATGCCCGGGGGAAAGGTAGAGGGGCCGTATGCCCTTTTGGGTCCGCAGAATCAAACCCACCGTTATTCCCTGATATACCAAGGGACTGCCCGCTCCGGCCATGAGCGCCGGTTGTTCGCCTACGCCCACTAGACGGCTCTTGGCCGCGCCGATGGTGGGCACGTCCAACACCAGACCCAGATGTGAGGCCAGTCCCAGGCCCCGGGGATGGGCAATCCCCTGGCCGTCCACCAGGATGACCTCCGGCCGGTTTTTCAGCCGTTTGAACGCCTCTACCAGGATAGGTATCTCCCGGAAGCTGAGCAGCCCGGTGCGGTACGGGAAGGGGCATTCGCCCGCGGCGCTCGCCTCTTCCACCAGTTGCAAATCCGGGTAAGTATAAACCGCGATGGCCCCGAAGATCTTACGGTCGGCCCGGTCGGTGATGGCATCGGCCCCGGCCACCAGCCGGGGCGGGCGCGGCAGAGGTTGCAGCCGCACCCGATGGCGCAGCTCTTCCTGAACAGCGATTGCCTCCTGGTAGGTCTTGGGCCAGGAAGAAAACAGGTCTTCATCCATCCTTAGTTTTGCCCGGGAATGGGCCCGCCGGTTTCCAAATCAGCCTTTTCAAGACTTTGGCGGAGTTCCACCATCCGCTCCAGACCCACTCTAATCAGCCCCCGCTGCGGCCGGTCCAAGTCAATGATCACCACGATCACGGCGGCAATGAGCACGCAAGTCACCATAGTAACCATAAAATTCCGCCGTCCCGCCAACCCGCACCCATACCCGATCAGACCGATAGCCACCAGGGCCACAAAATAGAGCAGCACCAGGATGATTTCGGGCACGTGGTTTTGCAGGGCGGTTAATCCCCTGGCGTGAAGGTCGATTACCTCGTTCAACGATTGCAGAAACAATCCGGCGGTAACGGCCCGGGGGTCCTTATCGGCCCAGGCGCTGGCCAGCGACCAGAGCTGCACCTGCAGTCGCCCCGTTTGGTCCACCGCCTTTTGGAATCCTTGCCCCATTATGCCGGCCTGGTAAAACTGCAACCGGACCGCGGCGTATTGGCGCAACAGATTGGAGACTTCCTTTCTTGACGGCTCCGGCAGCAGTTGGGCCCGGAGATAGGTGGTGCCGATGGCGTTGGATTCATCCAAGACCTGCTGTTTGCGAATTTCAAACCTGGACATGGCCATGGAGAAGGTGAACCCCAGGAGAAGGGCCAGGAGGCCCAGCATGGCCCCCTGAATCGTGATGATCTGGGACCTGGAGTGCTCGTCAACTGACCTGCTGTTCCGCCTCCCCAGCCGAAAGCCGACTTCATCGCCCAGCAGGAAGAAAACGATGCTGGCGCCAAAGGCAAGCCACAGGTCCAGGCTATAGAACAATTCTTTGACCACTGCCCCTCCCGGCCTCGAAGCGCTAAGGCTGAACCAATTCGGCACTGTAACTAAACGCCCCATCCCGTCTCAAAAGCACGCCGTCGCGGTTCTCGATAATCCAGCCGCTTTCGCCTTTGCCGCCGAAAGGCAGACGCAGGGGGGTCATGAGGAAATCCGGATTGTCATAGACCATTCCGAAGGTTTCGGTCAGGGCCGCTTTGGCGCCGGAAGGGGCGCTGCCGAACCAGGTCACCAGAAAGGGGTAGCGGCTTTTCAGCACCTCATTAACTGCGTCCGTATCGCTCTCCGTCTTGATCAGGACCAAAAAAGGCCCGAACAGCTCCACGTCGGGCGGCTCGTCGGCCTCCAACAGGAACGGCCCCTGCCACTCCCCTTCCCGTCGATACGGCACGAGGAAGCGCGGCTCTTTCAGGGCTGCCAGGGCCCGGTCCAGCAGGAAGCGGGTGCGCGCCACCCGGATGGGACCGATCCAGGTCAGCGGGTCGTTGGGGTCGCCCACCCGGATGTCGGCCATCTTTTCGATGAGGAGCCGTTTCACCGGCTCATAAATCTCTTGGTGGATATAAGCCCGCTTCAGGGTGGTGCAGTACTGCCCGCCATTAATGAAGGCCCGGCGCACCAGAAAGCGCGTCGCCGCTTCCAGGGGCGCATCTTGGAATAACATGATGGGCGGCAGGCCGCTGGGCCCGCCGAAAAAGAGTTTATCGAAATGGTGCGCCTCTTGGGCATAGGCCTCCCCCAAGGCGCCGCCGCCGGAGATGAACAGGACGCGCACCTGGGGGGCATGGATGCACTGCTGCCCGAACTCCCGGTTGTCCAGGCCGGTTACCGCTTCGATCTCCGGGAACGGGGCCACCATTTCTTGCAGTATCCGGGCGGCCCGCGGCGTCTGGGAAGAGCAGCTATACCGGAAACGATTGCCGCCGAGTAGGGCAGCGCCGCCCACCCGGGCCAGCATGACGGGGGGCGCGTCATAGGGAAAAATGGCGGCTATCGTACCGTAGGGTCTTTTGCCGGTGACATATGGCACCTCTTCCGCCATAGTCCTGAGGTGGTCCACCGCCAGATCCACCTCCAGGCCGGCAACGGTGCAGGGCGCCCCTATATCCTCGCCCTGGGCTTCGACCAAATCATCCCGGCGCTTCGCCAGGGCCTCACCCAACTGGGCCAACAATTCCAGGCGGGCGGTAATGGTGTCGGTCATGGCGTTGCAATATCCTCAGATGCGTCAAGTTCCTTTATCTATAAAATCGGGGACCAGAGTTGGAGGACGGAAAAGGAAACTCCCTGGTAATCAGTCCCCTGTCCCGGTCCTATAGCCGCTTCTGCAGCCACACCGCGTCGAAATCCTCACCGAACTTGCGGCCGACCTTGAGAAAGCGGCCGCACTCCCTAAAACCGTTCTTCAGGTGGAATTTCAGGCTCTCCAGGTTTTTAGAGGAGACGCAGGCCAGGATGGTATCGATATTCAGCGACGCGGCCTGTTCCACAAACAGTTCCAGGATGGCTGTACCCAATCCTTGCCGGGTATGCTGCGGGAGGATAAAGTAGGTGATTTCCGCGGCTCGCTTAAAGGCCTCCGGCGAGTAATGAGGCCGCAGGAAGGCAAAGCCCACCACTTGCTGGGCCGTGCTCCGGACCACCACGGCTGGGTAGCCCCGGGTTATTTTCAAAAAATGGTCGAAGAAGGTGTAACTCACCGGCTCATCGAGGAAGGCGGCGTGGCTCTGGCGGATGAATTGGTTAAAGATGTCAATCACCGGCTGCCGGTGTCTGGCCTCCAAAGGTTCCAGGCTGTAATCCATGCCCTATCCCCTTCCCTCAATCTTTGCGCCGGAAGCAATCAGCAAAAAGGATGGCCGAGACCGCCGGAAGCTATCCTGCCAGACTCCGGGGTCCCACAGTTGTCAGGCTGACCGCGGCGCAGAATCTGATTTTTTAAGATGTCTCCAGGTGGGACCCTCTTTTCTCTAATGGGTTTAGATTACCACAATTTTCCCCCGGGCGGCAGAAAGAAATCACCTCTATGACTGCGTAAGAAAATTCTCCGTAACCGGGACCGAATTACATCCTTGTGAAAATTAGTATTTTCTCCTTGACAGGAAATGCAGGACCCATATAATCGCATTGGGTATGGTTAAAAAGCTTCCTTTTTTGGTAATAATTTTATATATAAGTTATAAGCACGAAGGAAGGAGAAGTTTTTTAACTTAAAGAGGTTATCTCAAAATTACGTTTTAATCAGGGGCCTCAGCCCCACAACCATAATTCGGACCAATTTCACCGTGAGATAAATCTTTTTGGAGGAAACATGGCAGAAGAGGCCCCTAAAGAAGTAAGGGTGGACCGAAAGAGCCGGAAGATCGGGAGTATTGCTCCCGAACTGGCGGACCGCTGCTATACCTGCGGCACCTGTGCCGGAGGTTGCCCCGCCACCGGCCTGCTTCCCGGTTGGGATTCCCGCAAGGCGATCCGCGCCATCGTCTTCGGGATGGAGCAGGAAGTTATCGATTCCAAATGGCCCTGGGTCTGCACCCTGTGTGGCCGGTGCCAATACCAGTGCCCCATGGGCATTCAATTGATGCGGACTTTCCGCACCTGCCGGACCCTGCGGGAGCGGGACAAGGTGCCCGGTCCCATCCATAAGGGCACCATGATGAACCTGGAGAAGGGCAACAACCTGGGTATCCCCAGGGATGATTTTCTCTTCCTGTTGGCGGACCTGGGCGTGGAGATGGAAAACGACGAAGATCAGCCCTGTCCCGGCTTTTATGTGCCGGTGGATAAGGAAGGGGCCAACGTCATCGTCACCATCAACTCCAAGGAGCCCTTCGGCGAACCCGATGACATGAAGTTCTGGTGGCGCATATTCTACGCCGCCAAGGAAGACTGGACGGTGTCTTCGGTCAACTGGGAAGGCGTCAACTGGGGCCTGTTCTCCGGTGATGACCCCTCCATGAAGATCCAGGTGGCCCGGGTGATCGAAAATGCCCGGCGACTTAAGGCCAAAACCATCTTGTACCCTGAATGAGGGCACGCCTACTATGCAACCCGGTTCGGGTTCAAAAATTGGTTCCCCGAAGTCTACAATGAATTCAGAGTAGTCAGCGTCATGGACCTGCTGGAGGAATACATCAAGGAAGGCAGGATCAAACTGAATACGACAAAGATCCATCATCGGGTCACCATCCACGACCCATGCAACTACGTGCGCAAGTCCCAGATGGCCTTTGGCGACCACATGGGCGAAAAGACCCGCTGGATCGTCAATCAGTGCATCGACCCCAGCCTCTATCGTGAGATGATCGACGACCCGATGAACAATCTGTGCTGCGGCGCCGGCGGCGGCGCCTGGGCCATGCCCTATGACGAAGAGCGCCTGAAATACGGCAGCATGAAGTCGGCCCAGATCAAGGCTACCGGGGCCGAAATCGTGGTGGCCCCCTGCCATAACTGCCGGGACCAGATTATGAAAGGTCTGGCCGCCGAACATAAGAAAGGCAGGGAAGGCTTCGACATGGGCAACTACGAAGAGACCCTGTATCTCTGGGAGATGGTGGCCAATGTCCTGGATATCGAGCCCTGGACTGAAGAAGAGCAGGCCAAGGCCAAAGAACTGCGGGACGCCCAGTTTGAGCGCGATGGTATTGAGTTGGAAGAAGAATAGCCCTTAGTTAATCTGGAATTTCCTGGCCCGGTGAGCCCTGTTCACCGGGCTTTTTTTTTATCTGACCCGACTGAACAAACTTGGGAAGGTCGAACATCTGGCTTCACTGGTGAAGGCCGCCGGCAACGGCGATGGGGTTCTGGAAATAGGCACTGCTGGAAGAAAAAGCCTTGAGAAGTATAAACTTGACCTCCAGAATAAATTCAGGCAAGTTGATCTGATTAAAACAGATTATGTTTGAAATTTATTGAACTTTAGGAAGATATGGACCGAAAACGGATCTTGGACTTCTTGAAGAGGCGGCGGCGGTTATTGATTTGCAGCATTGCCTTGTTTGTCTGCACATTTTTTATACCTGATTTGACCTCGGCCAACGGGGGCGGCGGCGCCTTCTGCGGCAGCCATAACCTGCTGACCAGTATCGGCATCAGCATCATCGCCGCCACGTTGCTGGCTTACTTGGCCAATATGCTCAAACAACCCATGCTGCTGGCCATTATTGCCGCCGGGGCGGCCATCGGCCCGCAATTCGGGCTGGGTCTGGTTCACAGCAAGGACGACATCAGCATTATTTCCGAAATGGGTTTGATCCTCCTGCTCTTTATGATCGGCCTGGAGCTCGACCTTAAAAAGATCAGAGAGGCGGGAAAATCTCTCATAGTCACCGGGATTCTGCAATTTGTCCTCTGCGTAGCTATGGGCCTGGTATTTTTTCTCTTACTGGGCTTTACCGTTGGTCCACCCTATGAGTATCGCATTTTTGGGGTCAAAGTGCTGGGTGGGGAATACGACCTGCTTTATCTGGCTGTCTGTATTTCTTTAAGCAGCACCGCCATCGTGGTGAAATTGCTGTATGAAAAATTTGAACTGGACACCCTGGCGGGGCGGCTCACCCTTGGAGTGCTGGTATTCCAGGATATCTGGGCTATTGTAATGCTGAGCATCCAGCCCACCCTGGCCAACCCCCGTTTACTGAGCCTGCTCTCGAATTTTTCCAAAGGATTCATTTTAGTGGTCATCAGTCTGCTGATGAGCAAATATGTGTTGGGATATTTCTTTAAAAAGATCGCCAAGAAGCCGGAATTGGTGCTGGTGGCTTCTCTGGCTTGGTGCTTTTTCATCTGTGGTATTGCCGCCTATTTCGAATTGTCGCTGGAAATGGGCGCCTTGATTGCCGGGGCGGCAATTTCCACCTTCCCTTATAATACCGAAATAATTGCTAAAATCGTCAGCATCCGGGACTTTTTTATTACCCTGTTCTTTGTCGGACTGGGGATGACGATTCCCAACCCCCTGGCCAACCTGGGGATGTTGGAACTGGCGGCCATTTCCTCCCTCTTTTTGATAGCCACCAGGTTTCTTTCGGTATATCCCGTACTTTACTTGCTGAAGAACGGCCATCGTGTCAGCCTGTTGACTTCCATTAATCTTTCCCAGATAAGTGAATTCGGCCTGGTTATTACCGCTCTGGGCATTAAGTACAACCATATTGCCTTGGATATTCAAACCCTGGTCATCTATATTTTTGTGATAACCTCCATCTCCTCCACCTACATGATCAAATCCAGCCACACCCTGCAAACCATTTTGGGCAAAATCCTCACCCGGACCGGGATCAAGGATATTCAGGAACGCTTTGGGGAGGAGATCAGAGGCCCTTCCAAGGACATCGCTTTGTTGGGGTTCTTCCGGGTTGCCAGCTCCTTTCTCCAGGAAATCGAGGAACAGAGTCCGGAGTTGCTGCAAAAATTGCTGGTCGTTGATTATAATCCTGTGGTTTATCATGGTCTGCGCGACCGGGGAGTGCAAGTGGTATACGGGGATATCGGCCATCTGGAGACTCTGCACCATGCCGGCATTAAAGACGCCAAACTGGTGCTTTCCACCATCTCAGACGATATCCTGGTGGGCACCAGCAACCTTAAAATTATCGGGCTCGTTAAGAAGATTTGTCCTCAGGCCAAGATTGTGGTCACCGCGGAGAGTCCAGGGGCTGGGCTTCACCTTTACCGGGAAGGGGCCGATTTTGTGCTTCTGCCCAATATAGTGACAGGCGCTCACCTGCTCGACATTGTGGAGCGCCTGCTGCATGATGATGCCGCTGGACTCCTGGAAAAGGAAATTCAGAACCTGGAGACAAGGAAAGAGATTCTCGGCTAATCCGGCCATTTAATGCCAGGGCAGGAACTTCCTTCAAAAGGTCGCACCACCGTAAGGAGAGAATAAATGAGAAACTTAAGAAAGGTATTCCTGCGGCTCACTCTGTCCATAACGATCATTTTAGGGCTGGCAGCCTTTGCTCTCGGCGGCATTAAGCTGTTAAAAGGACAGACTCTTTACGTGCCAAGTTATTCCAATATTATCGGCGATTATCAGCATATTGTGGTAAGAGCCAATCTGGTGATTCATAATACCGATCCGAATAATTCGATTACCATAGTGCGCATCGATAATTATGACACGCAAGGCAAACTGGTGGAAAAATTTCTCTCCAAACCGTTACAACTCAATCCCCTGGCGGCTGTACGCTACACCCTCAGAAATCCAAAAAAAGGCGATGAAGGAGCCGGCGCCAACTTTATAGTGCAGTGGAAGGCAGAAAATAAAGTGACCGAACCCTTGGTAGAATGCATCATGGTGGGCTCCCTGGGCACCCAGGGGCACACTTTCTCTTCCCAAGGGCGAGTGATCCAGGAGGAAGGCGATTAGTTATCACCAAGCCAAGGAACAGCAGGCCCTGCTTTTATATATAGCGCGTTTCCGGACTACCTTTAAGTAATAAAAAACCCCTCCGTCAAGGAGGCGGGGTTGCAGCTATGAAATTAATGGTAGCGCAGGCTTCCAGCCTGTATGGTGGCGCAGGCGTCCCCGCCTGTGCGCCGGCGGCGTCCTACTCTTCCATGCAGTCAGTGGCACCGGCTTCCAGCCGGTGAAATCACAGGCCGGAGGCCCGTGCCACTATAAGGGCTTAACTTCCGAGTTCGGGATGGGATCGGGTGGGACCCTGCGTTGTAAGCCTTACTTATAAATATCTCCCCGTGGACCCAGGTCGTAAGCGATTATGACTCTCATCTTTCTATCTACTCGCAGCAGGAGGCGCCAGTGGCCGACTCGCAAACGCCAATCGGTGCGCCCTTCAAGGGACTTCGCCAAGAAGAAGGGATTTTGTTCCAGTTTTTCCAAGGCGGCAAGAATCTGTTGCCGGTCAGGGCGGGGAAGTTTGGCTAATTTCTTTTCAAAAAGATGTTGGATTTCGATACGCCAGGGGTGCTTTAGTCTTCCCGGTCATGAAGCTGCTCTTTGATCACTTGAGCCAGGGATTTGGTTTTGCCGGCCATGAAATCCTCCCAGGCGGCATCGGAGGCCACCGCCTCCTCCTGTGTCAACTCCTCATAGGTCAAATCCCGTTGCTTGGCCTGCAAGGCTTCCCATTCTTTCAAGGGAACCACCACCGCAACCTTTTTGCCTTTGGCATCGGTCAGATATTGAACGCCCATTTTTCTACTCCCAGAAATACTTCGCTTTATTCGAACATAATAAAAAACCCCGCCTCCGTCAAGGAGGCGGGGTTGCAGCTATGAAATTAATGGTAGCGCAGGCTTCCAGCCTGTATGGTGGCGCAGGCGTCCCCGCCTGCGCTGCGGCGGCGTCCTTCTTTCCCACGGAGTCAGTGGCACCGGCTTCCAGCCGGTGAAATCACAGGCCGGAGGCCTGTGCCACTATAAGGGCTTAACTACCGAGTTCGGGATGGGAGCGGGTGTGACTCTATTTAAAGACCAGCGGATAATGCGCGGGCTGTTCCAGGGATTCGATTTCAACATCTGCGTCCAAATCCGGCCAGTGGAGTTGCGTAGGAGAGAGACGCTGCATCTGGAAAATTTGCTGGATGGAAGCGCCTTTAAAAACCGGATAGTCGGCAAAGGGAACGAAATATTCCTTATCGTCCACTATAACCCAAAAACCCAGCGGCTCGATGTTGGTGACTTCACTGGGCGAAATGCTGGTTCCAGGCTGACTTGAACTCATCTTCATGCTCCCTCACAATATTTTCAATCTGGCGCAACTCCTTAGGTGAGAGATGGTAATATGAGGCCAGCGACACAATGGGTTCCAACCAGAATTTGGCCACCCCTGCCGGAGAAGATACATGAATGTGGGGTCTGATTTCTTCCCTGCTGTTGAAGAAGAATCGATACGGTCCAATCTTCAGAATGGTCGGCGACATTGGTGACCCTTGGCTCAATATACCTAAATTTATAAAGAAAAGCACTCAATAAAAAACCCCGCCTCCTTACGAAGGCGGGGCTCACGCTATGAAATTAAATCCGGCGGCGTCCTAGTCTCCCACGCAGTCACCCGCGTAGTACCATCGGCCCTGCAGAGCTTAACTACCGAGTTCGGGATGGGATCGGGTGTGACCTCTGCGGTATGGCCACCGGAAACTCTGAATACAGTTTTGAGTTTCGAGTCTTTAGTTTTTAGTAAAATCACAGGCTGGAAGCCTGCGCTACCAAAAGTGATCTGGAAGTATCTTCGAATGCCTTAGCAGTTACCGAAGGCAAGAGAGTGAAATGGTCAAGCCGCACGGCCGATTAGTACCAGTCAGCTCCACACATTGCTGTGCTTCTACCTCTGGCCTATCAACCTGGTGGTCTACCAGGGGCCTTTAGGGGATTGCTCCCGGGAGATCTATTCTTGAGGTCGGCTTCCCGCTTAGATGCTTTCAGCGGTTATCCGGTCCGAACGTAGCTACCCGGCGCTGCGCCTGGCGGCACAACCGGAACACTAGAGGTTCGTCCATCCCGGTCCTCTCGTACTAGGGACAGCTCCTCGCAAATCTCCTACGCCCACAACAGATAGGGACCAAACTGTCTCACGACGTTTTAAACCCAGCTCACGTACCGCTTTAATTGGCGAACAGCCAAACCCTTGGGACCTTCTTCAGCCCCAGGATGCGATGAGCCGACATCGAGGTGCCAAACCTTCCCGTCGATGTGAACTCTTGGGGAAGATAAGCCTGTTATCCCCGGCGTACCTTTTATCCGATGAGCGACGGCCCTTCCATACGGGACCGCCGGATCACTAAGGCCTAGTTTCCTACCTGCTCGACTTGTGGGTCTCGCAGTCAAGCTCCCTTATGCCTTTACACTCAACGGCTGGTTTCCAATCAGCCTGAGGGAACCTTCGCGCGCCTCCGTTACGCTTTGGGAGGCGACCGCCCCAGTCAAACTACCCACCAGGCAATGTCCGCGACCCGGATAACGGGTCAGCGTTAGAACTCTAGAATAACCAGGGTGGTATTTCAAGGTTGGCTCCCTCCGAACTAGCATCCGGAGATCATCGCCTCCCACCTATCCTACACAAGTTATCCCAAAATTCAATGCCAAGCTGTAGTAAAGGTGCACGGGGTCTTTCCGTCTTGTTGCGGGTACACGGCATCTTCACCGCGACTACAATTTCACCGAGTCCCTGGTTGAGACAGCGGGGCAATCGTTACGCCATTCGTGCAGGTCGGAACTTACCCGACAAGGAATTTCGCTACCTTAGGACCGTTATAGTTACGGCCGCCGTTTACCGGCGCTTCGGTTCAGGGCTTCTCCAGGCGAACCCAGATGACCCCTCCCCTTAACGTTCCGGCACCGGGCAGGCGTCAGACCCTATACATCGTCTTGCGACTTAGCAGAGTCCTGTGTTTTTAGTAAACAGTCGCCACCCCCATTTCTCTGCAACCCCAGCGAGCTCAGGGAGCAAGTCCCATCACCAACCGGGGCACACCTTCTCCCGAAGTTACGGTGTCATTTTGCCGAGTTCCTTAACCAGGGTTCTCTCGAGCGCCTTAGGATTTTCTCCTCGCCTACCTGTGTCGGTTTGCAGTACGATCACCTGATGAACTACCTAGAGGCTTTTCTTGGCAGCGTGGGATCAACCAGTTTGTGAGGCATAAGCCTCTCCTCATCACTTCTCGGGGTTAAGGAGCAACGGATTTGCCTATCGCTCCCCCCTACCAGCTTGAACCGGGACGTCCAACACCCGGATGGCCTACCCTCCTGCGTCCCCCCTTCGGTCACTGCGCATCAGGTGGTACAGGAATATCAACCTGTTTTCCATCACCTACGCCTTTCGGCCTCGGCTTAGGGATCGACTAACCCTGGGAAGATTAACTTTACCCAGGAAACCTTAGGCTTACGGCGACAGGGTTTCTCACCCTGTTTATCGTTACTCATGTCAGCATAAGCACTTGTCGGACCTCCAGCGCTCCTTACGGTACGCCTTCGCAGGCTACGACAACGCTCCCCTACCGCTTCAGGATAACCTGAAACCCGCAGCTTCGGTACTAGGCTTGAGCCCCGTTATATTTTCGGCGCAGACCCACTCGACCAGTGAGCTATTACGCTTTCTTTAAAGGGTGGCTGCTTCTAAGCCAACCTCCTGGTTGTCTGGGCGGATCCACATCCTTTCCCACTTAGCCTAAATTTGGGGACCTTAGCTGGCGGTCTGGGTTGTTTCCCTCTCGACCACGGATCTTATCACCCGCAGTCTGACTCCCGCACTAAAGACACCGGCATTCGGAGTTTGATTGGGTTTGGTAATCTTGTGAGACCCCTAGTCCATCCAGTGCTCTACCTCCGGCGCTCATCATGCGAGGCTATACCTCAATATATTTCGGGGAGAACCAGCTATCACCGAGTTTGATTAGCCTTTCACTCCTATCCACAGCTCATCCAATAACTTTTCAACGTTAACTGGTTCGGGCCTCCAGTCGGTGTTAACCGACCTTCACCCTGGCCATGGATAGATCACCCGGCTTCGGGTCTACTCCAGGCGACTAATGCGCCCTATTAAGACTCGCTTTCGCTCCGGCTCCGCCTCACGGCTTAACCTCGCCACCTAGAGTAAGTCGCTGACTCATTATGCAAAAGGCACGCAGTCAGACCAGTAGGCCGAAACCTACTATGGTCCTTCCACAGCTTGTAAGCGATCGGTTTCAGGTTCTATTTCACTCCGCTCCCGCGGTTCTTTTCGCCTTTCCCTCACGGTACTGGTTCACTATCGGTCGTTGAGTAGTATTTAGCCTTGGAAGATGGTCCTCCCGGATTCCCACAGGGTTCCACGTGTCCCGTGGTACTTGGGAACCAGTCCCAGAGAGCCGACTGCTTTTCGTCTACCGGGCTATCACCGTCTACGGCGGACCTTTCCAGATCCTTCGACTAAACAGCTGGTTGGTAACTCTCCGAGGCGGCGGCAACCGCCTCCGAACTGGCCCCGCAACTCCATGACCGCAACGCTTGCCGGCTTACACGGCCACAGTTTAGGCTCTTCCCCGTTCGCTCGCCGCTACTGAGGGAATCTCACTTGATTTCTGTTCCTGGGGTTACTGAGATGTTTCACTTCACCCCGTTCGCCCCGCACACCTATGGATTCAGTGTACGGTATCCAGGCATTACCCTGGATGGGTTGCCCCATTCGGAAATCTCCGGATCAAAGCCTGTTTAGCGGCTCCCCGAAGCTTATCGCAGCTAGCCACGTCCTTCATCGCCTCTCAACGCCAAGGCATCCACCGATCGCCCTTAGTAGCTTGACCATAAGCCCTCTTGCCTTGGGAAACTCCTAAGGACATTCTCTATACTTCCAGATTCACTTGTCAAAGAGCATCGGGATTAACCCGGTAAATCTTTTCCGTAGGGGCGGGTTTCAAACCCGCCCCTACAAAATCTTGGTGGAGGTGAACGGATTCGAACCGATGACCTCCTGCGTGCAAAGCAGGCGCTCTTCCGTCTGAGCTACACCCCCGGTTAAATGGTGGGCCTAGTTGGACTTGAACCAACGACCTCACGCTTATCAGGCGTGCGCTCTAACCGGGACTGAGCTATAGGCCCTCGCTTTAGAAAGAAAATCAGCCTGAAACCGAGGGCCTCAGACTGAGGCTTAAAGCTCCTATTTGGCCTGCTTTGTTGCTCTCTCAAAACTAAATAGTGAGTCCCGAATGCGTATTATTCTATGTGCGTTAGCACCTTAGAAAGGAGGTGATCCAGCCGCAGGTTCCCCTACGGCTACCTTGTTACGACTTCACCCCAATCACCGAACATACCTTGGGCGCCTCCGTCCCCGAAGGGTTA
>JAMCQY010000061.1 GCA_023381945.1 Deltaproteobacteria bacterium
CCGCCCTGAGTGGTGCAAAATCGCTCTCTTTACGGCAAAAGGGACCATACAAACTTAATGGCATCGCTTTAAAACCCTAAAACGTTAGAATAACCGGCAATCTTTTTTAATTTTGCAAGAGGCTCAAACGCCATAAATTCCTTACTTGGTTCACTTCGCCGCTGAAGCAAGGATATTACTTCGGGTGCTCCGGCTTCGGTTGCTACAAAAATTGTGGCAAAATGCCCCGCCGCGAGTTAAATTAAAACATTGGGGAACCTTATTTAGGAAAACGCTGCCAGTCATCTGCTGACCTCATGTTTGTGAGCCCCTTCTTGCGTTTATTAGAAATCCAAGGAATGTTTTCATGCCCAAAGGAAAAGAACGCCCTAAAAATGGGCTTAAATTGGAAGTCACGGTAATTCCAGCCAAATACTTAGATTGCACCCTGGCCGAAATCATCCGGCAGCTGGGCAAAGGTCCCTTGCTGTGGGCCGGCGGGGCCGGCCGGGCCCAAGGGATCAAATTTGTGCCCTGCGAGATTAAGAAGAAACGGGGCCGCAAGCCCAAACCCAAAGAACAGCCGGCCGCGGCGCCCAAGCCGGCTGTAGCTGCCGTGCTCTCCGCGTGATCTTCCTTCTTCGGCCTTAAGCGACTATATGTCCACCAGCAAGATCGTTATCCGGGGAGCCCGGGAACACAACCTCAAGAACATCGACGTCGAGTTGCCCAGGAACCGCTTCATCGTCATCACCGGCGTCAGCGGCTCCGGCAAATCCACCCTGGCCTTCGACATCCTCTACGCCGAAGGTCAGCGGCGCTACGTCGAATCCCTTTCGGCCTATGCCCGGCAGTTTCTGGAACTCATGGATAAGCCGGACGTGGAGTATATCGAG
Organism: Deltaproteobacteria bacterium; assembly: GCA_023381945.1. Next base: position 876 of record JAMCQY010000061.1, read on the forward strand.
GGACTCTCCCCCGCCATCGCCATCGAGCAGCGCAGCGCCTCCCGCAACCCTCGCTCCACCGTAGCCACCTCTACGGAAATCTACGACTACCTGCGAGTCCTGTTCGCCCGGGTGGGCACCCCGTACTGTTACCGCTGCGGCCGCCCCATCTCCTCCTTAAGCGTCCCCCAAATGGTCGATCAGATAATGGGTCTGCCCATCGGGGCCCGCATTACCTTGCTCGCTCCGGTGGTGGTGAACCGCAAGGGCGAGCACCAAAAGCTCTTGGAGCGTTTGCGTCACGAAGGCTACAGCCGGGTGCGAATCAACGGAGAGGTTCTGGAACTGGAGGAGCTGCCGCCCCTGGACAAGAACCGCCGCAATACCATCGAAGCTGTGGTGGACCGGCTGGTGATCAAGCCTGATCTGGGGGCTCGCCTCACCGATTCGCTGGAGCTCGCCTTAAAGCTGGCCGACGGCCTGGTGCGGGTCATCGTCCAGGGCGGCGAGGAATTGCTCTTCTCCGAGCGATTCGCTTGCGACCACTGCGGCGTCTCGCTCCCGGAGCTCACTCCCCGGCTGTTCTCCTTCAACAGTCCTCAGGGCGCCTGTCCGGCCTGCTCCGGCTTGGGCACCCGTCTGGTCATCGACCCCGACCTGGTGGTCCCCAACCCTAATCTGAGTCTCCGGGAAGGCGCGTTGCGCCCCTGGGCCACCCGCCACTCGCTGCGGCATCAACAGCTGTTGGAGGCCCTGGAGCAGCATTACCATTTCTCCATCCACACGCCCTTCAAGGATCTTCCCCGGGAAACCCAGGATGCCATACTCTATGGCTCCAAAGGAACTCCCATCAGTTTTTTCCAGGAACAGGGCAGCCGCCGCTTCTATCAACCCCGGCCTTTTCCCGGGGTCATCCCATTCCTGCAGGAGCGCTACAAAGAGACCGACTCCCCCCTGGTGCGGGAGGAGATCGAGCAGTACATGGGGGTGCGCCCCTGCCCGGATTGCGGCGGGGCCCGCCTGCGCCGGGAGGCTCTGGCGGTTAAGCTGGACGGCGCCAACATCAGCGAAGTCACCGGCTTTACTGTGGAGAAGGCCTTGCGCTGGTTCGTCAACCTCGAACTTTCTCCCCGCCAGGTGGAGATCGCCCGGCGCATTCTCAAGGAGATCACCGAACGCCTTGGCTTCCTGGAGGAAGTGGGCCTGGATTACCTCAGCCTGGACCGGGCCACCGGCACCCTGGCCGGCGGCGAGGCCCAGCGCATCCGCCTCGCCACCCAGATCGGCTCCAAGCTCAGCGGCGTCCTCTATATCCTGGATGAGCCCAGCATCGGCCTCCACCCCCGGGACACCCAGAAACTGCTCAATACCCTGAAGGCCCTTCGGGATCTGGGCAACACCGTAGTGGTGGTAGAGCACGACCCCGAGACCATCCTGCAGGCCGACTACGTCGTGGACATGGGACCGGGCGCCGGACGGGAAGGAGGCCTGGTGGTCTTTGACGGCACCGCGGAGCAACTGCTGAAAAACAGCCGTTCCTTAACCGGCCTCTTTCTTTCGGGGGCGCGCCAGCTTCATCAACCCCGCTGCCGCCGCCTGCCCCAGAATTTCCTGAGCCTCAAAGGCGCCTCCGGCCACAATCTAAAAAATCTGGACCTGGCTATCCCGCTGGGGGTCTTCCTCTGCGTCACCGGAGTCTCCGGCTCCGGCAAGTCCACTCTGATCATGGACACCCTCTATCAGGCCCTGCGCCAGAAGCTCTACGGCGCCAAGATCGCCGCCGCGCCTTATGATGATCTGCAAGGCATCGAGCACCTGGACAAAGTGATCAATATCGACCAGAGCCCCATCGGGCGAACCCCCCGGTCCAACCCGGCCACCTATTCGGGACTCTTCACCATCGTCCGGGAGCTGTTCGCCCAGGTGCCGGAGGCGCGTCTCAGGGGGTACCGTCCCGGCCGCTTCAGCTTTAACGTCAAGGGCGGACGCTGCGAAGCCTGCCGGGGAGAGGGGATCAATAAGATCGAGATGCATTTTCTGCCGGATGTCTATGTGCGCTGCGAGGTCTGCAAAGGGCTGCGCTACAATCAGAGCAGCCTGGAGATTCGCTACAAGGGCAAGACGATCGCCGAGGTTTTGGAAATGACGGTGGACCAGGCCCTGGAGTTCTTCGGACCGGTGCCGGCCCTGAGGGACAAATTACAGACCTTGGCCGACGTGGGGTTGGGCTACATCCAGTTGGGCCAGTCCGCCACCACCCTTTCCGGCGGCGAAGCCCAACGCCTCAAGCTCTCCCGGGAATTGAGCAAACGGGCTACCGGCCGCACCCTTTATATTCTGGATGAACCCACCACCGGCCTTCATCTGGCCGATATCGAAAAGCTTCTCCATGTCCTCAACCGCCTGGTGGAGGATGGCAACACCGTCATCGTCATCGAACACAACCTCGAAGTCATCAAGACCGCGGATTATCTCATCGACCTGGGTCCCGAGGGCGGCGAAGGCGGCGGCCGCCTCATCGCCGCCGGCTCCCCCGAGGAACTGGCCCGCCATCCCGAATCCCATACCGGCCGTTTTCTGCAGCAGATCTTGCACTAATAATTTGGCGGGCAAGAGCTCTCAGCTCCCGGCTCCTCACCCTGCCAATCTCCCAATCTTCTTTTAAATACAAAAGCTTGGGTGCCTTCTAAACCTTCATCCAGGCCGGCTCTGTGCCAATAAGGCCACGATATTTTGCCTAGGGAGCCTTGATATTTTCATAATAATGTTCATTGTAATTTACAAGAAAATGATTAATGTTCAAAAGCTGCACCATTTGATTGCTTAATCAAAGATGAAGAATATTGTAAATTCAGTTAGATATGTAGGTGGCATTTATCTTGCATAATGAATTTTCCTAAAGAAATTTCTTTTTTGATGGTTAAAAAAATGACAAGGCCTTACAGAATTCTGCTTGCTGATGATCACCCGATGTTTCGTCATGCGGTCAGAAGGATCATCCAGAGCAGCCGCGATCTGGAAGTGGTGGGAGAAGCCAGCGATGGCTTCCAGCTGCTGGAATTAGTGAAAAGGACCTCAGCTCAGCTCGCTGTCATCGATATCTCTATGCCTAACCTCAGAGGTCTGGAGGCTGCCTTGGAACTCAGGAACATCGATCCCGCGATCAAGGTGCTGATGTTGACCATGCACAAAAATAAGGAATATCTGCACCTCGCCCTGAGAGCCGGGGTACAGGGCTACCTGCTCAAAGAAGATACCGACAACGAACTGCTGACAGCCATCAGCACCGTGCGGAATGGAGGAACATACATCTCGCAGTTGCTCTCCACCCAGCTGGCAACCCTGTTCATGGAAAAGTCCCGCCCCGCCTCGGAGCAACCGGAGAATTTCGAAGAGCTTCTCACTACCCGGGAGCGGGAGATCATCAAGCTGATCGCCGAAGGCAAAACCAGCAAGGAAAGCGCCGACCTGCTGTACATCAGCAGTAAAACCGTGCTCTGTCACCGCGCCAATATCATGAAGAAGCTCAATATTAAGAAGCCCGCCGATCTGGTGAAATATGCCATTCAGAATGGCTATATCTCCGGCAGCAGATGACCTCCCAAATTACATAAATGTAAATAGACAAGAAAAGAAAAAATCTTGACTATCCATTTTTGTAAGTTATAATATTCTTAACGAAGTTAATTATATAATACTGAGTGGACAGAATGATGGATATGCTGGCGCAATTTGGCTATTTCACCTGCCTGGACCCCTGGGCCAGTTCCTTATATGGCCTGATCTTGCTGACGCTGTCAGTGGGGCTGGCTTTTAACCTGACCAAACCGGAAAAAGGGAATTAAGCAGCGAAGAAGTTTATCCCAGTCCCCGATCAGGGCATGCCATCCGGATGAATTTGACAAAATTTTTCTGGCGGAGTCAGCCAGGATTGGTAAGGGCAGGACATTAAAGTTCTGCCCTTAAAAATGGAGAACAGCCGCCCTCGGCTGTTCTTTTGTCTTTTGCTTCCTATGTTTCCGCTGATTCTATATATAAAGTTCCGGCCCCCTCTACCCATTCCCGCCATAACCACGGATAATTATCCTCATTTTCCACCAACCCTTTGCGTACCGGATTTTGGCAAATGTATTCTACTTTTTGTAAGACTGTCCTCAAGATGCGGTCAAAGGATTCATATTGCCAGACGGGACCGCGGCGCTTAAGCGCCTTGTTCCCGCTGTGGGCGGAAGCCCCCTTGATACCATTCATTATTTCTGCCAATCCAAAGAGGTTCCCTGATTGATCTCTGAGTTGAGTAAACACAAGGTGAACATGGTCCGGCATCACCACCGCCCCATGCATCTGAATCTTGATGCCGTGATCATGCAAACAATGCTTGAGAATCAAACCTCTTACCGACTCGGGAAGCTGCCATCTTTTAAAAGTAGCAAAAGTAACAAATTGGGTCTTATCATCGACTTGCAGATGCGGCAAATTTCGCCTGTATTCTCCTTTGGTAGGTTTCGCTATCTTCCGCATAAGAATCAAATAAAAAGAACAGCCGAGGGCGGCTGTTCTCCATAAATATCGTTTACTGAACGAAAATATTTAGTCACGTAACTTAATTTGCCAAAAGCCTTTGAACCCTTCCTCAACCCAAGACCCTTCCAACAATAATCCTTCTGGAAATCTATGCAGCGTTGCTTGCCCTTTAGGACTTTCGCACTTTAATTCAAAATGTCCGTTTGCTTCCTCTTTACCTTTATAAATTACATTCCCATCATCTTCATGATCGTAACTTATTCCTATCTTTCCGTCTTCAATTCTAACAATACATTCATCATCTTCATCAGCTATTGATTCTTCGTAGTATACTGTTGTCATGAGTGATCTTCGCCAAATAGGCATAATCACCCCTCACCCATCGTTAAATTATAGGCCAGATTGTCCAGTTTGACGGTGAAATCCACGTTCTCCACTGCCATGCCTTCCGGCACCTGTAACTGAATCGGGGCAAAATTGAGGATGGCCTTGACGCCCGCGGCGATCAGGCGCATGGCCGCCATCTGCGCCTTGGCGGCCGGAGTGGCGATAACCCCGATCTCCACGCCTTTTTCCTTGACCACCTTTTCCAGATCGTCCATATGGTGGATGATCTGGCCGCTGGGGACTCGGCGGCCCACCTTGGCCGGGTCCACATCGAAAACCGCCACAAATTCGTAGCCCTGGCGAATGAAATTCTGATGGGCCAGCAGGGCCGAGCCCAGGTTGCCGATGCCCAGCAGGGCCATTTTCCAGGTCTTGTTCAGGCCCAGGATACGTTTGATTTCAAAGAGCAGTTCCTTGACGAAATAGCCTACCCCCCGGATGCCGAACTCGCCGAAGTAAGCCAGGTCTTTACGAATCTGGGCCGGGTTGATGCCGCACTTT
>JAMCQY010000374.1 GCA_023381945.1 Deltaproteobacteria bacterium
GTAGCAAGTGGCAAAACTCCGGGGATAGGGCGAGTTAATCTGATCTTTACGGTAGCCGAAGCCGTTGTAAGCTTCCAGGCGATAGAACAGGCCGGCCAGGCTCCAATTGTGCCAACCACCGCACTGCTCCTGCATTACGGCCAGGGCGTCATCCTCCCAACTGAGGCCGGCCGGCAAGCGGTGGCCGTCACGCACGCTGCGGCTGAAATTCCCTGATGCCTCCCGCTGGTGCGCCACGGCGACAAAATACCAAGGGATACCCAGTTGATCCGCCAGGGCGGCATACCGGGCCTGATGGGCCTGCATGCCGGCGATGGCTTTATCCACCTGCTGCTGTTTGCCGGCGTCAACGATTTGGCAATCCTTGAAAAGCTGCTCGTATTGCTCCTGGTAATCTTCCAGACGGTTAGCCAACCCTCCTCCTTTTCCCGGCCCTGGCGCCGGGCGCCCGGCATAACTTTTTTACAATCCCTGCTTCTGGCGGGAATATAGCAAAAAGTTGTTTAAACGAAAGTTCAGATGAGATGTTTGACGCACAAGGAGAGATTGGCGGCAAGCAGCGCTAACCAAAAAGAGGAAAAGCGTCTTTCGGAGAAGGCGCCTCTACCCGCGGAGGGATGCCTGACTTGGCTCTGCGATCCGTTATATAATGCCCGGCCTAGCGCCGCAGCGTGGCGAACAGTTGGGTGGCGCGAATTTCCGGGCCGCGGGCGGCGACGCCAACGCCCAGGTGGGTATAGTTCGGGCTGAGAATGTTTTGCCGATGGCCGGAGCTTGACATCCAGGAATCCATAATGCGCCGGGCCAGGGCGTCAGGATTGGCGGCGGACACGTTAGAACCCTCCCAGATGTTTTCTCCCCAGCCGTAAATGGGTCCGGAGTAGAAGGGCTTCAGACGTTCGCCGGCGGTCTGACCATCGGGGTTGGTATGGCTGAAAAAATGGCGGACTATCATGTCATCGGAATAGGCCTGGGAAACCCTGGAGAGCGCGCCGGACTCAGCCACAGCGGGGAGACCGTATTGTCTGCGCACCGCGTTGGTGAAGCGCCAGATCCGCTCTTCCACGTCTCCGAGATGCCTTGAGCCCAGGGACCAGGGCTGGACTGAAGCCGCGGGGCGACTCCAGACCGGCGGCGGATAGGCTCGGATTTGGGACGCCGGCAGCTGATACGGGCCACAACCCGCGCCGATGATCAGGGCGGCCAGCATCCCCCCCAAGCCCAGGGCAAACCTTCCTGGTTTTCCAAGCTTCATTAAGATCCTATCCGGGGTGCACAAACTACCGAGGAGGATCCAAGTTTCTGACCCTCCTCGGAACTTGACTTCAGATTAATGTATTTGCTTAGTGTTCCCCATGCCAGCCGTGATGCCAGCCACCGCCCATGCCGTGATGATGGCGGTTATAGAAACCCTGGTCATAATGGCGGCCGGCGTGGTGGTCACGCCAGTAAGGGTAGCTGCGATGGAAATTCTGCCAGTATACCGGATGGTTCCGATACCAGTTATGCCACCTGGGTGCGTACCAGTTACTGGGTCTGACGATGTAGGTTTGGGGATACGCATAATACGGGGCCCATCCATATCTGGGGCCAAAAAAGTACTGCAAGACCCCATTTAGGAACCAGTCACCGTTGTAATAAACCCAGGGAGTATTGGGCCCGACCCACGGGGTGGCGGCAGGCTGCACAGTGGGGGGCGGATAAACCTGGGCATTGGACGGTCCGGGCAGGGCGGCGAGGGCGACTCCAGCCAGCATGATGGTCAAAAGCAAGATGTTGAACAGCTTTTTCATATTTGGCTCCAAGCGGAATTTTTTCACCGCAAGCGGCAAATTTTGCGCTCCTGACAATTAGATAGATTTCGCCGGTGGTTTGCTAGTGACTTTACTAGTTCGGGATAAATTTTTGGGTCGGGATATTGTAGTGATCGTGGAAATGTCTGCGATTATTGCAGGGAGGCAAAACGATTTTACCTGGCGGACACCCCAGCCCCCTTCGGGTAGTTCAATTATAGGCCGGGAAATCAATAAATAAAAAACCAAAAACTATTTCCCGTCCATCACCGTCACTGCTTCCCATTCAGGGCCGGGGGGAGAGGCGATATACTGTTGCACGAGTTTCAGATAGCGGTGGGTGGCGCCGTCATCGGGATAGGCCTCCAGGGCCTGTACGAAGGCAGCCAGGCTTTCCTGCCAGCGCCGCTCCCGGTAGAACCTCAGTCCCTGGTGGAAAGAGTCCAGGAACCGGGCCAATTTCGGAGCCGCCTCGCCTTCGCCAATCACCTCGAAAATGGCGGCAGCCTGAGCCTTGCCCTTAACCCGCACCCGGTCCACTTCCCGCAGGATAAAACCCCCTCCAAGGAGTTCGGCAGTGGATTGGCTGATGAGAATGCTGGTGCCGTAATACTTGTTCAGGCCTTCCAGGCGGGAGGCCAGGTTGACGTTGTCGCCCACCGCGGTGTAGTCGAACAGCCGGTCGGATCCCAAGTTGCCCACCGTGACCGGTCCGGAATTGACCCCAACCCCGATTCTGATCAGCGGGCGGCCCATGGCCTGCCAATGGGCATTCAGATTCTTCAGGGCGAGGGTCATATCCAGGGCGGTCCGGCAGGCCAGGCGCGGATGGTCCGGCTGAATCAGAGGGGCGCCGAACAGGGCCATGATGGCATCCCCCATGTACTTATCAATGGTGCCGCCATGATTGATGATGATATTGCTCATGGGGTTCAAAAAGTCATGCAGCATCTTAACCAGGGCTTGAGGGTCATTTTCCAGATTTTCCGAAATGCTGGTAAAACCCCGGATATCGCTGAACAGCAAGGTAATCTGCCGGCGCTCACCCCCCAGGCGCAGCTGCTCGGGGTGCTTCAGCATTTCCTGGACGATGCTGGGGGCGACATATGACTCGAAGGCCTTCCGGACCCGCTCCCGTTCGTGCTCTTCCGCCAGGAACCGTTCCATGGAGATGCCCACGTAGATCAGGGTGATGCCCAATAGAGGATAGAAAAGCTCCAGGTACATGTCAAAGCGGCTGAAAAGCAGGTAATTGGCCCCTGCAAATAATTCGAGCATGGCCACGGTGACGATAAACCCCCAAATAGCTGACGAGCGCTGCAGCAGCCATCCCAACAAGATCCCCAGAACCAGGATGATCAAGATTATCCGTAGCAGGCCATAACGGGAATATTGGATGAAATTATTTTTCAACAGATTGTCGATGGCGGTGGCCTGGACCTCCACCCCCGGAAAGATCCCGGAAAAAGGGGTGACACGGAGATCGTAAATGCCCACCGCGGTTGCGCCTATTATGACAATTTTATCCTTGAGGACCCGGCCCGGCAGAACTGCCGTCCAACAGCGCTGCTGCCGAGTAAGTGGGAATCGTTCCGGCAGGACCCAGATAATTGAGCAGGACCCGGCCGTGGCGGTCCACCGGGAGTTCTTGCCTGCCGGCGCGAATCTCCTCCACGCCCAGCCGGGAAAGGGTGATCGCCAGAGGCGGACGGCCCCGGTAATGATCCAGAGCCACCAGGCTTTCCGGCGCAAAAAAATCGGAGCCATACAGGATAGTGAGCGGGAACCAACGGACCGTGCCGTCCACGTCCGGCACCATGTTAAAATAGCCATTGCCCGCCGCAGCTTCGACTATGCCCGGGAGGTTGACTTCCACCCCGGCGGCGCCGAGGAGGGGCACCTGGGATGAGTGGTTATCCAGGGAGCGCACCAGATTATAAGTGGAGGCCTTGGTGAAACTGGAGCCCATGAGCCTCTGCTGGGTGACGCCCCCGGCGGTCCCGCCTACCCCGCGGAAGTAGAAACCCAGGATCGTGGGCGGACCTTCCTTGATGGCCTTAGCCAGCTGGCGATCCACATCGGCTCGCTGCTCCTCCTGAGCCAGCAGGGTCAGGATATCCGGAGAGGCCGCACCTTCCGGATGAATTCCTGCCGCAGGGTGGCAAGCGTCTTCAGGGCCCCGGTCTCCTCTTTCTCGGCAAAGATGATATCCAAGGCGACGACCCGGGGGCCGGCGTCTTTCACTATCTTGATCAGACGGGCTGTGTCGGTGCGGGACCAGGGCCAGCGGCCCACTTTCTTGAGGCTCTCGTCGTCAATGGCCAGGATGACCACCTCAGAGGAAGGCGGCCGCGCTCCCCGGAAGCGGAATTTCAGGTCATAGAGCTTGAGTTCCATGAACTCGGTGAAGTTGGGGCGCCAAAGCAGCAAGATCCACATCAGCAGGGTGACGCCACCAACCCAAATAACGATGGGGGATTTCAAAAAACCGGCCAGACGTCTGATCATGGTTTGAAGCTCTCCTGCCGGAGAAAGCTAAAACGCAGCAAGTTAAGGAAGGACCTGTTTCTGCGGAGCTTTGAGCCGGCGTTAACCACCCACAAAACCACCGCGGGGTAAAGTCTGCAAAATAATAGCGTGTTTTGGGATAGAGGTGATAGCGAATTTTGTAAGGAGGAATCGAAGGTAGTAAGAAATAAAAAAGGCCCTGGTTTGGGATACCAGGGCCTCGAACTAATGTTTAATTGGTTGCCGTTTAGGTCCAGCTACCGCGATAGTTCCTGACCTGTCGTAAGTATTAAAAGTCCCGCTAGGGGGTGGATGCTGATTGGGTCCAATTACCACCAGCGATGGTTCCTGACCCGGCAGAGGTATTAAAAGTCCCGCTAGGGGTGAATGTTAAGGCTCCAGTAGGTGCGATGGACACCGGCCCGCTGAGATTGAAGGTACCAGTTGCTGAACCCGAAGCTGAGAGTGTTGCCGTCATGGTGCCGGTCAAAGTTCCTCCCTGCGGTCCAGAAACACTGACATTATTACTGACCAAAGAAAATGATCCTGATCCTGCAGAGAAAGACCAACTCCCGCTAGATAGTGTAGCGGGAAAGCTGAAGGAAGCGGAAAAGCTCCCGGGATAAGCTACTGTACGGCTTCCAGCAAAAGTTCCGGAAGCAAAAGTAGCTGTGGGAGCCAGTCCAAAGGCAGTGTAGCTTACAGAAGGCGCCAGGGTTTGGGAAAAGTTATAGCTGACTGTGGGTGTCACTACCGGCGTCACTGCCGGCGTCACCGCGGGGGCCACCGTGGGGGTTACGGTCTGGACTGCGGCAGGGATCACTCGCGGTGGAATTACCAGATCATTCGCAATGGTGGCCAGCCGATTGGTGGTAGCCGGATTCACCAGGTCGGGCAGATTCCTGGCAATACCTGAGGGAGCGGGTCCGGTGAAAGTAAGGGCGGCGCTTCGTCCCAAGGGGCCAAACCGCATACCTTGTTCAAACAGTTGCCGGTCCTGCTCGGTGATGGCAAAGGGCAAGGTGGGCGGCAGCCCCCTGGCCACCACGGAGCCCTGCATGCCGTTTAAATCCACGAAGGCATTCCCGAAGGCGAAGGCGGTCTTTTCGGCGCGCTTAAAGGTCTCGCCCACCTCTGGAAAGATGTTGGCCACCCGCACTACCCCCTTAAAACATAAGAAAGTCGATTCATTAGGGCTCAGGCGAATGCCCACGTCAGTGCCGCGCACGCCCATGGCCGCGGTGTGCGTCTTGACAATAAAATCAGGCTCCTGCACCTTGTAAACCTGGGAGACCACAAAATGGGCCAGACCCTGGAAGAGTTGCACCACCGCGCTGCGCTTGCCTTTAGCCGGATCGAACATATACTCCTCGATGGCGATCCGGGTCTCCGGGGAGACGGTCACAGTGGTATTGTCCAAAAAAGTTATCTGAGCCCGGGAGAGCGATTTGGTGCGCAAAACGTCCCCCTGCTCCACCCCGTCCTGGGCCTTTGCTTCGGCGGCCGGCAGCTTTCCGCCTTTCATTAGTTCCACCCGTCCCTCCACCTGGGTGAGATGCCCTACCACTTCGGCCAGGGAACAGGTTGGCCAGGCCAGCAACAGACCAATTGCCAGAATAATTAAGTTCCGCAACACGACCTCCCCTTCACAACCATCCGCATCGTCAAAGGCGATATCCGGAAAATCGGTCTAATTTGCCATAGCCATTAATTTTTCATTGGTGATGGCGCTGCTGATTAAGTCCCTTTATAGAACCTGTTTATTACCCAAGTCAAGGGAATGTTTATTTGTTGATCTACAGAAAAATCTCCACAGGTTGTTTAAAAAGTGGTGGCCGCCTCCTGAACTCATACCCGCGGTTTGGCCCAGATTTCCAGGACGGAAAGCTGCAAAAAACGTTTGGAAGCAGCCGCGCGGATGATGGCCACGGCCTCCCAACCCCGGGCGGTGCCGCCGAT
>JAMCQY010000358.1 GCA_023381945.1 Deltaproteobacteria bacterium
ATTGCTGGTCTGCACTGACGAATCTCCGGACAGTCAGGGGGCCGTCACTGCGGCCCTGGACCTGGCCAAAGCCACCGGCTGCAAGGTTTATCTCTTGCAGGTCATCACTTATGCCCCCCTATATGAATTGCAGACGCCGGACTTGCTGCCGCCGCCTACGGTCAATCTGGAGATGCAGGCTGCCCGGGAAGAAGCGGTACGGAAACGGCTGGAGAGCTGGCGGGTCAAGGCCGCCGAATTAGGCGTGGACCTGATCCCTCGCCTCCGAACCAGCACCTCCGCTTATGAAGGCATTCTGGAAGAGGCCGAAGAGATCGAACCAGGCTGGATCGTCATGGGACGCCATGGCCTCACCGGCCTGGCCCGGCTCTTGATGGGCAGCGTCACTGCCCGGGTTATTGGCCACAGCCTTGCCAACGTCCTGGTGGTCCCCAAAAATGCACCTTTAGAATTTAAGCGCATTCTCGTAGCTCGCGACGACTCGCCCTTTAGCGCCGCGGCCTGGGAGGAAGCCCTGAGCATCACCCAACGGATGGAGAGCCATCTGGTCGGCATCGCCGTTGCCGCCACCGATGGCGAGGTGGAAACCGCTAAGAAAGTAGTGCACGAGATGGAAGCCGAGGCCTCCATGCGAGGTGTGCCCCTGGAAACCGCGGTTCCCGAGGGTCAGCCCGATCAGGCCATTATCATGTTTGCCCAGGCCAAGAAGGCGAACCTCATCGTCATGGGCAGCCACGGCCGCACCGGTTGGCGCAAGCTCTTGATGGGCTCTGTGGTCGAAAGGGTCATCGGCCAGGCCCTCTGTCCGGTGCTGGTGGTGAAAAAGAAGTAGAGGTGCGCCCGGCGCACCAAAGAAGCAGGCGGACTGTGTCCCCTTTTTTTTGCAGGGCGACCTCGCAGGTGGTCTTATCTGTTGCTGTTTAAAGCCTTTTTCACTCTCTCCGGCAACTCCCTCACCCGCCAGTCCGGCCCAATAGCCACCAGGTTAGCCGTGCCTTCGGCCGTCAATTCACGCCCGGTCTCAGGATAAAATTCAAACCGGAAAATTATCGCTTTTGATCTGATCTCCTGAACACGGGTCTCCATGCGCAGCAGTTCGCCATACTTGGTGGGCCGCCGGAAACGGCACCAGGCTTCTACGATGGGCAGGCCGAAGCCTTCCCGGATATTCTTAAAGGTCTCTTCAGGCTTGAGACCGCAGGCCCGCAAAAATTCCTCGATGCCCCGGTGGCAATAGCGGAAATAGCTGACAAAGTAAACGATGCCGTACGGGTCGGTGTCCCCGAAGCGCACCCGCACCGAGGTGCGGTGCACGCCGGCTTCCGGTTCCGACTGCTGGCTGGCGGCCATGTCTATCTCCTTTGCCCTTGGGATATCCGGCGTTGTTCAAGGGGCAATCACCGAAAATAACAGGGTGAGCCGTCTGGCTCACCCCGCATCTTACTTCACCTGATGGTAGACTTAAAGAAAATTGTCTTTTACTGCATGGCCGCTTCCATTCGCACGGTAAAGCCTGCAGGGCCAATGGTCAGGTTCAACCCTTTTTGCGTGCCCGTGAAGACGATATGTACGCCTTTGGCGTTTTTAAAGTCATTTTTTTCCTTGCCCTTGATGATCGCGCCGCCTGCCTCCACCGCCGCATATTGCCCCGGGAATTCGGCGAGCTGGAATAGGTTGTAGACTTCACCTTTGGCAGTTAGCTTGGAGATGCCCACCGAGCCGATTTGAAGTCCCTTAACCTTAAAAGTGTACTGTTTTCCTTTATAGGTCAGCAGTCCGCTGCCCCATTCCACGCCGACCCCGGCCGCTATCTGTTTCAGTTCGATGCTCACGAATCCCATGGGGTAGGGTGCCGAATAGGGCGGTTGTTTTGCCGCTTCCGGGCTTGCCGGGGGCGCCATTTTACCCGGCCCACCCGTGGCTGGCGGGGCTTGGGCGCTTACGTATGCGCCGGCCAGCAGGAATGACCCTGCCAGGATCAATATAAGAAAAAACTTACTCCGTCGAATCATCTTTCCTTCCTCCTCTCAGGGGTGCCTTGGCCGGGTAAAGGCCAGGAAAATTTGCTTTGTCTAAAAATATGGCCGCTTTTCCCAAAGTCAAGAACCTGCGGATTTATCAACGGTACCGGATTTATCAACGGTAAATGAAACCCTTAGATCTTCGAGAATTTTTTCACAGATTCAGGTTGACAGGACTCAAGAAAGAAAATACTCTTTTTATTCTGAGGTATTCTCCCGCAAGCGCCATTATCCTGCGAAATCATCCTACACCTCATAAATATTGCGGGGGCATCGGGTCAAGCGGAAAAGGAGTCTTTTATGAAGACAGTGTCAGAGAAGCTCAAGGAGTTGCGGGACAAAGAGGCGCAGGTGAAGGCGATGGGTGGTGAGAAGGCGGTGGAGAAGCAGCGGGCCTCCGGCAAGCTCACCGCTCGGGAGCGCCTGGACCTCTTTTTCGACCCCGGGACCTTCCAGGAAACCGATATGTTCGTCACCCACCGCTGCGTCAACTTCGGCATGGAAAAGATCGAGATCCCGGCGGACGGCGTCATCACCGGCTTCGGCAGAGTCGACGGCCGGCCCTGCTTCGCCTTCTCCCAGGACTTCACCGCCCGGGCGGGCTCTTTGGGCGAGATGCACGCCAGGAAGATCTGCAAGGTCATGGACCTGGCCCTGAAGGCCGGGGTGCCGTGCGTCGGCTTCAACGACTCCGGCGGGGCCCGCATCCAGGAGGGGGTGGATTCGCTCTCCGGCTACGGCCAGATCTTTTACCGCAACGCCATCGCGTCCGGCGTCATCCCCCAGATCTCGGCGATCATGGGACCCACCGCCGGCGGCGCGGTCTACTCCCCGGCCATGACCGACTTCATCTTCATGGTGAAGAACACCTCCTACATGTTCATCACCGGCCCGGACGTCATCAAGAGCGTCACCGGGGAGGTGATCACCTTTGAGGACCTGGGCGGCGCCATGGCCCACAACGCCAAAAGCGGCGTGGCCCAGTTCGCCTGCGAGTCCGATGCCGACTGCATCGCACAGATCAAAAAGCTGCTCTCCTATTTCCCCAGCAACAACATGGAGGACCCGCCGGTAGCCATCAGCAGCGACCCGGCGCACCGGGAGGAGCCGGCCCTGGACGCCATCGTGCCGGATTCCCCCACCGCGTCCTACAATATGCACGACGTCATCCGGGCCATCGTGGACGACGGCGACTTTTTCGAGCCGCACCACTACTTCGCCCAGAACATCATCACCGCCTTCGCCCGGCTGGGCGGCCGGCCGGTGGGCATCATCGCCAACCAGCCCGCGGTGATGGCGGGCTGCCTGGACGTGGACGCGGCCGACAAGGCCTGCCGCTTCATCCGCTGCTGCGACGCCTTCAATATCCCGCTTTTGACCATCGCCGACGTGCCGGGGTATCTGCCCGGCTCCGACCAGGAGTGGCGGGGCATCATCCGCCACGGCGCCAAGCTTTTGTGGTGCTACTCCGAGGCCACGGTGCCCAAGCTCACTTTGGTGACCCGCAAGGACTACGGCGGCAGCTACCTGGCCATGTGCTCCCGGGACCTGGGCGCGGACCTGGTGCTGGCCTGGCCCACCGCCGAGATCGCGGTGATGGGGGCAAGCGGGGCAGCCAACGTCATCTTCAGGAAAGAGATCAAGGAAGCCGCCGACCCCGCGGCCAAGCGCCAAGAGATCATCGAGAACTACGAAAACCTGCTCTACAACCCCTACATCGCCGCCTCCAGAGGCTTCGTGGACCAGGTGATTGCGCCCCGGGAGACCCGGCCGAAGCTGATTGCGGCCTTGGAGACCCTGGCCAGTAAGCGGGAGGCCCTGCCGGCCAAGAAGCACGGCAATATTCCGGTGTAGGGGCGACCCGCTGGGTCGCCTATAGGAAAACAGGGCGGCCTGTGGCCGCCGGCTGAGGTTGGCGGGTGGGGGCGCCGCCCTGCGAGCTGTCAGCTATCAATTTTCAGCGGTCAGCTAAAGGGAAGGGGTCAGGGCTAAGGATTAGGGGTCAGTGCAAGGCAAAGACTGAGCCTGATCTCTTGCTGACTGAAAATGGCAGGATTGCTTTTAGCTCCCCCTCCCCTGGTGGGAGGGGGTTGGGGGGAGGGGGCGTAGGGGCGCCTCCGAACCGCCCAATCATCACCCCCACCCCAGCCCTCCCCCATCAAGGGGGAGGGAGAAAGATAAAAGGCAAACCCCCCCTGCCCCCCTTTGCAAAGGGGGGGCGAATATCAGGCGAGGTCTTAAAGCCCCCCTTTGAAAAAGGGGGATTTAGGGGGATTTAACAAGGCTTTTTACGTAAACGGCAAACAACCCATAGATTTGGTTTAAAGCTGACAGCTGATGGCTGACAGCTGAAAGCTTACGACGAAGGAGTAATCAATGGCAGGCAAAAACCCCATCAAGTTCACCGACACCACTTTCCGGGACGGCCACCAGTCGCTGCTCGCCACCCGGATGCGCACCGAAGACATCGTGCCCTTCATGGAACGCCTGGACCAGATGGGCTATTGGGCCATCGAGGTCTGGGGCGGCGCCACCTTCGACACCACCCACCGCTTCCTGGGCGACGACCCCTGGGAGCGCATCCGCACCATCAAAGGGATCCTGAAGAAGACCCCCACCATGATGCTGCTCAGAGGCCAGAACCTGGTGGGCTACCGCAACTACGCCGATGACGTCACCTACCGCTTCGTGCGCTACGCCGCCGAGGCCGGGGTCGACATCTTCCGGGTCTTCGACGCCTTAAACGACATGCGCAACTGGGAGGTGTCGGTCAAGGCCCTGATGGACGCCAAAAAAGAGGGGCTGATGGCCCACTTCCAGGCCGCGGTGTGCTACAGCCTGACCCAGCGTCGGATGGGCGGCCCCATCTTCAACCTGGACTACTACGTCGACTTCGCCAGGAAGAGCGAGGACATGGGGGCCGACTCCTTCGTGCTCAAGGACATGGCCGGCATGGTCTCGCCGAATGATGCGTATGAGATTATTAAGGCCATTAAAGAAAACATCAAGATCCCGGTGGAGTTCCACACCCACTACACCTCGGGTCAGGGTTCCATGAGCTACCTCAAGGCCATCGAAGCGGGCGTGGACGTGCTGGACACCTGCTTATCGCCCTTTGCCCTTAGGACCTCCCAGCCGGCCATCGAGCCGCTCCTGGTGGCGGTGGAGCAGACTGACCGGGAGACCGGCATGGATTTGGCGAAGCTCATCGAGATCGGCCAGGACCTGGAAAAGGTGGCCGTCAAGTACCGCGACCTGCTGGACACCTCCAAGATGGCCCAGATCGACACCGGCGTGCTGCTGCACCAGATCCCCGGCGGCATGTACTCCAACCTGGTGAACCAGCTCAAAGAGGCCAACGCCCTGGACCGCATCTTAGAGGTGATGGCGGATCTGCCCCAGACCAGAAAAGAACTGGGTTACCCGCCGCTGGTGACGCCCACCTCCCAGATTGTCGGCATCCAGGCGGTGATGAACGTCTTGTTCGGGCGCTATAAGATGGTGCCCGCCGAAGTCAAGGGCCTGGCCTACGGCCTCTACGGCAAGACCCCGGCGCCCATGGACAAAAAGGTCCAGAAGATCATCCTCAAGGGCTACGAGCGCGGCGAGGAGCCCACGACCTTACGGCCCGGCGAGATCCTGGAGCCGGAATGGGAAAAGGCGGTGGCCGATACCAAGAATCTCGCCAAAAACGACGGCGACGTCCTGATCTATGCCCTGTATCCCACCACCGGGGCCCGCTTCCTCAAGTGGAAATACGGCCTGGAGCCCGTTCCCGAGGAGGTCAAGGGCAAGACCCTGGAGCAGATCAAGCTGGAGGACGAGGTTTACAGCAAGATTAAACAGAATAAGGTGCTCGCCAAGGTCAAGGAATTCTTGGATTCTCTGGAAAAGGCTGCCCCGGCCAAGGGCGCGGGTTTGCGGACCTTCAACGTCTTCGTGGACGGCGCCTACTATGAGGTCGAAGTGGAGTGCACTTCCGGGGCCCCGGTGATCACCTCGCTGGCCCCTGTTAGCGCAGGCTTCCAGCCTGTAGCGGCGGCGGCTCCTAAACCCGCGGCAGCCCCGGCCCCGGCGCCGGCCGCGGCGCCCAAGCCTGCGGCGGCCCCGGCCGCCGAACTGGCCGCCGGCGAAGTGCCGTTGCGCGCCCCCATGCCCGGCATGATCATCAGCTACAGCGTCAAGGTGGGCGATCAGGTCAACACCGGCGACCTGG
>JAMCQY010000176.1 GCA_023381945.1 Deltaproteobacteria bacterium
GCAGCCAGATGCAGAAAAGGTTTTTTCGGCAGCAGGCCCAGGCGCCATTGACAGAAGCCCACGGTAAGGGCCGCCACCCCGCCCTTGGTGACCACCATGGCCAGGGCCGAGCCCAGTAGCGGCTTCAAAGGGATGACCAGCGAGCACCAGAGGAGATTGACGCCCAGCCCGATCAAGTAAAAAATCAGGAGCTGCCGGGCCAAACCCATACTGATCATCAGAAAGGCCGCCAGGTTGTGGAGGAAGGCAAAGGCCACCGTGACCACCAACACTTTCTGGAGCCAGATCGCCTCCGGATAGAGGGGTCCGACCAGCAGCGGGATCAGGCGGTCGCTCTCCAGGAACAGAAAGAACATGGCCACCAGGGCCGCGGCCATAAGCCAGCGGGCGGTATTTTGGGCCAGGCGGGGCATCTGATCCCGGTCCTTCTCCCAGAGCTGGACGAACAGCGGATAGAGGATGGCCTGGAGCAGCAGGCTGGAAACCTGGCTGGAAACACCGTCCACCAACCCCCAGGCGGCGCCGTATTGGGCCACGGCTTCGGCTCCGGCGTAGCGTTGCAGGAAAAAGATATTGGCCTTGTTATACGTGATGGCGGTCACTTCGATGAGGCCGAAGACGGCTCCCAGACGCAGGGTGCGCCACAGCCGCCTGACGGGCGGCCAGACGGGACGGAATTGCTGCTGGGACAGGGCCAGCCAGAGGCCGCCAACCAGGTTTATCAGGCTCTCGATGAGTTTATAGGCGGCCACGGCCAGGGGCGGGGCTCCTAAAACCAGCGCCAGGAGGCCGTACCCGAAGCCCAAGGTGGCGGCCAGGGCCGAGAGCTTGCCTTGGAGATCCTGGCGGCCCTGCACCTGCAGGGCCACGAAAAAGGTTTTGGGCAGGGCGTCCAGGGCCACCGCCAACGCCAGCAGCAGCATGAGCCGGCGCAGGGGCGGGGAATAGCCCTGCATTTCCAGGAAGACTAAGGCTCCCAGGGCAGCCAGGGCCAGCAGCAGCCCTTTCAGGAGGGCGACCTGCCCCAAGGCTTCCCCCGGTTGCCGGTCCTTCCGGGCCAGGAGGGTCACCAGCGGCACATTGAGACCGAACTCCGATAGCGTCAGGAGGATGCTGCCTAATCCCAAGGCCAGGGTGAATTCGCCGAAGGTAGTGGTGCTGTGCCGGGCCAGGTAGAGGAGAAAGACGGCCTCCAAGATCCCCCTTACTCCTCGGGCGCTGATCAGATAGGCGAATTTCTGGAGAATGCGGTAACGGCCGGGCTGGTCAGGACTGGAGGCGGGCATCAGGTTCGGAGTCGGGGTTCGGGTTGTCTGGCATCATTGATTGGATCCCGGCAAAGCCGGTGCATCATCATATATACCAGATAATGAAAAATCTGGTAATGAAGAATAATATTTCACGGAGAGACGCAAAGGCGGCAAGGCGCAAATAATAATGGAAAAAACCCAGCCTATGACAGACAGTTGGTTCCAACGGAATCCCAAGAAGACCCTGGCCGGGGTGGTGCTGATTTTTCTTTTGATCATAGTATTCAGTGCGGAACACCTGCTGGGGTTCATCAACCACCGGCGCGGCATCGTCCTGGAAGCCGAGACCGAACGGCGCTACATCAAGCTCAGGGAGCAACGGCCCGGGCGGCAGATGCGGCTGCAGTTCCCGAAAAATCACCTCGCTTTTACCGATAATGTCTTCACCAAGACCTATAAGGTGGATATTGATGAGAACGGTTTCATCAAGCCCTCGCGCAAATATGCCGGCCCGGACCTGAGCATGGTTTTCCTGGGGGGCTCGACCACGGAATGCATGTTCATGGATGAACTGAACCGCTTCCCTTATCTGGCGGGCGTCTTATTGGAAAAAGAGACCGGCAAAAGGATCAATTCGTATAATGGGGGCCTGTCGGGCAACAACAGCCTGCACGCCATCGACCTGCTGGTAAACAAGGTGATCCCCTTGCATCCCCGGGTGGTGGTGTTCATGGAGAACATCAACGACCTGAGCACCCTGTTGTATGAGAAGACCTACTGGAATAAAAATAACGTCCGGGCGCCCATGGAAACCTTGGTGAAAAGCAAGCTGGTGGGAAAGATGCTGAAGGAGATGCTGATCCCCAATCTCAACGAGGCCTGGCGAAATTTTACCAAGACCCTCTCGCCGCACGAGGAAGACGAGTTTGCCAAGGCCCATAAACAGAGGCTGACGCTGGACGGGACCGGCATGGCCCGGGAATTTGCCATGAACCTGCAAATGCTCATAGATATCTGCCGGGACCGTGGAGTCACGCCGGTATTGATGACCCAGGGCAACCGCATCACGGCTAAGCCCGATCCGGTGGTGGCAGCGTATATCGGCCAGTACAGCCAGGACACCGGCATTTCCTATCAGGACTTTAAGAAGGTGTACGACCTGTTCAACGACACCATCCGGCAGGTGGGGCAGAAAAACGGGGTTCTGGTCATCGACCTGGCCAATAAGGTGCCGCCGGATAAGGAGCACCTGTATGATATGGTGCATTTTAATGACGCGGGGTCTAAATTGGCGGCCAAGATTATTGCGGCACAGTTGCGGGCGGTTATAGCGAACAGTGAGCGGTGAGCAGTCTTGTCCCATGCACCAGAATTACCGACCAAAATGATTGGCAGAAAAAGTATTTCGAAGGATTGACAAGTGTAGCAGCGCTTCTTACTGTTTATACAAACCTCTTATAAATCTACTCTTCCTGATGCAACTACGGTCCGTCTCTTTGTAACATCTGCCTGATAACTGACTCTCCATTGGTTCACTTGGGAATCGGCGTCCGTTTGTTCCGGCACAGCATTGCAGAAGGTAGCGCCGGGAGACGTAGCAGGATCGGGCCCGGCTTATCCGTTCAATTAGCGGTTCCGGGTTCGGAGTACGGTTTTCCAGGGAGGGAGCAATGTTAAAACATTTGTTGCGCAGCATCGCCTTGGCCTTGTTGTTGTTGTTTGGGCTGTCCGGTCCGGCCGCCGCTGGGGAGCACCGCGGCTTTGAGGGGCCGCAGCAAACCTTTGGCCCGAGCTTCCAGCCCTCCTTTCCGGTAAATCCGTCCCCCAGCCGGATTCGTCCTGACCTACAAGGCCTCACCCGATGGGTCCGCTACTGGAACCAGGTGGCCATCGATACCAGCGGCATAGACCATACCCCGGTGGCACCGGGTGAAACCCGGGTCTTCGGCGAACAATTTGGCCCGTGCCGAGCCAGCCGGGCCATGGCCATCGTGCACATTGCCATGTTTGACGCCCTCAACGCCATTAATGGCGGTTATCGCGGCTATACCAATATCCCGCGAACCCCGGCCGGAGCCTCGGCGCAGGCGGCCATCGCCCTGGCGGCCCACGACACCCTGACGGCCCTCTTTCCCTCCCAGACCCCGCGCTTAGACGGCCTCCTGGCCGGGGAATTAGCACAGGTTCAGGAGGGGAGCGCCAAGATCAATGGGATTCGCACCGGGCAGGTGGCGGCGGCGGCTATCCTGGCCTTGCGTCAGAATGACGGCTCGAGCAAGGCCGACCCTGTCTTTGGCGTGGACTATTTCCCGAAAGAGGACCCCGGTTACTGGCGCCAGGACCCGATTAGCTTGAGCACCCTGGCGCTGGGTGCCTACTGGGGCGAAGTAAAGCCTTTCGTGATGAACAGCGGCAGTCAGTTCCGGCTGGCCAAGCCGCCGGAGTTGACCAGCGATGCTTATACCAAGGCTTTTAATGAGGTCAAGGACATAGGAGGCGACGGCATCACGACCCCAACCAGCCGTAGTGCGGATCAAACCTTCATCGGCATCTTCTGGGCTTACGACGGGACCCCCAGCCTGTGCGCCCCGCCGCGGCTTTACAACCAGGTGACCGCGCAAATCGCCGAGCAGAAGGGCACCAAAGGCATGGAACTGGCCCGGCTGTTCGCTTTGGTCAACGTGGCGATGGCCGACGCCGCCATTGCCAGTTGGGATTCTAAATATTATTGGGACTTCTGGAGGCCGGTGACCGGCATCCGCGAGTCCGACCCGGGCACCGGACCCACCGGCAAGGGGGACGGCAACCCGGCCACCGTGGGCGACCCGACTTTCACCCCACAGGGCTCCCCGGCCAGCAACCTAAACGGGCCGAACTTCACTCCGCCCTTTCCGTCGTATCCTTCAGGCCATGCCTGTTTCGGCGGGGTGATATTCCAAACGCTGCGGCACTTCTATGGCACCGACCAGATTGCCTTCACCTTTGTCTCCGATGAGTTCAACGGCGTCACCAAAGACAATCAAGGCAACGTTCGGCCGTACATGCCGCGCAGTTATGACTCCCTGTCCCAGGCTGAAGATGAGAACGGCCAGAGCCGCATTTACCTGGGAATTCACTGGCGCTTCGACAAGAACAAAGGCATCGCTCAAGGCCGGCGGTTGGGCGACTATGTGTGGCCCCGCATTTTCCAGCCGCAACGCCGAGGCAGTGTAAGCAGTGAGCAGTAAGCAAGACGGGGAGCATAGGCTGGAAAGCCTGTGCCACCAGAAAAAATTGTCGAGTGTTCGTAAAGAGGGCAAAAATAGGCGGGCACGGAGGCCCGTCCCACTAACCGCAGGGCGGACACACAGGGCCGCCCCTACTTTACGCGCACCGCCAGTGAGAGGCCGTCGCGCTCCGGGGAATGAAACGGGAGGAAGCTCAGGAGGTGGACGGTGCGCCAGCCCGGCGAGGCGAAGATCTCCCGGTTGAAGGCCGCGGCGCCGGCAAAGCCGACATTGTCGGTGAACAACAGGCCGCCGATTTTGAGCAGGCGGCGGCAGTGGGGCAGGGCAGGGAGATAATACTCCTTGTCGAGATCCATGAAGATGAAGTCGAAGGGGTTGGCCATGGCGTCCATGAGCTGTAAGGCGTCACCCACCCGGACCTCGATCCGCTCGCTTAATCCGGCTTTGGCAAAATTGGCCATAGCCCGGTCTGCCATCGCTTTGTCCCATTCCAGGGTGACGACGCGGCCGCCCTTGGGTTCACAGCCCTGGGCCAGATGCAGGGCGGAATAGCCTGTGGCGGCGCCCAGTTCCAGGATATTGACCGCGCCGGTGACCCGGGCCAGGATAAAAAGCAATTCCCCCACCACCGGGCCGACGATGGGAATGCCCTCGGCCCCGGCCTCGCGTTCCAATTCCAGCAGCAAGGCGTCACGCCGGGGGACGAAGTTCCGGAAATAGTCCTCCAAATTCGGTTGCATCTGGCTCATGTCACCTCCGGCAACTCAGGGTTCGGGACGAGAAAACCTGGAAAAAAATTATCATTTCATGTAATATTATGCCATAACTTGAAATATGGAGATAATGCCTGTAGCCTTAGGCGCAGGACTAACTTTTCCAATCGACGCCGGCCTCCTCATTATTTAGTATTAATAGGCGGGGCGACTCCCATATTTTTGCTTTTTCGTGGAAACTTCAAATCCCCCTAAATCCCCCTTTTCCAAAGGGGGGCTTTAAAACCACCCTTTGAAAAAGGGGGGGAGGGGGATTTTTCATTTCCCGGGGCAAGACGCTCAGGGTTCATTAACGTTTAAACGAGGAATAAATGGCGCAGAAAAAGCCGGATAGCACTAAGATAATCTCCCGTTTGCTGAGTGCAACCCTGGAGCAGGCCAAAGACACCGGCATGGCCATGGTGTTGATTTGCCTGCTGCTCGGCTACTTCGGGAAGTTTCCCAAATTTTTGGGGGTCAGCATCGTCCTGCTGCTGATCACCATGGCCTGGCCCAGGGCCTTTAAGCCGCTGGCGGGCCTGTGGTTCGGACTGTCCCATCTGATGGGCCAGGTCGTTTCGAAGATCCTCCTCAGCCTGGCCTTTTTCCTGGTGGTGACTCCCATGGGGCTGATCCGGCGGCTGACGGGCAAGGACTCCCTCCAATTGAAAAAATGGAAACAAGGGACCGATTCAGTGTTCGTGGAGCGCCAGGGGGCCGTCCAGGACAAGGATTTGTTGAATCCCTATTGATAATTTTGGTAGCGCAGGCTTCCAGCCTGCACTGGCACAGGCTGGAAAGCCTGTGCCACTTAGTTGAGGTTAAGGAGATTTATATGGATTTTGTCAAGGATTTATGGGGCTTTTTGAAGGTAAGGAAAAAATTCTGGCTGCTGCCCATTATTTTGACCCTGCTGTTCTTTGGGGCGCTGATGATCTTTGCCAGCGGTTCGGCTATCGCCCCCTTCATCTATACCATTTTCTAACGGGAGCATGACCTT
>JAMCQY010000132.1 GCA_023381945.1 Deltaproteobacteria bacterium
CGCCTTGATGGCTACCGACCCCTTGGGCATCATCACCGACGTCAACAAGCAGATGGTGACCCTTACCGGCTACACCCGGGATGAACTCATCGGTTCTCCCTTCAAAAACTATTTTACCGACCCCGAGCGCGCCAATGAGGGCATCAAGCTGGTGCTGCGGGAAGGCAAGGTCACCAACTACGAGTTGACGGCCCTCTCCAAAACCGGCCGCATGACCGTGGTCTCCTATAACGCCTCCACCTTCCGGGACGCCGAGGGCCGGCTCCAGGGCGTGTTCGCCGCCGCCCGTGACATTACCGAGCACAAGGAACTGGAACAAAGGCTTCGTGAGTCGGAAGCCTATAACCGTGGCTTGATCGAGGCCTCCGTCGACGGCCTGATCACCGTCGACCCCCAAGGCATTATTTCGGACGTCAATGCCCGCATGTGCCAGATGTCAGAGTACGCTCGGGAAGAATTGCTGGGAACGCCATTTATCGACTATTTCGTGGACACCGACAGCGCCGCCGCCGGGGTAAGACAGACCTTCGATAAGGGGGTGGTGACGGACTACGTCCTCACCATGGCCACCCGGGATAGCCAACGGCTGGTGGTCTCCTTCAACGCCTCGGTGTTTAAAGATCCTTCCGGAGACGTGCATGGAATCTTCGCCAGCGCTCGTGATATCACGGAGCAGGCCAGGCTGCAGACCCAGCTCTCGGAAGAACGGGCTTATAACCGTGGTCTCATTGAGGCCTCGTTGGATGGTCTGATCACAGTAGACCCGAAGCTGAACATTACTGACGTCAACGAGACCATGTGCCGCATGTCCGGTTACACTCGGCGGGATCTCATTGGATCTCCCTTCCCGCAATATTTTACCGATAGCAAGCGGGCGGCTGCCGGGGTGCGCCTGACTCTGGATAAAGGGGCGGTCACTAACTACCAATTGACCCTGCACGGCAAAGATGGGTCGGAGCAATTGGTCTCATTTAACGCGGCTATCTTTAAAGACGAAACCGGGGCCGTGCGTGGTATTTTCGCCAGCGCCCGTGATATTACCGAGGCCGCCCATCTCCAGGATCAGTTGGCAGAGGAACGGGCCTATAACCGTGGTTTGATTGAAGCCAGCGTGGACGGTCTGGTCACCGTCGATGAAGCGATGCGGATTACGGACGTCAACGAGACTATGTGCCGCATGGTCGGCCGTAACCGCAGCCAGCTCATCGGCTCATCCTTCCCCGTCTATTTCATGGAGCAGGATAGAGCCGTCGAAGGGGTGCGCTTAACCCTGAAGGAAGGCTCGGTCACCAACTACGTTTTAACCCTGCAAGCTGCAGACGGACAACAGGTGCCGGTCTCCTTCAACGCCGCAGTTTTTAAGGACGCAGCCAACAAGGTGCGCGGTATCTTCGCCAGCGCCCGTGACATCACTGATCAGAAAAAACTGGAATCCCAGTTGCAGGCGTCGCAGTTCTATACCCGGTCGCTGATCGAATCGAACATCGACGCCCTGATGACCACTGATCCGTTGGGAATCATCACCGACGTCAACCAGCAAATGGCCGCTCTCACCGGCCACAGCCGGGAGGAGTTGATTGGCTCGCCTTTCAAGAACTATTTCACCGACCCTGACCGCGCTGAAGAAGGCATCAGGCAGGTGCTGCGGGATGGCAACGTCACGAACTACGAACTTACAGCCCGCAATAAAGATGGGAGGGAGACGGTGGTCAGTTATAATGCCGCCACCTTTGCCGACTGGGATGGCAAACTCCAGGGTGTGTTCGCCGCCGCCCGTGATATCACCGAACAGAAAAAACTCGAATTAAGGCTCCGGGATTCGCAGGCTTATAACCGTGGTTTGATTGAGGCTTCGATTGACGGCCTCATCACCGTAGACCCCGAAGGCATTATTAGTGACGTTAATGACCGGATGTGCCAGATGAGCGGTTATACCCGGGCGGAATTAATCGGCACCCCGTTTAAAGACTACTTTACGGATGCTGACCTGGCCCTGGCCGGAGTCAAAGAAACCTTCGAAAAGGGCATCGTCACTGAATATGCCCTCACCTTGGTTAGCCGCACCAGGCGGCTGTTGCGAGTATCCTTCAACGCTTCAGTATTTAAAGACCCCTATACGAGCAACGTGAGAGGTATTTTCGCCAGCGCCCGTGACATCACCGACCGTGTACGCCTGGAAGAGCAGCTTCGTGAGCAACGGGCCTATCTCCGTGGCTTGATCGAATCTTCGGTTGACGGTCTGATTACCGTTGATCCCGAAGGCTTCATTACTGACGTGAATGAACAGATGTGCCGCATGACGGGTTACAGCCGTGATGAACTTATCGGTTCCCCCTTCCGCCAATATTTCACCGATCCGCAGCGGGCGGATGCCGGCGTCAAGAGCACCTTTGCCGAAGGGGTGGTTACCAACTACGATCTCGTACTCAAGACCAGGTCCGGCAAAAAGGCCACCGTGTCCTTCAACGCTTCGATCTTCCGCGCCCCGGACGGTCAGATTCAGGGTATTTTCGCCAGTGCCCGTGACATCAGCGAGCAGGCCAGGCTGCAATCTCAGCTCGTCGATCAGCAGGCCTATAACCGCTCCTTGATCGAAGCCAGCGCCGATGCCCTGTTCGCCATCGCCCCGGACGGGGTCATTACCGACGTCAACGAAGAAGCCACCCGCCTGACCGGCTACTCTCGGAAGCATCTGATCAACTCGGCGTTTTCCGACTATTTTACCGAACCTAACCGGGCCAGCGCCGGTGTACGGCAAACCTTGGAGCAACGCCGGGTGCTGGGTTACGAGCTGGTGTTGATCACCCGCCAGAACCGCAGGATTCCAGTGAGTTTCAATGCCGGCGTGTTCTCCGATGCGGCAGGCAAGCAGCTCGGTATCCTGGCCGGCGCCCGCAACATTGTCCAGCAGAAGGAACTGGAACAGCAGCTCCGTGACCAGCAGTTTTACGCCCGGTCGCTGATCGAATCGAACATCGACGCCCTGATGACCACTGATCCTTTAGGCATCATCACCGACGTTAACGAACAGATGGAATCCCTCACCGATTGTACCCGGGAGGAACTGATCGGTTCGCCTTTTAAGAACTATTTCACTGACGCTGACCGTGCCGAAGAAGGCATCAGGCTGGTGCTCCGGGAAGGCAATGTCACGAACTACGAATTGACCGCGCGTAGCAAAAATGGCAAGGAGACGGTGGTAAGCTATAATGCCACCACCTTTGCCGACCGGGATGGCAAACTCCAGGGTGTATTCGCCGCCGCCCGTGACGTGACCGAGCGCAAACGGTTCGAGCAGACTTTGCAAGAAAAGAGCCTGGAAATGGAAAACGCCAACCTGGCCAAGGACCGCTTCCTGGCGAACATGAGCCACGAGTTGCGCACCCCGCTTAATTCGATTATCGGCTTTGCGGGCACCCTGTTGATGAAGGTGTCAGGCCCCCTCACCGAAAAGCAGCAGAAACAATTGCAAAATATCTCCACCAGCGCCAAGCACCTGCTCTTGCTCATCAATGATCTTCTCGATCTCGCCAAGATCGAATCCGGCAAGATTGAGCTGAAGTTGGAGTCCATCTCCTGCCACAGCATCATCCAGGAAGTCACTTCCACCCTGCTTCCCATGGCCGAAAGCAAGGGCCTCAAGCTGATCTCTCAACTGCCGGACCAGGATTTCAGCATCAAGACCGACCGCCGTTCCTTGAGCCAGATCCTGCTTAACCTGACGTATAACGCCATCAAGTTCACCGAGAAAGGCGAAGTCCGCATAGAACTGCGGCGCAATAGCCATGACGGCCATTGGCAGACAGAATTCAGAGTTATCGACACCGGCATCGGCATCAAACCCGATGACCAGAACAAGCTTTTCCAGGCCTTCACCCAGGTGGATACCTCCAACGCCCGCCGTCATGAAGGCACTGGCTTGGGTTTGCATCTCAGCCGCAAATTGGCCGAATTGCTCAATGGCCAAATCACCTTCCAAAGCGTCTACGGCAAGGGCAGCAAATTCACCATCACGCTTGGGGATTAATGATTCGCCGCCGAGGCGTAGAGGGCGTGAGGGTAAATTCTTATCTTTTCCTCTGCGTTCTCTGCGCCTCGGCGGTTAAAAACAGGGGCTTTCATGATCATCTCGAACTATGAAATCCTGGAGAAGATTGCCGAGGCTCCCCAGGCCGCGGTGTATAAGGCCTATCACAAGAAGAATAGAGACCGGCTGCTGATTCTCAAGATTCTTAAGGCCGGCAGCCTGTCAGATTACAAAAAAGCCCAGTACAACCAGAAGATCGAGCACCTCAAGGTCCTGAACGATCCCTTGGTGATTACGCCAGCGTCGTTCGGTGAGAAAGACGGGGTCTGCTTTATCACCCAGGACTATTTTGAAGGGGTCCCCCTCGATAATCTGATGGCCACCCATGTCCGGATCAATTTGAACGATTTTTTCACTATTGCCTGCCGGCTGGCCCGGGCCCTGGAATGCATCCACGAAGCAGGAATTATTCATGGGGGCATCAAGCCGCATAACATCCTGGTAGACACCACTTCCCTCGACATCCGGCTGATAGATTTTTTCAGCGCGGCCGATGTCAGGGACGTCAGTCATTTTATCTACGACCGTTCTTTCGTCAGAGATACCCTGGCTTATACTTCCCCGGAGCAAACCGGCCGGATTAATCACCGGGTGGTGTTTTCTTCGGATCTTTATTCTCTCGGGATCGTCTTCTATGAGATGCTGACGGGACGCCTGCCTTTCTACTCGGATGATCCTTTGGAATTGATCCATGCCCATCTGGCTAAGGAGGTCCCCAAAGTCCACGAATTGAACCCGAATATTCCGGTGGCCCTATCCAAGATCGTGGCCAAATTGATGCTTAAGTCGCCGGAAAAGCGCTACCAGAGCAGCAGCGGGCTGCTGGCCGACCTGGTCCGCTGCCGGGATGAATTTTCCGCCATCGGCACTATCCGGGAATTCCCTCTGGAAAGCAGCATCCTGACCCAGAGGGTGACCTTCATTTCCAAAATGGTGGGACGGGATAAAGAGGCCGAGATTATTCTGGACGAATATGAACAGGTGGCCCAGGGAGCTTTTCGCTCCTTGTTCATTTCCGGCCTGTCCGGTATCGGCAAGACCCGCCTGATCCAGGAATTGCAAAAACCCATCGTCAAGCACCGGGGTTATTTCACTTCCGGAAAATTCGACGTTTATCAAAAGAACATTCCTTACAGCTCCCTGATCCAGGCCCTCAAGAATCTGATGCGCACCTTTCTGACCGAAAGTGATGAAAGGGTGGCCCTCTGGAAAAGCAAGATATTGAAGGCCGTAGGCAAGAACGGCAAGGTGCTGGCTGATGTTATCCCGGAACTGGAAATTCTGATCGGCTCGCAGCCCGGAGTCAAACAACTTCCTCCGGTGGAATCCCTCAACCGCTTTCACGATCTCTTTGACCGGTTCCTGACCTGTCTGGCCAGCGAGGAAAATCCGCTGACCTTATTCATTGACGACCTGCAATGGTGCGACGTCGCTTCCTTCGACTTTCTAACCAACATCCTCGCCAATTACCAGGACCATCCTTATCTCTTTCTGCTGGGCGCCTATCGCCATAACGAGGTTGATCCGAGCCATCCCCTTTCCAAACTCATCAAGAACGCCCATGAAGGCGGCTGGCCTTTAAAGGAAATCAGGCTCGAGCCTTTAAAGCCGCAGCATTGCCACGAAATGGTCTCTTATATTCTCGATTCACCCCGGCCGCAAACCAGGACGCTGGCGGATTTCATCAATACCCTGAGCGAAGGCAACCCGCTGTTCGTCAGTGAAAGTCTCTCCTACCTGCATAATGAAGACCTGCTGTTTTTGGATAGTGAACGCCAGTGGCGTTGGGACCTGGACAAGATTAGGCTGTCACGCATGCCGACCACGGTAGTGGCCCTGTTCAGCTCCAAGATCCAAAAACTGCCACCGGACCTGGTGACCATGCTGGAATACTGCGCCTGCATGGGCAACACCTTTTCGCCTACCGAATTAGCCTCCACCCGGGGGAGGAGCTTGATTGACACTTTCGAAACCTTGAAACCCGCCCTCGGGCAGGGCCTGTTGATGGAAACCAAGAACCTGTTGCAGTTTATCCACGACCGGGTCCAGGAAGCGGTGCTTTCTAACATTCCCTCCAAACGGCGCCGGGAGATTCACCAGCAGATCGGCAACCATCTGC
>JAMCQY010000286.1 GCA_023381945.1 Deltaproteobacteria bacterium
CCGGTTACACCGCCAAGGTGGCCGGCACCGAACGGGGTTTGGGCAAGGAGCCCCAGGTGACCTTCAGCACCTGCTTTGGAGCTCCCTTCCTGCCTATGCCGCCGGCAGTCTACGCTCACCTTTTCCGGGACAAAGTGACCCAGTACAAACCTACTTGCTGGCTGGTGAACACCGGCTGGACCGGGGGACCCTTCGGGGTGGGGCACCGCATCGAGATTGCTTACTCCCGGGCTCTGCTCCGGGCGGCCATGTCCGGTGATCTGGACCGGGTCGAGACCTATCAGGAGCCTTTCTTCGGCCTGACGGTGCCTACCAAATGTCCGGGTGTACCCGATGAGATCCTTTACCCGCAAAAAACCTGGACCAACGGCGGCAACTATGAGGACGTGGCTTTGGACCTGGCCGCCCGCTTCCGCAAGAACTTTAGCCAATACGAGGCCCATGTGGATAAGGCCATCCTGGCTGCCAGTCCAAAGTAGCTTTTCAGCTTTCAGCAAATCCTTGACTGATAAGCCCGGAGTGAGTACCTGAATAAATATGGGATTGGATCAAAGATCGGATTGCTGAAAGGAGGTAGAAAAATGGCGACGTTCGTGGTATTGGCCAAATGGACGGAGAAGACTTTTGCCTCACTTAAAGACGCTCCCAAGGTGGCGGAGGAGTTTAAAAAATTCATCGCGGATAAGGGAGCGCAAATTAAGGGCTGGTATTTATTGATGGGGCAATACGATGAGATGTGTATTTTGGAGGCCCCTAATGCCGAAACGGTGGTTAAAATCCTCATCCCCCTGGCCGCCAAATACGGCGTTAAGACCCAAACTTTACAGGCCTTCAGTGAATCCGAGGCTTTGGCTTTGATTGCCGGCATGAAATAAACGATTTATCGCTCTCCGAACGAATGACGAAAACCGGAAACCGCTGATGAACGCAGATGGATATAAAGCGGAGTCAATCAGCGTTCATCGGCGGTTAAAACGCTTGGCCAGAAACGGCTTTAAATCCCGGTAGATGATCTCCGCCACCTGGGCCGCGCCGGCTTCAGTATAGTGCAGGTAGTCATAGTAATAGGCGGAATTTCGCGGCATCTGCCGGGCCAGGTCGATGACCAGGACGCGATTTTCCGCCCCTACCTGGCGCAAGGTATCGTTGTACATCTCGATTTCGGCATAAGCCAGGGCGCCGTTCCGGTGGTCTCCCATCCTGACCTTCTCCAGGTCCACCCCGGTGTTTGGATCGATCCCCGGTCCATAAAGGGTCGGCTGGGTGATGAGGACCGGCTCGATATTGTGCGACCGGGAAACCTGGACTAATTTCTCCAGGCGGGCCCGGTAATATTTCAGATAATTATCCCGGTATTTTCGCAAGGCCTTTTGTTGCACCTCTGCGGGTACCTCGAGGCTGCCCTGGGTCTTTAGATTCACTTCCTCATGGTGCAGGCCCCGGTGCCGGGCAATAAAATAACGGTAGATATTGAGCCCCAGGGAATAGACCTCGCTTTTGTTGGTCATGGCCTTCAACCAGCCGCCGAAACCTCCCTTGGGAATATCGTGAATCTCCCCCACCCCTATATCGTTTATGCCCACCAGGAATAGCACCAGCTTGGGTTTCAGCTTTACGACCACGTCTTCCAGCAGGATAAGATGGCGGTAGGTGGTGGCGCCGTCCAGGCCGGCGTTATTGATCCAGAGCTTGGGAAAATCGCCGCTCAGCCTGGCCCCCAGGAGATCGGGCCAGGTTTTGCCGTCAGACAGGTAGAAGCACTCGGTGGTGCTGCCGCCGATGGTGACGATGGTCAGGCAGTCAGCAAAATCCTTTGGCGGCGGCGCCCCCCGAAACCCCAAGAGGTTTTTGGTATGGAACGTGGTCTTGGGGAGCTTGGTGGGAAATTTAGCAGTATTATCGAAGATATATCTCTTATTCACCGGCAATACGATGCGGTCCGGCTTGAACCGCATCTCAAAAGGCGGAAAGAGCCGAAGCGCGATTTCCAGGACGACTAGGGATAGGAGGACCCCGAACAGGAGCAACAAGAAATTCTTGCTAAGGTTGGACATAAAATTGGCGTCGCAATTACCGGGCGTGCGGTGCACCTCAAATTATGACGGCCACCGGCCGCCTATAACTTCAAGCCGGGAATCTGGTCCCAGCCCCAAACGTGCAGAACAATAAAGGGGATAACCAGCACCGCACTTGCAGCCAGGGCCAGCCAGTCCCGGGGCTGCATCCGAATCTCCAGCAGAAAGCTCCGGTGAGGACTCATCTGAAAGCCCCGGGCCTCCAGGGCCCAGGCCATGGTCTGGCTGCGGCGCAAAGTCAGGAGAAAGATGGGTACCAACAGGGGCAGGTGCCGCCGGAGGCGCTCAAAAATATTGCCTTGCCCCCAGGACAGGCCCCTGGCCTCCTGGGCCTCCCTGACCCTGCCTACGGTGGCAAAGATTTCCGGGACCCAGCGCAGGGACAGGGCGAAGGCAAAGGCCCCGGCATAGGGCAATCGCAGCTTCACCAGGCCGTTGAAGAGCTCTTCCACCGGCGTGGTGGCCAGAAGAATCAGGCCCGCCACCATCATGGTGGCCAGCTTGAGAAAATTAGCGGTCCCGAAAGCCAGGGACTCACGACTGACCCGCCAGAACAGGTGACTGGGCCCCTGGGCCATCCAGGACCAAATCCCCAGGCTGAAGACCGCCAGGATTAACAGGAGCCAGCGCACCGGTTTCAAGGCCGGCCAGGCTCGGGCCAGAGCCAGGTGCGCCAAGACCGCAGCACTGGCCAGAGCCACCACTGCCGGCCTTTGGGGCAGCAACGCCATGACGAAACTCATCAAGAGCAGAGCCAGCTTGGTCCTTGGATCCAGGCGCCGGATGATATTGCCCGCCGAGGCGCCGCCGTTGGTATTATTTCCTTGCATCGCCGTCTAAGTTTTCAGAAAATTAAAGATTGATTATATACTGAGACTTTCTTCCAAGGAAACGCCTAATGGTTAAATACCTGGTGCTGGCCCTGATTATGCTGGACGTAGCGCTGAACGTCACCGGGCAGCTCTCTTTGAAATACGGCATGTCTAAAGTGGGCAACTTCGCCCTCTCGTTGAGCACCCTTCCGCCGGTCTTTGTCCAGGCTGCCTTTAATCCTTACGTGATCCTGGGCCTCGTCTGTTACGGGCTGGGCTTCATGGTCTGGCTGCTAGTCCTGGCCAAGTGCGAGGTGAGCTACGCCTATCCCCTCATCAGCCTGGGATACGTCTTCACCGCCGTCCTGGCCCGTTTGCTGATCGGCGAAACGGTAAACCTGACCCGCATGTCAGGCATTCTGGTCATCTGCGCCGGCGTCTTTTTGGTGGCCCGGAGCTGACATTTTCGAGTATATTTAAGCAAACAAAAAGGGGGCGGTGCTCACCGCCCCTGTTATGCCTCATTTAAAATCTACTTCATATTTTTCTCCAAAAAGTGTCATGCTGAGCGCAGCGAAGCATCTCGTTTCTGAAGAGATTCTTCGGTCGCCTGCGGCTCCCTCAGAATGACAGGAGGGATCATTTTATTTGACAATATTACCGCTAAACCAATATCTCCTCCTTTAAACCTTTATATAAAATTGATTTACTCTTCTTCCGGAGAAGCCCAGATAACATTATGTTTGTTGACGATCAATACCCGGCCGGTCTTGCCTTCAAAGGTGGCATCATAGATCACCAGAAACGGATCGTTTATCTGGGTGAAAATCTCGCTCACCCGTTGAATCATATGCTCGTCATGATGCAGATTGACCTTGCCTTTGACCAGGGAGCCGTCCACCAGCTTGATGCTGACCTCCCTGGAGTCTCTTTGCCGGCTGATGATCTTGACTGTCATCATTCTATCCTAATATTTAAGCTTTACCGCACCCAATGCCTTTGCCAATTCCCGGGTTTTGGCCAGGGTTTCCTCCAGGTCAAAACTGAGAATCCGCCGGTCTTGAACCACCACCTGGCCGTGAACCACCACGGTCTGGACGTCCCCTCCGCCGGCAGCATAGACCAGGTGCGAATAGGGGTCGTACAGGGGCGTCAGGTGCGGCTGGTCCAAGTCGAGGACCAACACATCGGCCTTCAACCCCGGACCGAGGGTCCCGACCTGGCCCTCCAACCCCAGGACCTTGGCGCTCCCCCGGGTGGCCAGGTCCAGGGTAGCCGTGGCTGGCAACACCGTGGGGTCCAGGTAGCGCCCCTTCTGAAGTTTGGCGGCGGTGTCCATCTCCTGGACCAGATCCAGGTTGTTGTTGGAGGCGCAGCCGTCGGTGCCCAGGCCCACCGCAACACTGCGCTGCAACAGCTCCTCCACCGGGGCGATCCCCGAGGCCAGTTTCATATTGCTTTCCGGGCAATGGGCCACGCCGGAGCCTGAAGCCGCCAGCAGTTCCATATCCGCCCCGGTTAAGACCACCGCGTGGTCTGCCAGCAACCGGTTGGTCAGCAATCCCAGGCGATGCAGATGGGCCACCGGCGTGGCGCCGTACCGCTTCTCACAATCCGCAACCTCCTGCTGCGTCTCCGACAGGTGTATGATCAGCCGCCTATCATATTTATCGGCCAGTTCGCCACATTCCTGAAGCAAATTCGGCGAACAGGTGTACACCGCGTGCGGCTGGATAGCCACGCTGACCCTGGGGTGACCCTGCCAGGTGCGGCAAAGCTCCTCGCTGAAGGCCAGGCCCGCGGCCGGCGGCCCGTAGTTGGGCGAAGGAAAATCGTAGAGCACCTCCCCCACCACCGCCCGGATGCCGGTTTCGTCCACCGCCCGGGCCACAGCATCGGCCAGGCCCCGAAACAGCGACATGGCTGCGTGCGTATGGGCATTGATCAGACCGGGCATGATCAGGCCCAGGGGGTAATCGAGCCGGCGCTCCGGGGTAAAGCGGGCGCAAATCTCCGCCGCCGGACCGGCCGCCACGATCTCCTCTCCCCGAATCGCCACGGCGCCCGGATGAAACACCTCCCGGGCCTCATTCTGAGTCAACACCCAGTCCCCGGTTATCAACAAGGAAACAGTTTCTTTTGCAGTTTGACCCATTTTCTCCTCTCAGTCATGCCATCGTTCGCGCAGGGGAGGAGGCGAAAAACATAGCCTTATTTCAACAATTTGCTCCTTCTGCCCTCTTCCCCTTTTCCCCCAGACCAGTTGCCCCGTCCCCGGTCATTTTTTCTTTTCCCTTTTGGCCTTTTTCGCCTCTTCCGGTTTAACCGCGTTCTCCACCTCCAACTGACCCCGCCGGTAGGCCTCCTCGAACCTGCTTGCCGTGCCTTTGGGCAGTTTGACGCGGTAGGTCCCGGGGTTCAAGGCCGCCCCCTTGATCCAGGGGTTTAAAGTCTTGATGGCCCGGTAATAACTGCCGCAGGCCTCCGCCAACCGCCGCACCGGGGCGTGTTTTAGAAGAGTGATGCTGACTTCGTCGTATTCCAGCGGAGAATAAAGGTCCCCTGCGGGGATGTCGTAGCCATAGCGGGCCGGGTCCTCCAGGACGATCTTGGCGGCCAGGGCGCGGTAGACATAGCGTTCTGTTTCTTCCGGCAGGCTCAAATAATAATAGGAATTCACCCCCTGGAGGGCCATCTCCTTCTGCACCCGCCCTTCCCCGCAGTTGTAAGAGGCCAGGGCCAGGGGCCAGTTGTGGAAGATCTGATAGAGGTTCTGCAAATATTGTAAGGCCGCGTCGGTAGAAGCGCTGAATTCCAGGCGTTCATCGATATTGTCGTTACATTTCAGTTGAAAGCGCTGGGCCGTAGGGGCCATAAATTGCCACGGACCTTGCGCTCCGGCCGAAGATTTGGCCTTCATGAGAAGATCGCTTTCGATGATCACCACATACTTCAAGTCCAGAGGCAGACGCCGGGCTCTGAGTTTTTGTTCTATCTCCGGAAAATAACGATGGCCCCTTTTCAGCCACATGGTGGTCTGGGCCCGGTTCCAGGTGATGATAGTAAATTCCCGGTCCAGGCTTTCCCGCACCGCCGGGTCGTTGAGCGGCACCGCTTCACCGCAAAAATACAGGCTCTCCGGAAGGCGGAAATAAGGCATGTGTGCCGCTTCACTGGGCGGCGCCGGCGGCGGGACCAAAGGGGCGTCGGCCCCCAAAGCGCCGGGCCAGAGCCACAGCATCGCCAGCAAGGCAAAAAATATCAGCATCATGAATTCCTACACCTTTTAGTTCCTAAGCAGT
>JAMCQY010000175.1 GCA_023381945.1 Deltaproteobacteria bacterium
AAAGAGCAACCGGTGGCTAAGGCGGAGGCTAAGTGATGGGTATAGATAGAAGAGATTTTATCAAACTGGCCGGACTCTCCACCTTATTGGGGCTGGGAGGCAAATCCGCCTTTGAAATGCTGCGGCCGGGCCAAGTCGAGGCCGCCATGGAACCTGAGCCGCAAGCCTTAACGGCCCAGCGTTGGTCCATGGTGGTGGACATGAAAAAACTAGACGAGCAGACCGCCAAGAAGTGCATCCAGGCCTGCCACAAAGTCCACAACGTGCCCGATTTCCAGCATCCCAATGATCCCAAGATGAAGGTCTCTGACGAAGAGTTAGTCAGATGGCAGATCAAGTGGATCTGGACCGATCCTTACCATAATTCCTTCCCGGGCGAGGAAATGCCGCACATGGACGAGAAGGTCGAGCACATGCAGTTCCTGCTGCTCTGCAACCATTGCGACAACCCGCCCTGCGTCCGGGTCTGTCCCACCAAGGCCACCTTCCGCCGGGATGACGGCATCGTCATGATGGATATGCACCGCTGCATCGGTTGCCGGTTCTGCATGGCGGGCTGCCCCTTCTCGGCTCGGAGCTTCAACTGGCGCGACCCGCGGCCCTTTGTCAAGGAGGAGTTTCCCGACTACCCCACCCGGGAAATCGGCGTGGTGGAAAAATGCACCTTCTGCCAGGAGCGGCTGGCTAAAGGCTTGATGCCCGCCTGCGTGGTGGCCTCCCAGGGCGCGTTGGCCTTCGGCGACCTCAATGACCCCAAGTCCAAGGTGCGGGAACTGCTCCGGACCAATTTCACCATCAGACGGAAACCATATCTCGGAACCAACCCGCAAGTCTACTATATCGTGTGAGGTAGCCATGCTCGAAAATGCCTTTACCGGAACCAAAAGATACTACGGATTGCTGGCCGCTTTGGGCGCCCTGGTGGGAATAGGCGCAATAACCTATTTTACCCGCCAGTTTACCACCGGCTTGGCCATCACCGGCCTGGGCCGGGACGTCTCCTGGGGCTTTTATGTGGCGCAATTCACTTATTTAGTGGGCGTGGCGGCCTCGGCCGTGATGGTGGTCTTGCCTTACTACCTGCACAATTATAAGGCCTTCGGCCGGGTCACCATCCTGGGCGAATTCCTGGCGGTGGCGGCAGTGACCATGTGCCTGCTGTTCATCGTGGTAGACATGGGCCGCCCCGACCGGATGCTCAACGTCATCAAATATGCCACCCCCCGCTCCATCCTGTTCTGGGACATGATCGTCCTGAACGGTTATCTGCTCCTGAACATCTTGATCGGCTGGAACGTCCTCGAGGCCGAACGCCATGATGTGGCCCCGCCGCATTGGGTGAAGATGCTCTCTTACGTCTCCATTCCCTGGGCCGTCTCCATCCACACGGTGACGGCTTTTCTGTACGCCGGTCTGCCGGGCCGGGGCTACTGGCTCACCG
Organism: Deltaproteobacteria bacterium; assembly: GCA_023381945.1. The sequence continues at coordinate 1,442 of JAMCQY010000175.1, forward strand.
CGGTGATGGCCCCCCGCTTCCTGTCTTCGGCCTTTTGCGCCGGGCCGGCCCTGCTCATCCTCCTGTGCCTGCTGGTGCGGAAGTACAGCAAGTTTGATCCGGGCAGGGAACAGATCCAGACCCTGGCCAAGATCGTCACCTATGCCGTGCTCATCAATGTCTTCCTGTTCTTCTGCGAAATCTTCACCGTATTCTACAGCCAGATTCCGGACCACATGCTCCACTTCCAATACCTCTTTTACGGCCTGGAAGGCAAGGGGCGGCTGGTGCCCATCATGTGGTTCGCCATCGTCGGCATGACCGCGGCGGCGCTGCTTATGGTCAACCCGGAGGTCCGCAAAAACGAAAAGACCCTGGCCTGGGTCTGCGGGCTGATTATCATCACCACTTACCTGGATAAAGGCCTGGGATTGATGACCGGCGGTTTTGTGCCCAACCCCCTGGAGAAGGTCATCGAGTACTGGCCCACCATGCCCGAAGCCCTCATCACCCTGGGCATCTGGGCTTTGGGCTTTCTCATCCTGACCATTCTCTACAAGGTGGCCATTTCCATTAAGGAAGAGGTCAGAGCTTAGGTGCGATTAGTTGTTGTGCCCTCATAAGAGCCTAAAACGTCGCCTTCGGATCGACGTTTATTAGAGTATCCTAAAGGGAGGTAAGCCTAATGGCCTGGCAGGTGGAAGTCGATCATGACAAGTGCACCGGCGACGAAGAGTGCGTCAATGTTTGTCCCGTGGGCGTGTTCGAGATGCAGGAAGGCAAAGCGGTCCCGGTGAATGAAGAAGAATGCCTGGGCTGCGAAAGCTGCGTCGAGGTCTGCCCCTCTTCAGCAATTACCGTCACCGAAATTTAGTAGTGGCACAGGCCTCCGGCCTGTGAGCCGAAAAAACGCCGGCCTGGTCTCGGGCCGGCGTTTGTTATCTATGGCGCCAGGCTTCCAGCCTGTGCATCTCTGTAAGGTGGACACTGCCCGCCATTCCTTGGATTAACCTTTATAACTTAGAATCTTGAACTTTCCCTACTTCCAGGGATTCACCAGATGCACCGGCACCGGCGAGTTGGCCATGACCTTCTTGGCAACGCTGCCGAAATCGGCGCTCTTCTGATCTAATTCGTCATGGCCGCGGCCATGGCTGGTAAGCACCATCATGTCGGCCTTCTCTTTCTTGACGGCTTTAAGAATCTCTTTAGCCGGATCACCCTGCACCAGGCGCATTTCGATCTTAGGGCAAGCCTTCAGTTCCTTGTCACAGACCTCCTCACCGCCCTGGCCGCCATGTTCGAATTCCCAGTCCTGGAAATGCTTGACATGCTCCGGGCTGGGATAGCTGTAGGCCCCGCAATGAGTCATTAAATCCACCCCGACGTAGAGCAGGACGACCCTGGACTGATATCTTTCCGCCAGCGATTCCACGTGCCTGGCGGCCTTGATCGAATTTTTGGAAAGATCGGTGGGCCAGAGGATGGTGTGCACTTCCATGGAAAACCTCCTATTTAGATATTCCTGGATTCACGTGAGCAGCAAGACGTGACACCATCCTAAAAATATGGACGCCGGGGCCGATGTCAAGGGAGAAAGTTTCGAGTTTCGAGTTTCGAGTTTTTAGTCATAGGATTGTAAAAATTTTTCCGGTATTGCTTTTTAATTTGTAGAGGCACTTCGTGCCGTGCCCGTAGGGGCGGGTTTAAAAGCCCGCCCCTACAACAGAATCGACCATAGTAGGATTAGGCGATTGGCCAGTAGGGCGGGAAAGTGCAGCGCATCCCGCCTTAAATTTTGGTGATTTAAACAGTAGACCGCGCTTGCCGAGAGGCCAGCAGGTAATAAATCACCGGGACCACTACCAGGGAAAAGGCGGTAGAGGCAAAGAGCCCGAAAATGAAGGACCAGGCCAGGCCTGAGAAGATGGGGTCCAGGGTAATGACCCAGGAGCCGAACATGGCGGCCAGGGCGGTGAGGAGGATGGGCCGGAAGCGTACGGCGCCGGAGCGCAGCACGGCCTCCTCCAGCGGCACTCCCCGATCCAGGTGGTGGTGGATGAAGTCGATGAGAATAATGGAGTTGCGCACCACGATGCCGGCCAGGGCGATCATGCCGATCATGGCGGTGGCGGTGAAATAGATGGGGTCGGCGTAGCCCTTGACGCTGCCGGCGAAGAACAGGTTCAGCAGGGCGAAACCCGGCATCACGCCGATCATGGTGAGCGGGATGGCCACCATGATCACCAGGGGCATGGTATAAGACGAGGTCTGCAGGACCAGCAGGATGTAAATGCCGATGAGCGCCCCGGCGAAGGCGATGCCCAGGTCCCGGAAGACCTGCACGGTAATTTTCCACTCCCCCTCCCCGGCATAATCGACCCGGTAGCCGGGGGATAAGGGCTTGGCCTTGGTATCCTCCTTTAAATCGAGAATGGCGTTCACCGGGCTCAGGCCGGCGGTGTCTCCGGTGACGAAGACAACCCGCTCCAGGTTCTTGCGCATGATGGCCTTAGGTGCGTTATCCAGCTCGAAGCGCCCCAATTCTTGTAATGGCGTGAGCTGGCCGGCCGGGGTTTTAAAATAAAGCTGGCCCAAGCCCAGGATGGAGGAGCGGGACGCGGTCGGCCAACGCAGCAAGAGGTCCAGGGGCAGGCGTTCGGAATCCACATGGATCCGGCCCGCCGTCTCTCCGGCCTCGGCGGTGGCCACGCCCCGGGCGATCTGGGCCTCGGCTAGGCCGCTCAGGGCCGCCTTGTCCCGGTCCACCAGGAAACGGAAACGGGGCTCGGGGGTTTCCACCGTGGTATCCACATCTACTACCCCCGCGGTTCTTAAAAAGAAATTCTTGACCTTATCCGCTTCCTGAATAAGGCCGCGATAACCAGCCCCAGGGGGGCCGTAGACCTCGCCCACCAGGGTCTGGAGGACCGGCGGGCCCGGCGGCACTTCGGCGACGGCCAGGCGGGTTTGGTGCTGCCGGGCGATCTCCATAAGTCTCGGACGCACCCACAGGGCAATGGCGTGGCTGGCCGCAGCGCGGCGCTCCTTTTCCGCCAGGTTGACCCGGATTTGGCCGACATAGGGCCGCTCCACGAGATAGTAGTGGCGCACCAGGCCGTTGAAATCAATGGGAGCGCTTACCCCGGCGTAAGTCACGACGCTCTCCACTTCGTTCACCGTGGTCAGGTAACGGCCGAAGCTTTGCAAGGCCTCCTGGGTGGCCTCCAGGGGGGCGTCGTTGGGCTGATTGGCCACCACCAGAAAGTCGCTCTTATTGTCGAAAGGCAGCATCTTCAAGGGTACCAGGCCCAGGACCGGCAAGGCTGCTGAAATGATTAACAGCACCACTACCGCCAGGAGGAACAGCTGACTCTTGCGCCGCGATTCCAAAAGCGGCGTCAGGATGCGGGTATAAGCCCGATAGATCCAAGTCTCTTCCAGGACAAAGGCCTTTTCCTCCTTACCGTATTCCTTCTTCAGCAGGTGGTAGGTGGCCCAGGGCGTGACCGTGAAGGCGATGAACAGGCTCATCAGCATGGCCAGCGGCACGTTCAGGGGCATGGGCCGCATGTAAGGCCCCATCATGCCGGTGACGAAATACATGGGGATGAAGCTGATGATGACCGTGAAGGTGGCCAAGATGGTAGGAGCCCGGACCTCGTCCACCGCCACCAGGGTGGCCTCCAGGGGCGGGTGCTGCCGCAGTTGAAAATGGCGGTGGATGTTCTCCACGTCGATGATGGGGTCGTCCACCAACAGGCCCAGGGAGAGGATCAGGGCAAACAGGGTCACCCGGTTGATGGTGTAGCCGAAGAGGAGGTTCCCCGCGAGGGTGATGGCCAGGGTCAGGGGCACGGCCAGAGCCACGATCAGGGCCTGGCGCCAGCCCAGAAACAGGGTGAGGAGCACGGTGATGGAAAGTATGGCGATGAGCAATTCCCGCACCAGTTCGTTGACCTTCTCATTGGCGGTCTGTCCGTAATTGCGGGTGATTTTCACCTGGACGGAGGGTGGAATAACCTCCTTTTTCAGCTCCTCCAGCCGGGTAAGCAACCCCTGGGCCACGGTGACGGTATTGGTCCCCAGGCGTTTGGCGATGGCCATGGTCACCGCCGGGTAAAAGCGGCCGCGCTCGTAGCCGGGCGGCGGCTCCTCGGCCGGGCCGAAGGCGATGGTGCTCGCGGCCACCGGTTCTTCCGGACCGTCGATCACCTGAGCGACGTCGCGCAGGTAAACCGGTTTGCCCTGGTGCAGGCCCACCAGCAGGTTGGCCACCTCATCCGCCGACTTGAGGAACGGCCCGGCCTCCACCTGGTATTCCCGGTTCTGGCGGCTGAAATGCCCTGCCGGGACATTGACGTTGCTTACCTCAATGGCCTTGGAAAGCGCCGCCAGGTCCAGGCCGTGTCCGGACAATAGCGCCGGGTCGGCCACCACCCGCACCTGGCGCCGGCGTCCGGCGACCACATAGGAGCGCCCGGAGTCGGGAATGGACTGCAGGCGGTGCAACAGTTCATCCGCCACACGGCGCAGCTGGTAATCATCGGCCTGATTGCTATAAAGAGCCAAGGTAACCACGGGCACATCATTGATGCTCATGGGCTTGACCACCCAGCCGGTCACCCCCGGCGGCACCTGGTCAATATTGGAGAAGGTCTTATTGTAGACCTTGAACAGGCTGGTCTCCAGGTTTTCGCCCACTTTAAACTTGGCGGTCACCACCGCGAAGCCGTTGCCGGCCATGGAATAAAGATCTT
>JAMCQY010000168.1 GCA_023381945.1 Deltaproteobacteria bacterium
TATCTACGGCAGTCCTCTTCCGTAGCAAACCTTTGTTCGAATTCAAGGATGGTTCGGGGATAATCTTCAACTGTCATCAACCCCTTTACTACATATAGTAGCAGGGAGAGTCAACCGGATACCCCTATTATTAAATTAGTTTTGAGGAAAATTTGAGAACGGGAAGGCAGGCGGGATGCGCTTGGCTTTCCGGCCCAGCGGCTTTTTGCAAAAAATCATGGAGAACAGCCGCCCTCGGCTGTATCTAGCAGGCGAGGGCGCCTGCTCTCCATCATTGTTGTGTTAACCGACTCAGGAAGTTTGGTGTCCTTTTTCCTGAAAATTCTTGATGGCCAGCGTCAAGGCCTCGGCTCCCAGATTGGAGCAATGCATCTTGTTCGCGGGCAGACCCCCCAGGGTTTCGGCCACCAGTTTATTGGTAATCTTCTCGGCCTCCTCCAGTTTCTTGCCTTTAGCCATTTCGCTCACCATGCTGGATACCGCGATCGCGGCCACACAGCCAAAGGTCTGGAACTTCACATCCTCCAGGCGGCCATCTTTGACTTTGATATAGAAGGTCATCATATCCCCGCAGACGGGATTGCCCACCTCACCAATGCCGTCGGCGTCTTCAATCACCCCGGCATTGCGCGGGTTGTTAAAATGATCCATCACCGTTTTGCTATACATCTTCAACTCCTTGCCCGGCCTCGCCTATGACCTCGGCCAGAGTAATGGCATACAATTTGTCAAACATCGTTTGTGCCGCCTCTTTCCAAAGACGGCGGGTTAAACAGGTGGAAGACCGCTCACAAGCCTCGTCTTGGTCAGAACACTTCACAAAGCTCGCGCCCTCTTCCAGCAACGCGACGATTTCCCCCACGGTAATCTCCTCAGGGGGTCTGGCCAAGATATGACCGCCTTTGGGCCCGCGCACGCTGCGGATATAATCGGCCTTCTTCAGGGGAATGATGATCTGCTCCAGATATTTCACGGAGATTCCCTGCCGCTCGGCCACATTGGTCAAGCGAATGGGGCCATCATGATAATGCTGAGCCATATCCACCATGAGACGAGTGCCGTAGCGGCTTCTGGCGGAGAGCTTCATCCTTGAGCTCCTGCTGCCATTTTCTTCCGCCAGACCGGAGAGAACGAACGCAAATTTTCCACGGCTTGGGGCAGGTGCTCCAGCACATGCTGAACCTCGTCTTCCCGATTATTCCGGCTCAAGGTGAAAACCAGAGAGCCCTGAGCCACTTCCGGGTTGATGCCGATGGCGCCCAAAACCGGTGAGGTCTTAAGGGCCTTGGAGGCGCAAGCCGAACCAGTGTTGGCGTATATTCCCTGGCTACTCAACCGGTAAATCAGGGCTTCACCTTCAATGCCTTCAAAGCAGAAACTGGCATGCCCCGGCAGTCTCTTTTCCGGATGCCCGGTATAAACGACGTTGGAAACATTCTCCCGGATTCCGGCGACCAAAAGATCCCTCAGTTTTGCCAGGTAGACGGCTTTCTCAGCCAATTCCTGCAGGGCCAACTCCGCCGCCTTTCCCAGCCCCACGATGCCGGGAATATTTTCGGTGCCGCCTCGCCTGCCTTGTTCTTGAATGCCGCCGCTGAGCTGGGGGACCAGACGCAGTTTGTTGCGAAAATACAAGGCCCCGATGCCTTTGGGGGCTCCCAGCGCCGGACCCGAAATAGTTAACAGATCCACTCCCATCCCTTTCACATCCACCGGGACCTGGCCCGCGGTGGCCACGGCATCAGTATGAAAGGGGACCCCTGCCTCCCGGCACACCGCCACCAGCTCGAAGATATCCTGGAGGGTGCCGATTTCATTGCTGCCGTGACCGATGGAGACCATTACCGTGGCCGGAGTGAGGGCCTTCTTGAGACGATCCGGATCAACCCGGCCGTAACGGTCCACGGGGAGGAAGGTCACCTCAAAATCGAAAAACTTCTCCAGGAATCTCGCTGAGTTAAGCACCGAGTGGTGTTCGATGGCCGAAACGATCAGGTGTTTCCCTCTCTTCAAGAAATTGGCCAGGGCCATTCCCTTGATGGCCAGGTTATTGGCTTCGGCGCCCGAGGAGGTGAAGATAATCTCTTCGCTTCGACACCCCAGAAGCCGGGCCACCTTCTCGCGCTGCTCTTCCATGACCTCTTTGATTTCGGCTCCGAGGTCGTACACGGCAGAGGGATTGCCAAAACGTTCGACGAAGAAAGGCAGCATGGCCTCCAGAACTTCGGGGCGAACCGGCGTGGCTGCCGCGTGATCCATATAGGCTCGTTTCATGGCTTGTCCTCAGGATAGTTTTTTTATGTAAAGCTTATAGCAATCATCGCAGGCAGCATCTTCACAGATGCCCATGAATTCCTGCCCGTGTTTGGCGCACCAGGCCGGGATGTCCTCCAGGGCGCCATCGTAATCGGTTAAAATTTCCAGCACCTGGCCCGGCTTCAGGTCTTTCAAGAGTTCCATCGGTTCCAGCAGGTGCATGGGACAGGCACGATATACCAGGTCAGCCGTGGCATCGGCTGGGCAGTGATCCAAGAATTTCATGTCCCTTCTCCTAATGATTACTAAATTAATCTATACTAAATTAATAGATAATATAATCAAAAAAAAATATGAAGTCAAGGGGAGTATAAAATAAATTCTAACAGGTAAACCCGAAACAGATTATGGTGGGCAATTGGCCGAAAGCTGAAGGCTGACTGCGGAAAGCTGCTCTTTGGGCTTGCATCCGGCACTTTAGTTTTTTATAGTAATAGTGCTATGACCACCATCATCATTATCATCCATATCATTGTGTCGCTGGCCTTGATCTGCATCGTCCTTTTGCAGCACGGCAAGGGGGCCGGCATCGGCGCCGCCTTCGGGGGCTCCAGCCAGACGGTCTTCGGCTCCACCGGGGCCGCGCCTTTTTTGGCCAAGCTCACCGCAGTGGCCGCCATCTTATTTATGCTCACCTCCCTGGGACTAACCTTTTTGGGCCGCCAGAAAGAGTCCTCGATCATGAAAGGGACCGGTAAGCCGCCGGTGAGCCAGAGCGCCCCCGCGGCGCCGGCCAAACCGCAGATGCCGGCGACTCCCAGCCCCCAGGCTCCTCCGGGGGCCCCGGCTAAATGAGCATTGCTGTGCCCAAGTGGTGGAACCTGGTAGACACGCCATCTTGAGGGGGTGGTGGGGAGACCCGTGCCGGTTCAAATCCGGCCTTGGGCACCATTAAATTATCGAGTTCATTTGCTTGCTCACTTAATTTGTTTGATTCATAAAGCTCCTTTCAATAACCAGCGTCCCGCCTCCTTTTTTGGGGCGCTGTTTGCCTTGATATACCGGCGCTGCCTGACTCATGGCCCGAAGCACAAATTCAAATTCAAAAACAGGCTCTTCAGCCTGGACGCCACGGTGGTGCAGCCGCTGCCTGTCCATGTTTCCCCGGGCTTCCTTTCGCCCCACCAAGGGCGGCAGCTCCCTAGTTTGTTGGATTAAAATGTAATGCCGGCTTCCGAAATGGTATTTTTTTAGCGGACCTTAGTGATGCTTGATTATAAAATCGTACGAAAAGGGATTCCCCGCCTGCCTTTGGAGGGCAACCTCGACCTAACCTATCGCTGCAACAACGCCTGCCGCCATTGTTGGCTTCGCATCCCCGCTCAGTCAAAAAAAAGTCAGTTAGAATTGTCATTGGAAGAGTTAAGACAGATTTCCGATGAAGCGCGGCAGATGGGTTGCCGGAAATGGCATATCTCCGGCGGCGAACCCATGCTGCGTCCTGATTTCATTGAAATATTCGATTACCTGACTTCGAGGTCCGTTTCTTACAGCCTTAATACTAATGGCACCTTGATCACTCCCCGGATCGCCCGCCTGCTGACCCGCAGGGGCAGCAAGATGGTGGCTTTATACGGCGCCACTGCCGAAGTTCATAATCATGTAACCCGCCAGGCCGGCTCATTTGCGGCCACCATGCAGGGGTTTGCCTATCTCAAGGAGGCCGGCGCCAGTTTCACCGTCCAGATCATTCCGATGAGGGCCAACTTTCACCAGTTCGAGGAGATGGTCAGCCTGGCCCGGTCCTTGAGCCCTCATTACCGCGTCGGCGCCCCCTGGCTGTATCTTTCGGCTTGCGGTTCGGCCAGTCAAAACGCCGAGATCAGGCGGCAGCGCCTCGATCCCAAGGAGGTTGTTTTTCTGGATCAGCCTGACCTGGGATATGAGGATTGGGCCGCCGGAGAAGCGGAGCCGGCCTGCCGGGAGGCCGGCGCAGATGAGCGCCTTCTGGCCACGTGTATCGCCCAACGCCGGGATTTCCATATCGACCCCTACGGCGGTATGACCTTTTGCTGCTTCGTCAAGGACCCGGATTTGCGCTACGATTTGCGGACTGGCACCTTTCAGGAAGCCTGGGACCGGTTCATTCCATCTCTGGCTGACTGCGTCCGCGGGGGGCGGGAATTTTTGGAAAATTGTGGGTCTTGCGAGCTGCGGTCCGACTGCCGCTGGTGCGACGTCTACGGCTTTCTGGAACACCGGCGGCACGGCGCCAAGGTGGATTATCTCTGCCGGGTAGCCCGGGAGAACCGCGCCTTTAAGGAGGATTGGCAACGCCGGCATCGCCGGTACTACGGCATCGCTGGCCTGACCGTGCTGGTGGAGTCCGACCTGCCCATCACCGATGAGACCTTCGTGCCCAAGTTCCAGAAATTTCAAGTCGACCGCCCCGGCGACGATCTCATTTCCATCCGCCATCATTTTGATCTGCCCGACTTGGCGCGCCAGGACCTGGGGGTCGAAGTTTACCGGAAGACTCCCTGGGCCATCTACCACAAGGGCCGCACCTGGATCTATCTGGGCATCTCACCTGATCCTGCCGATCCCAGCCTGCATCAGGTGGCGGTCTTTAACCAGGACCACACCCGCGGCAAGATTTATCATCCCCGGGAAGATGTCTTTCGCAAGGGCGGATTGCACGCCCTGACCCTCATGGCCACCGACCAGATCTGGCTGGCCCGGGTCCTGGCCGACCGTCAGGGGTGTTTTCTCCATTCCAGCGGCGCCGTCATAAGTGGCCAGGGACTCCTTTTTGTGGGTCACTCTGAGGCCGGAAAATCCACTACGGTGAAGATGCTTCAGGGAAGAGCCGAGATCTTGTGCGACGACCGCAACATCGTCCGCCGTTGGCCCGAAGGATTCAGGGTCCACGGTACCTGGAGCCATGGCGAGGTGCCCCTGGTGTCAGAGGCCGCAGCTCCGCTAAGGGCCATCCTGTTTCTCCGCAAGTCATCCCAAAACCGCCTGGTCCGTTTGGAAAATCGCCGGGAAATACTGGGCCGGCTGCTCGGTTGCCTGATCAAGCCCCTGGTCACCGCCGACTGGTGGGACAAGACCCTGGAGCTAATGGCATCTATGGTCCGGGAGGTTCCCTGCTATAAGATGGAGTTCGACCAGAGCGGCGGGATTGTGCCCGACCTGGAAGCCCTGGTGCGAGAGGGGTCGTGAACGCCGAAACACCCACTTCCTATGCAGCCCGGGTCGATATGGCGCGCCACCGCCTCTGGAAAAACCGTGCGCCTTTGCTGGGCAGCCTGGACCTGGAGCTCACCGAGCGCTGCAATAATGACTGCATCCATTGCTGCATCAATCTGCCGGAGAATGATGCTGCAGCCAGGCAAAGGGAACTGACCACCGCCCAGATTAAAGATATCCTGACGGAAGCCGCAGCGTTGGGAGCCCTGTCAGTCCGCTTCACCGGGGGGGAGCCGCTGCTGCGGGAGGATTTTGCCGAGCTCTATCTATTCGCCCGCCGTCAGGGGCTCAAGGTGCTCCTCTTTACTAATGGCCGTTTGATTTCCCCCGAGCTGGTCAAACTCTTTAAGCGCATCCCGCCTCTGGAAAAGATCGAGGTCAGCGTTTACGGCATGAGGCGGGAATCCTACGAAGCCGTATCCCGGGTGCGCGGCTCCTTTGCGGAGTTCTGGCGCGGAGTTAACCTGCTGTTGGAGGCCGGGATTCCCTTCGTGGTCAAGGGGGCGCTCTTGCCGCCCAACCGCCGGGAAATGGAAGAATTCGAAGCCTGGGCCGCCACTATCCCGGCTATGGACAGGCCGCCCTCTTACTCCATGTTCTTTGATCTGCGCGGCCGCCGGGAT
>JAMCQY010000399.1 GCA_023381945.1 Deltaproteobacteria bacterium
TATTTGGGCAACGCCTTTCTTTACAGCCGGTTTAGCGAACGCAGCCATTTCGACCAAAATGTTAACGCCGATGCCGCGTTCAACTTTTCTAAATTGAGTATCCGGGGCGGCAGCGCCTTCCGGGCCGCCACTGAAGAGCCCACCGCCGTAGTGACGCCAACCAACTTCACCATAGGGCGGCAAAGGTTTTATTACCGGACCACTCCTTATTTGCATGCGGCTTACAAGATGGCCGACCGTTGGCGAATCGAAGGAAACTATCAATTTGATGATTTATCCTTCCCCAAGAAAATAGACCGCATTGATGACTATCAATATAACACCTTCGGCACGACCCTATTTTATAAATTTTGGCCCAAAACCTCGGCACTGGTGCAATACGTTGCAGTTACCAGGACCCATCCTTTTGATTCCACCCGGGATAATGTGGTTCACACCCCACTGGTAGGATTGACCTGGGAACCGACTGCCAAGTTAAGCGGTACGGTAAAATTCGGCTATACCATCGCCAACTATACCAATAATCTTCCAGGACTGCAAAGCTCCACGAACTCCTGGGCGCTCAGCATCCAAACGCTCTATAAAATCAGCCGTTTTACCCAGCTATCTTTGATTGCGCAACGCGGTATCCAGGAAGACGCCGACTTTGCTAATAATGGCTATATAAATAGTCTCATTATTGGCACTATTTCGATGTTACTTCTTATGCCGCTTTTTCGTACTATAATAATGCATATTTTAACGAATCACTTGATACCTTCACGGGGGAGTTGGTGAAACGCAATGATAATTTTACCTCCTTTGGGGCCGGGTTGAGCCGGCCCCTTACCAAATGGCTGAAGCTGCGGGTGGATTACCTCTACAACAACAGAGGGTCAAATTTCAGCTTCTTTGCTTATAACGAACATAAGGTGCTGTTTGGCATCCAAAGTTCTTTCTAAATTTTTAAAGAAGCATTCTAGTTAACCGGGAAAATCTGGCGTGGTGCAAAGAAAATCCGGATTGGCCCTGGCAGCCCTGGCATTCTGCCTCTGCTTCTCTGCTCCTTCCGCCAACGGCAAAGAAGTCAGGCCCAATTTAATTCCTAATCCCGGATTTAGAGCAATCGGCCGGGACAAAGGTTTACCAAAAGGCTGGCATCAGGAGAGCCGGACAATCCCCGGAGTGGAGCCGAGCCGGGTTTATTTTTGCCAGGTGACGGGTCACCGGGGGAAGCTCCTGGCCATCGAAGGCGGACCGGACCGGAACGGCCGGGTTTGGTGCCGGATAAACAAGATTCGCCCCCATACCGACTACCTGTTGGAGTTTGACGCCTACCGGCCCAAATTCACCAACGGCGTTTACCTGGAAGTGGAAATTTTCGGACAGCGACACCTGATTAATCAGCATTTCAGCTATGGCCGGATTCAACCAATGTTTCTCCGGGTTAATTCCGGCAAGACCCGGGGCGCCAGCCGCCTGGCCATGATGAATCCGCACCGGGAAGTTTTGGCCTTTGGGTCTCCTTCGTTAAGGGAGGCAGGGGACGATTCGGGAGAGGCCTGGAAGCCGGCAGCGGTGCGGCTGCCCAACTTCTTCCCGGTGGGAATCTTTGCGGCAACCCCCAATGATCTGGACGATATTCGGGCCGCGGGCTTCAATGCCGTGCAGGGCTATGATTCCGGGCCGGAGATCATCCGGAAAATGGCCGCGGCGGCCAGGAAACTGGGCCTGACGTATCTTCCCAATTTCCGCTCCTACCAGGATGATATCAGTAAAGATTTGGGGGGCGCCCCGGAACTACTGGGGTTTTATATCGAGGATGAGCCGGAAGGCCGCTCGGTGCCTCCGGAGAAGATGAAGGCCCTCAAGGAATCCCTGAAACAGGACCATCCGGGGGTCCTGACCGCCGTGGCCATGTTGCGGCCGCAGATGGTGGCGGCCTACCGCGACTCTGCCGATATTTTCATGCTCGACCCCTATCCGGTGCCTCACATGCCGCTGACCTGGATGGCCGAAACCCTGGACGAGGCGGCCAGGCTGGTCTCCCGGCAGCGCCTCTGGGCCGTGATCCAGGCCTTTGGCGGGGGAAAATATGTTAAAGACGGCTGGCCGAGGCGCCCCACCTACCTGGAGATGCGCTGCCTTACTTACCTGGCGGTAGTCCATGGGGCCCGCGGAGTTTTCTATTTCAGTTATCCCGAAGTGCGCCAGGACGGTCAAGCCTGGCAGGGCTTGACCAGGATCGCGGGCCAACTCCGGGAGTTGCGCCCCTGGCTTACTATTCCCAACGAACCCGGCAGGCTGCGCCTGGAGATGACCTCGGCTTTTCGGGCGGATGCCGGAGGAGGCCCTGCCGTTCATTTTTGCCAGAAGAGCCGGGACAACGATTCTCTGTTGATTTTGGTAAATGTCATTGACCGGCCGGTGAGCTTCTTCCTGCGCGGCTTTCCGGCCAAGGCCATGCTGCTGGCCGAGTACTCGAGCCAGAAACCAGCGGTGCTGCTCGATGGCAATTTCAGGGGAGAACTGGGGCCGTATGAGGTCCGGGTCTATAGCTTCCGTCAGGGAAATTAACCATGCAGTCACCGAGACTTCCTGGGGACGCTGGATTGCTCTGGCCACTTCAGGAATCCTCCTGGTCTTTGCCCCGCTCGCTTACGGCGCGGTGCACCCCTGGGCCTACTGTGCCATGGGTTTAGCCGCTGGAATCATGAGCATCTGTCTATTAAGCTCCGGCTTGCTTGCATTAGTCTTCAAGTCTGAGGCCAAGGGGTTCATTCCCCGGCCGCCCCTCTGGTGGCTGGCCGGCGGATTGGGATTGCTAATTTTCCTGCAGGTCGCGCCCTGGCCCGCGGCCCTGGCCAAATGGCTGTCGCCTGCGGCCTGGCAGATCAGGGCCCTGGGGAACGGCTATGGCCTGGCGCCCTTTATCCCCCTCTCACTGAACCCTTACAAGTCGGTGCTGGAAGGCCTGAAATTATGGCCGGCGGTGACCTTGTTCTTTATGCTCATCTATACCCTGAGTACGCGCCGCCAAATCAGGTTAATGGCAGGAATAATTTTGGGTGTGGCTTTGTTCGAAACCTTTTATGCCTTCGCCCATTTCCGCAGCCACCTGATTTGGGGCTGGCAAAACCTCTACACCGGGACGCGCCTGTGCGGCACCCTGGTTAACAGCGATCATCTGGCCACTCTGTTGACCATGTCTATCCTCTTGGGCTTCGGTTTATTCCTCTCTGCCAGGCCGGCCCCGGTCCAGGGTGCGCCGGCGGCTGGTGTCTGGGGCAACCTGAGACGCCGCTCCCGGGCCGAGCAGGTTGAGCCCCTGTTCCGGCGTTTCTTATTGCTTTTCTTGTTATTACTGATGGCTGTGGGACTCATTTTTACCGGCTCCAGGAGTGGAATAATCTCCCTGTTGGCCGGCTTCGCCGTCATGGGCGCGTTAATCTGGTCCCGTCACTGGAAACGCGTCAATATCTGGTTGATTATTATCTTCCTAATAGTCGCGGTGATCTACAGCCTGATTTTGGGCAGCGCCCAGCCCCTGGCCAGGTTCCAGAATCTGGGGGATTCGGGACGTTATTATGCCTTTTCCGGGGCGCTGAAGATTTTCCGCGGCTTTCCCCTGCTGGGTTCGGGAATCGGCACCTTTGGGGACGTCTTTTATCAATTTGAGCCGGCCAGCCTTGACGGCAGTTATTTTCTTCAGGCGCACAGCGACTGGCTGCAACTCTTGGCAGAATCCGGCGCGGTAGGCTTTTCTCTGGTCCTCATCGCCTTTCTGACCTTCTATTTCCGCTTGATGCAGCAGTGGCAGAAACGGGATGACCGGTTCGCCCAGGGCTTGGGCTTGGGCGGTCTGGCGGCCATGGGGGCCGGGAGTTTTCAGGCCCTGGCAGAGTTTCCCTTTCATATTCCGGCCATCAGCCTGATCTTTGCGGCGATTGCCGCGCTTACTTACGCGGCCCTGTATTCCCAAAAGCAGGGATGGGAATATTTTTCATATCCCGTGATCGGAGTGAGCGGCCGGCGGCGGCTGATTTCTGGAGGTTTGGCAGGTTTAATCATCCTCCAGCTACTTATCATCCTGGCGCTGGGCCGGGTTTGGCTGGCAGAGGCCGCGGCTCCCAGCGAATACGATTCCACCCGTCCGCCGCAGCAGTTGACCCGGCAAGACTTCCAAAGGGCTCTAGATTATAATTCATACAACAGCTTGTATTATTTGGGGTTGGCCGACTCTTTGGGAAAAGATAAAGAATCAGCGGGAAAGAGTCTGGCCGTTCTTAAGTCAGCGATCTTTTATGCCCCGGCCAACTGGGGTTATCGTCTGAGGCTGGCTGAGTCCTGTCTGCAAATTTACCCAAAGGAACCGGGTACCCACCTCCCCATGGCGTTGAAGGAATTAGCCGCGTCGGTCCAATTATTTCCGGACTCTGCCCTGTTGCAATACCGCCTGGGCTCGGTGCTGGTCTGGGCGGAGCGCTATTACCCCGGCCTGGTGCCCCCGGAACTGCGGGGTCAAGGGAACCTGCATCTGGCCAAGGCCGGCCAGCTTAATCCCAAGTTAAAAAAATGATCCCTGAGTTTAAGTTTATTTTGATAAAATCCTCTATCGTCGCATTCCAGATATTGGTTTCAAAAATATCCGATTTCTTTCGTAGGGGCGGACCCATGTGTCCGCCCCTAGAAGGGCGCATACGCGGGTGCGCCCCGACAAACCCTATTGGAAGATACATCTGGGACCAGTATTAGCGGTCTGAAGAAAAATGCTTGAAAATGTCTAGAAGCCATTTCAAAACCTTTTTTCTGTCACCCTGAGCGAAGCGAAGGGTCTCAAGTATTTAAAAAACGAGATTCTTCCCTTCGCTCAGAATGACAATTTTGTTAAATATGAGGTTCTGAAATAGGTTGTAACTTTTGCTTATTTCCTGCCTCTTCCCGACCTCTCCCCCCAGCGGGGGAGAGGGTAGGGTGAGGGGGGAGGAAAAAACTTTTGACAACAAGTATAACTTCGCTCCTAATAAGATCTGACCTTATCAAAAGGTAAGTGCGGCATCATGAAGAAAAAAATTATTTGCATGTTGGGTTTAATGCTCCTGGTAAGCCTGGTGGGTTATGCCCGGGCTCAGGAAAATTATCGCCTGGGGCCGGAAGACGAAATCCAAATCCGGGTGTGGGACAACGATGATTTGACCCGCAAAACCCGGATCGATCTGAACGGGATGATTTCCTTTCCCTTCGTAGGGCAAATCAAGGCCGGCGGACTGACGGTCCTGGAATTGCAGAAGGAATTGATACAGCGGCTGGGCCCCAAGTATATTATCAATCCCCACATCAATGTGACCGTCACAGAGTTCAAGAGCCAAAAATTTTTCGTGGTGGGAAACGTCCAAAAGCCCGGCACCTACCCCCTGACCAAGAATATCACCGTGGTTGAAGCCATCTCCCTGGCAGGCGGCGTTTCCGCCGCAACCTCGAATAAGCCGGCCAGCAGCGCCATCGCCATCATCGTCCGGGCCCGCCCCGGCAGCAAGCCAGAGCAGCCGCGGCTGCCGAACCAGAGCCGCCCCGAGGAAAAAGTCACCGTTTCCCTGGCTGGCGCCCTGGCTGGAGATCCCAAGCAAAACCTGGAAATCAGGAATGGCGATACGATTAATGTTCCGAACCTGGTATATTATGTTACCGGCGAAGTCAAGAGTGCGGGACGTTTTCCCTACGACGACGAGCAGATGACCGTCCTGATGGCCGTTACCACCGCCGGCGGCTTTTCGGATAAGGCCTCGGCCCGCCGCACTTATATTATTCGGGAAGAGGCAGGAAATAAGCAAAAGATCAAGGCGGGCATGGATTCCTTGATCCGTCCGGGGGATACCATTGTCGTCCCGGAGTCCTGGTTCTGAATGAGCGTCTTGCAAACTTAATTTTTCTGTCATCCTGAGCCTAGCGAAGGGTCTAGTATCGTGTCCCGGGTATTCCTTCAAAAATATTCGCTTTCTCGTAGGGGCGGACCCATGTGTCCGCCCCTGGGAAGGCGCACACGCAAATGCGCCCCTGCGACAACCGGCAAAGGTCCGGCAGCGGCAAAACTCCCTCTCCCCTGCGAGGGGAGAGGGCGGGGGGGAGGGGTGGCTTCCTCCACAGATATCT
>JAMCQY010000135.1 GCA_023381945.1 Deltaproteobacteria bacterium
GCGGGCGCCAGGGCGGACGAGCCTGGCTGACCCCGGCGGGAGAAACGGCTGTGGCCCAATTTTGGGAACTGGTGGCCCAATTTAATGAATGGCTCAGCAGCCGGCCGGGAGATGACTGTTTCCCCGGTCTTGCTGAACCGCGGCCTCTCCCATTGGATCCTCCGGCGCCAAAATCAGGGTAATAAAAAATTAGAAATCTATAAGAAAAAATAGGAATGGAGGATTAACATGAAAATGAGTCTGTTGCCAATCTTCCTGATGGGCCTGCTGCTCGTTGCCGGCGCGGCGTCCGCCGAAACCCGGATTAAATGCGCTTCCACCACCAGCACCCAGAATTCCGGCCTGTTTGATTATCTGCGGCCCATCTTTAAACAGAAAACCGGCATCCAGGTGGACGTGGTGGCGGTGGGCACCGGCGCGGCCATCGAGATCGGGAAAAGGGGTGACGCCGACGTGGTCTTCGTACACGCCAAGGAGCAGGAATTAAAGGCGGTGCAGGAGGGCTTTTTCGTCAACCGCCATGACGTGATGTACAATGATTTCGTGATCATCGGCCCGGCTAGTGATCCGTTAAAAATCAAGGGCTTGAAGTCGGCGGTGGAGGCCTTCAAGAAGATCGCCGCCGCGGGGGGCCCCTTTATCTCCCGGGGCGATAAATCCGGCACCAATACCAAGGAACTGGCCATCTGGAAGGCCGCCGGCAGCGATCACCAGGGCCAGAAGTGGTACCTGGAGGTGGGCCAGGGCATGGAGAAAACCCAGCGCATCGCCAATGAGAAAAAGGGTTACACCCTCACCGACCGGGGCACCTGGCTGGCCACCAAAGATAAGGACAAGCTGGAGATGGTGGTGGTGCTGGAAGGCGATCCGGTGCTGTTCAACCAGTATGGCGTGATGGCGGTTAATCCCCAAAAGCATCCCCAGGTGAAATATCAAGAAGCCATGCAGTTCATCGACTGGCTGGTATCGAAGGAAGGCCAGCAGGTCATCGGCGACTTCAAGGACAAACACGGGAATCGGCTCTTCATTCCCAACGCCAAATAAGGCCTGGTGCTACCCGCAAGCCAGCCGGTGCGGGTAGCACCGCGTCTTATAGCGATTGCCAAAAGTTTTTTCCGATAGCCAATAAATTGTAGGGGCGGACCCATGTGTCCGCCCGCAAGAGGGCGCACACGCGGGTGCGCGCCTACAAAGAAATTATTTTTGGCAATCGCTATAAATAAAAAATGTACATTAATGCAAAAAAGAGATTAACAATATTTCGATAATGTATATAATTGATTGTAATTATTTACGATATGGTAAAAAATAAATTTGGCATCTTTGGGAAAAAAGGTAATTTAATTTGAAATATTAGCTAATTAATCTTAGCGTCAGAAATTTTGGCACTTCCGATGCAAATATGCTCTAATAAAAAAGTTTGGAAGACTAAAAAAGATGGCGCTAAAAAAAATTCTTCCCGCCGTGCTGGCCCTGGTTTGGCTGGCAATTTTGCCGGGACCGGCCTTCTCCCTGAGCCGCATCCGGTGCGCCGGCACCACGAGCACGCAAAATTCCGGATTTTTTGATTATATCCTGCCGCTCTTTGCGAAAAAGACCGGCATCCAGGTGGATGTGGTGGCCGTGGGCACCGGCGCGGCCATCGAGATCGGCAAGCGCGGCGACGCCGACCTGCTCTTTTGCCATGCCAAGGAGCAGGAATTGCAGGCCGTGCAGGGAGGTTACTTCGTTGACCGGCGCGACGTGATGTATAATGACTTTGTCATCATCGGCCCGGCCAGCGATCCTCTGAAGATCAAGGGCTTGAAGTCGGCGGTGGCGGCCTTTAAAATGATTGCGGCCCAGGGGGCGGCCTTTGTCTCCCGAGGGGATAAATCCGGCACCAATGTAAAAGAATTGGCCATCTGGAAGACCGCCGGGATCGATCCCCAGGGCCGGAAGTGGTACCTGCAGACGGGACAAGGCCAGGAGAAAACCCAGCGGATTGCCAATGAAAAACAGGCCTACGCCCTGACTGACCGGGGCACCTGGCTGGCTACCAAAGACAAAGACAAACTGGATATGGTCATTGTCCTGGAGGGCGATCCCGTCCTATTTAATCAATACGGGGTGATGGCGGTCAATCCCCAAAAGCACCCCCAGGTAAAATATCAAGAAGCCATGCAATTCATCGACTGGCTCGTCTCCAAGGAAGGCCAGCAGGTCATCGGCGGCTTCAAGGACCAGCATGGGAACCAGCTCTTTATTCCCAATGCCAAATAAACGAGCGGGGCAGGGGCGCTCCTCGGGTTAATTATGCACTCCATCATCGAAGGGTTCGCCGCGGCTTTCCGGCTGATCATTGGCCTTAATCCCGAACTGCTGCGCATTATCCTGTTGTCTTTGCAGGTTTCGGGAACGGCCCTGGCGGCCGCCACCCTCCTGGGCCTGCCGGTGGGGGCCTGCCTGGCCTTGCGGCGGCTGCCTTTGCAAGGGCTGGCGATCAGTCTGCTTAACACCGGCATGGGCCTGCCGCCGGTGGCCGTGGGACTGTTCCTTTACCTGCTGCTTTCCCGCAGCGGCCCCTTGGGCTTCGTCGGCCTCCTCTATACTCCCGCGGCCATGGTCGTCGCCCAGGCCATCCTGGCCTTTCCCATCGTGGCGTCGCTCTCCCAGGCGGCCATCGCCGGAGTGGACCCGATCATCCGCCAGGCAGCCGTCACGCTGGGGGCCACGCCCTTCCAGGAGAGTCTGGCGGTCATCCGGGAAGCCAGGTATGCCATTGTGGCGGGCGTCCTGGCCGGCTTGGGCCGGGTGATGGCCGAGGTGGGGGCCATCATCATCGTCGGCGGCAACATTGCCGGCTATACCCGGGTCATGACCACCACCATCGCCCTGGAGACCGACAAAGGCAACTTTGAGTTGGCCATTGCCCTGGGAATAATCTTATTGGCCATCTCCTTTGCCATCACCATTGCTCTGCGCTTTTTTCAGAGACTGGGCCATACCGTACCCATGGTGAGCTCATGAGTCTGGAACTTAAAATCTCCCACCTTTTCAAGACCTACAATGGCAATCCGATCCTGCGTGATTGCTCCTTTGCCTTTGCCCCAGGCAGGACTTACATGTTGCAGGGTCCCAACGGCAGCGGCAAGTCCACTCTGTTCCGGCTCCTGGCCCTGCTGGAAAAGCCCGATGGCGGCCGGGTGGAGTACCGGGAGGGCGGCCGGCCCCTGGCTGACGATCTGGATTTGCGCCGGCGCCTCACTCTAGTGCTGCCCCGCACCGGCATCTTCAACACTACGGTTTTTCACAATGTCGCCTTTGGCTTGCAGATCAGAGGCTTCGGCAAAACCGCTATCCGGGAGCGGGTCGAGCAGGCCCTGGCAAGCGTGGGGCTGGCGCACAAGAAACATCAACGGGCCTCGGAACTCTCCAGCGGTGAGACCAAGCGCCTGGGAATCGCCCGGGCCATGGTCATCGAGCCGGAGATTTTCCTGCTGGACGAACCCACTGCCAATATCGACCCGGCCAATACCGCCATCATCGAAGAAATCATCCTGGCCCTGAAGCGGCAGCGGCGGGCCACCCTGCTGCTGATCACCCACGACCCGGCCCAGGCCGAGCGGCTGGGCGATGAGTTGCTCTGGCTGAAGGACGGCAAGGTGGTTACAGCCTGAATAGAGTCAGTTATTGAGATAGGGTTGGGGTAGGGGGCGGTTGAATACCGCCCCTATTTTTTGAAACAAAATGGAGATCGGCTTGATCTCTTGCAAATGTCCGTCCGGGCTTGAATTATAGCGTTTGCCAAAAGTTTTTCCGATAACCCGATGGATTGTAGGGGCGGACCCATGTGTCCGCCCAGTTTGAGGGCGCACACGGGGGTGCGCCCCTACAAGAAATTATTTTTGGGAATCGCTATAGGTGCGCGGCCAGGGCGGGGTTGTCAGGAGGTTGGCGGATATTTCCCAAAAATGCCCAGGTGACAAAGACGCCCACGATGATTAGTTTAATCACGTTAAAGTCGACTAAATACTTGGCGGCGGCTTGGATTCAAATCCATGGCGGAGACGGACATGTCTGAATGGCTGATCAACCTAAACCACAGCTCGGCAGTCTTCGCGGCGCGTCACATGATGGTAAGCTGGGTCTGGGGCCAGTTCAGCAATATCACGGGCAGCCTCGATTTCGATCCGCAACGGGTGGCGCAGGCGATGGTGACCGCGGAAATCGATGCAACCTCCATCTACACCGGGGTAGAGCGGCGGGACCTGCATCTGAAGAGTCCTGACTTTCTCGACGTGGCCAACTACCCGACGATCACCTTCAAGAGCACCGGGGTAGAGCCGGACGGCCTGGACCGGGCCCTGGTCCATGGCGATCTGACCTTGCGCGGCGTCACCAAGCTGGTGGTCCTGGATGCCTGCTGGTCCGGACCGGCCCATTTCGAGGATGAGGGTCAGATCTATACCAGCTTCGGCTTTCGAGGCGAAACTATGATCAACCGCGAGGATTTCGGCATGACCTTTAATCTGGAGATGGAGCACGGCGGGCTGATGGTGAGCCGTCTCGTCCATCTGATTCTCAACCTTGAAGTCGATCTGGTGGGGGCGCAAAAACCTTTTTAAAGACAGATTCTGCTTGCAGCCCTCTCAGGCCCGTCCTAAAGTGGGGGGCAAAAATACTTCCGGGTAATCAGGGATAATGGGAACCGGTGCTAATCGTCTCAGCATAGGTCTGGTCCTCTTCACCTGCGCCATCCTGACGGCGGGCTGCACTAAGGTGGGGCCGGATTACGTCCGCCCCCAGACCGAAGTATCGCAGACCTGGCTGGATGCCGGGGATAAACGAGTGGAGACTGCACCGGCGGACTACCGGAACTGGTGGAAAGCCTTCGACGATGCCACCCTGGATCACCTGATTGACACTGCCTACCGAGAAAATCTGAATCTGCGGGTCGCCGGCGTCCGGGTATTGGAGGCCCGGGCGCAATTGGGAGCCGCCACCGGCCAGCTTTATCCCCAGACCCAGCAAGCCACCGGCTCGGTGCAAAAGCAGCGGCTCAGTGCCGGAATCCCAATTTCGGGTGTGGGCTCTGGGAAATTCGGCGGCCTCAGCCTCTGGGAGGCGCAATATGGCCTAACCGCCAACTGGGAGATTGATTTTTGGGGCAAGTTCCGCCGCGGCATTGAGTCCGCCGGCGCCGGCCTGCAGGCCAGCATTGCCAACTACGACAGCGCCCTGGTCAGCCTGACCGCCGACGTCGCCAATGCCTATATCACCATCCGGACCTTACAAAAGCGGCTGGACATTGCCCGGCACAATGTGGTGACCCAAAAAGAGAGTTTGCAGATTGCCGAGGCGCGCTTTCAGGGCGGCACCACCTCCGAGCGCGACGTGGAGCAGGCCCGATCCGTGCTGGCCTCAACCGAGGCGACCATTCCCGTCCTGAAAACCCAATTGCGCCAGGCCAAGAACGCCCTGTGCGTCCTGCTGGGTCTGCCGCCGAATCGCCTGGCGGATCAACTGGGAACTAAAGGTGTTATTCCGACGCCGCCGGCCCGGGTGGCGGTGGGCATTCCGGCGGATTTATTGCGCCGCCGGCCGGATATCCGGGCAGCCGAATTCAATGCCGCGGCCCAATGCGCCCAAATCGGCGTTTCCAGAGCCCAGCTTTTCCCGGCTTTTTCCCTCACCGGCAACTTCGGCTTTCTCTCCAGCGACGTGGGCAAGACCAGCCTCGCCAATATCTTCGACTGGCGCAACCGTCAAGGCGCCATCGGCCCCGCGGTGCAGTGGAATATCCTGAATTACGGCCAGCTCACCAACCTGGTGCGGGTGCAGGATGCCCGCTTTCAGGAATTGCTCATCACTTACCAGAATACCGTGCTTTCCGCCCAGCGGGAGGTGGAAGATAACCTGGTGGCTTTCCTGAGAACGCAGGAGCAGGCCAAATCCCTCCAGGAAAGCGCCGAGGCTGCCATGCGCTCCGTGAATCTGGCGGTATTGCAATACCGGGAGGGGATCACCGACTTCACCACCGTCCTGACTGCCCAGCAGTCCATGCTGAGTGCGGAGGACAACCTGGCCAGCGCCCTGGGCACCATCTCCACTAATATAGTGGGGGTT
>JAMCQY010000226.1 GCA_023381945.1 Deltaproteobacteria bacterium
GGATCTGGACGGGCTTTTCGCCCCAGAGGCGCAACTCAATATCTACCGGATCTTTCAGGAGTCATTGACCAATATCGGCAAATATGCTCAGGCCGGTAACCTCATCCTGGCCGTCAGCAAACAAGACGAGCGGATTTTCTTTAAGATGTCGGATGATGGCCAGGGTTTTGACGTGGAACAGGCCATGGCCCGGGAGACTACCCGACGGGGTCTGGGACTGGCGGCCATGGAAGAGCGGGGGCGAATACTGGGCGGCAAGTTAAGCATCAAGAGCCAGCCAAGCCAGGGGACTGAGATAATTCTGTCCGTGCCGATTGGCAAGGAAGGTGAGGCAGCGTCTTAGCCTTCAATCAGCAGTAGTTCGGGAAACTACCTAAGACTCATTGAAAAACTGATCTCAGCTTTATCGCCAACTTTCCCGAAGGTCGCGTGATGGTGAAAGACCACCCCCTTTGAAAAAGGGAGGCAGGGGGGCTTTATATAATCTCTTGAAATCCCCCTAATTCCCCCCTTTTTCAAAGGGGCTTGTGCCCTACAATCCTGTCTGTTTGCTGTTTGAGAGGCAAAACCCACAGCCTATGAGGTTTTGCAATAGCTGTTGGTTTAAATCCTTTAATTCCTATCCGTGGTTTGATTTTCATTGGGATTGATCAGTGCCAAGGGTGAAATAAAACACCGCGCCGTGATTTATCGCCGCCTCGGCCCAGATCTGGCCGCCGTGGCGATTAATCACCCGTTGCACCGTGGCCAAGCCAATGCCGGTGCCTGGGAATTCATTAGCCGCGTGCAGTCGCTTAAAGGCGCCGAAGAGCTTGCCGGCGAACTTGGGATCAAAGCCGACGCCATTGTCCTTCACCCGATAAACCTTACGGCCGCCGCTGTTCTGGACGCCGAACTCAATCCTGGTCTGCGGTTTTTTGCCGGTGAATTTCCAGGCATTGCCTAAAAGGTTGGCCAACAATATTTGCAGTAAAGTGGGGTCGCCCCTGGCTACTATCCCGTCCGGAATGATGAATTCCACCTGTCTCTCCGGCTCCGCCCTCTTCAGGTTTTCGGTGATGGCGCGGGCCAGGGTGCTCAAATCCACGACTTGCCGCCGCATCTCGGCTTGCGAGACCCGGGAGAGCGAAAGCAGGGCTTCAATGAGTGCATTCATCTGGTCCGAAGCTTCTTGGAGCAGTTGCAGATATTCCAGGCCCTTGGCATTTAACTTCTCCCTGTAATCCTCCGACAAAATTCTGGCAAAACCAGCAATGCCGCGCAGCGGGGCGCGCAGGTCATGGGAAACAGAATAACTGAAGGATTCCAGTTCGTTATTGGCGGCTTCCAATTGATGCACGTGGTCAACCAGTTGTTGATTCAATTCCTTGATCCGGGACTCGGCGCGCTTGCGCAGGAAAGATTCCACGATTGCCGGCGCCAGCATCTCTGCGGCTTCCTGGTCGGCCTGATCATAGCCCCCCGGTTTATTGCCCAGTCCGAGCAAGCCGATGGTCTTACCGGCCTGCTTTAAGGGCACTACCAGGAAGGCCGTGAACTCCGGATGTCCTTCCGGAGTCCCGACGCTATCCGGATGGGCTGCCGGATCATTGGCGATCACCGATCGTTCCTCCGTGATGGCCTTGCCAAAGACGCCGCGGATATGCAAGTCTTTGGGCAGGATCGGCTTAGTGATTCCGGGCATCCGGCAGGCCGTCCAGCCCGGGTCGCTGACCGCGATAACGTTCAGCCGTCCAGCCTCGTTGATCTCCCCGAGAAAGCCAAACCTGCTGTCCGTCAATTCCTCGGCTGCCGCCAGACAGGTGCGGCCCAATTCTTCTTCGGTTTCGCTGATAATGGCCTCGTGAAAAACGCAGTTGATGGCCGTCAGGATTTGGGCCTGCCTCTGGGTGCGCGCTTTGCTATCCCTCAGTACCTCCGTCAGGTTCGAGAGTTCGTTGTTTTGCTCTTGCAGTTCAGCGCCCAGGTTCTGTAGCTCTCTTTGGGACCTGAGCAATTCGGAATTGGTTTCCACTGCCGCCTCATAGGTGGAAACCAGGAGGTTCATAATCTGTAAGCGGTCGGCAGTAACCTGGTATTTCTTTCCATGGAAGACAACTTCTACCGGTTCTTGCTCTTCTTCTGGGTTGCGGAGTTTGCCGCTGTCGAACAGGAGCCGGATCCGTTCGAGTAGCGGCTCTTCTTTGAAAGGCTTGATGATAAAGCCGTCAGCGCCGCATTCCAAGGACTTCATGATATCAGCCGGATCGGACAGCACGGTCAGGAAGATGACCGGCAAATCTTTCAAGCCAGACTCGTGCCGGATACGCCGGCAAAGTTCGTAACCGTCTATTTCAGGCATGACGATGTCGCTGATCAGCAGATCCGGGTTATACCTGGTTATCAGGTCAATGGCTTCACGCCCGTTTCTGGCAGATATCACCTGATAGCCGTGCTGCTCCAGGAAATACCTCAAGTTCTCGGCCTGGGTGGGGCTATCTTCGGCGATGAGAATCACCCTCAGATTATTCGGGATATCCATATGACCTCTTCCACAGACAGGTAATTGCAATTAGGGCTATTGGATCGTCCGAGATCGTGTTTCCGCCAAGGTATTAAGCAGTTCGGCAATCTTCTCCGGCGGCAGGATATAGTCAGCGGCTCCCAGCTTGATGGCTTCTCCGGGCATGCCGTGGACCACTGAACTCTCTTTGTCCTGGGCGATGGTAATAACGCCTTGTTTCTTAATCACGGCCATTTCAGCGGCGCCGTCGTCGCCCATACCGGTGAGCAGAATGGCGGCGGCATGAGGTCCATAACGTTCCGCCACTGACCTGAAGAGAGGGGCAACCGCGGGTCTCAAACCACTGACCGGCTCTCCGGCGTAAAGGTCAATCTGGCCGGAACGGTCTATTCCCATATGCAAACCATCAGGGGCCACATAAGCGTTCCCTGGCAAAATGAGTTCCCGCGGCTGGGCCACCTTAACCGGGAAGCGGGTGCTTTCCCTGAGCCAGTCGGCCAGCCCGGTGACAAAGCCCGGCGACATGTGCTGCACTATGAGCACTGGCGCGGGAAAACCGGGGCGCAGACCCGCAAGAATCTTTTTCAAGACCAAAGGGCCTCCCGTCGAGGCTCCCAAAGCCACTACTTCGAGAGTTTTCGGGGTCCTTTTTACTTGGACTCTGGGCAGCGTGGCCGCGCGTTTGGGCCAGCGCCTGACGACCCTGATCTCGGACATCAATTTAACGGTGCGAATCAATTCCCCGGCCCGGGCCTGAAACCCCGGGTGCCCGATGCCCAAAGGGGTTGGCAGAAAGGTCAAGGCTCCGGCTTCGACCATTCGGAACATCTTGGTCAAATCTTTGGGATCATAACTGGCGCTGACGATGATAATAGGAACGGGAGAGGTTTCCATAATGCGCCGAGTCGCCTCATAACCGTCAATCCCCGGCAAATTGACGTCCATGGTAATCAGATCGGGTTTCAAACGGGCCGCGGTCTCAATTGCCGCCTCCCCGGTGGCCGCGGTGGCGATCACCCGGAGGCCGGCAGCATTAGAGAGAATGTAGCTAATCAGATCCCGCACTACGGGGGAGTCTTCCACCACCAGCACTTTAACAGGTTCACCGGGGCTCATATAAGTCTCTTGAGGGTCTCCAGGAGGTTGCTCTGATCGAAGCTGCTTTTGACAATATAGGCGTTGGCACCCACTTCGATGCCGTGTTCCCGGTCTTCCTTGGATTCCAGGGCGGTGACCAGCACCACGGGGGTCTCTCTGAGTTTCCGGTCCCGGCGAATCTTCTCGGTCAGGTCAAAGCCGTTCATCTGGGGCATATCCACGTCGGAGACCACCAGATCAAAGCCGCCTCCCTGGAGCTTGCCAAAGGCGTCCAAGCCGTCGACCGCGGTCTCCACGCGATAGCCCGCGGCTTGCAGGATATTTTTAAGCAAGGTCCGGGCCGTGATGGAGTCTTCCGCTACCAGAACTGCAGCCGGGGCCTCTGCCGCTACTTCTCCATGGGCGGACCTGCCAGGGCGGTGACTCACCTTTAGCGCGGATTTAAATAAATCGGTGACATTGAGGATCGGGGCCAATGCTCCGGTTCCCAAGATGGTGACGCCGGAAACGTTCCGGACCCTGGAGAGTTGATCGCCCAGGGGTTTCTCCAAGACTTCCTGCTCATAGAGCACCTCATCCACCCCGAAGGCTAGGCGTTTCTCGGCCGAGGTAAGGACCACCAGCCGCACCTGATCGCTGGACTCGCTGGCCACTGGTTCGGCCGGAAGTTCCAATACCTCCGCCAAACGGACCAGGGCCACGGCCCGGCCGTTCAGGTCAATGGTTTCGCGGTTTTCCACGGTGTGGATGCCGTCCCGGTTCACCCTCAGCACCTGCTCTACATTTCTGGTAGGCACAATGAAAAAGCGTGTTCCAAGGCGCACCAGGGTGCCGCGAAAAGTAGCCACGGTTATGGGTAATACCAGGCGGAAGGTGGTTCCCTCCCCCGATTTGGTTTCCATCGAATAGGAGCCCCCCAGTTTTTCTGCCTTTTCCCGCAAAATTGCCAGGCCCAGGCCGCGACCGGAGATATCAGTAATAATGGGGCTGGTGGATAAGCCCGCGGCGAAAATATGATTCAAGAGGTCGGAATCGTCTGCCTGCTCGGCTTCTACCAAAGTCAAGAGCCCGAGCTTGATTGCGGCCTGTCTCACTTTGGCCGCGTCAATGCCGGCCCCATCATCCGAGACGCTAACTTCTACTTTACTGCCTTCCAGCGGAACGATAGAAATGGTTATCTTCCCCACGGTTGGCTTGTGGCAGCGGCGGCGTTCCTCGGGTGCTTCAATGCCGTGGTCGATGCAGTTCCTGACCAGATGCACCAGCGGGTCTTTGATTTCCTCCAGGACGCGCCGGTCAATTTCTATCTCGCCTCCCAGGATGATTAATTCCGCTTCCTTACCACTGGACCGGGCCAGGTCACGGACCAGCCTCGGCAGGACTTCCAGGGCAGGCTGGAAGGGCAACATCAGGAGCTTTTTCAGTTCCTCTCCCAGGTTCTCCATTTGGCGGCTCAATTGCCAATAGCCCTGCTCGGCTGACCTGGCGAGCTGCGCGGCCCGGCCCTCAATTAACTTGTGGTAAGCCTCAGCCCATTGCAGAAATTCGAGAACCCGGCTGTCCTGCCGGGAGGCGTCAGCTCCCGTTTGATGTTGCAGGGCGCGGACCAGGGGCTGGATCTTGTCCCGTTCGGTTCTCCAAATCAGCAGGGTCGAGTTGAGCTGGTTGATTTCAGTGAGGATTTGACGGGCGGCTAACCTGGCCGTCAGGAACTCGTCCGATTGCTGCAAAATTTTCTGCAATTTCGGTAGAGAAACGCGCACCGACTCCGGAGCGGCGTTTTCAACTTGTGGTGGCGGAGTTGACACCGCCGGTTCAGCAGCAACCTTCTCGGACTTTAAATAAGACGCCTGGGCTGCACCTCCAGGCAGGCCTTGGGCCAGGTGATCGAGACCTAACAAGAGCGCCCTGATGCGAGACTTTTCGGCCGTTTTGCTGGCAGCCTGGCCGGCCGCCGTCAGTCGCGTCAACAGATCCACTGCCTGATGCAGCAAGTCGAACTCTTCGGGAGATGGTCCCGCAGCCTGACGTTTCCAGCGGGCAAAAATGCTTTCCAGGGCCTGGCAGATGGCCTCGATCTCGGACAGATTCACGGCCCGGGCGGCGCCTTTGAGACTGTGGGCTTCCCGAAAGATGGTGTTGATGAGGTCCGGACGGCTTTCAAGAGACGGGTCTTTCTCCAGCTTTAGCAAGCCGGCGGTAATGGCCTGGAGGTGTTCTCCAGCTTCGACCTTGAAGGTGGCCAGCAACCGCTTCAGAAATTCTTCATCCTTGGGGACCATGGTTGTTTTTAGTCTTCAGTTTTTAGTTTTCGGCAGCAATGTCCGGTTAAGTTCTTGCAAAGGGTTGTTCAAAAATTTTATGAGCAAGGGAAAAGGAGACCGCCGAGTCAGACATATCATTTTGGATCTGAAGACGTAATTCCCTCACCCGATGAATGCT
>JAMCQY010000324.1 GCA_023381945.1 Deltaproteobacteria bacterium
ACCGCCATCATTTCCTCCAGCAAAAATTGTGTTCCCCTGCTGGAGGCCGCGCAGCTTCTCGATCAGTTTGACACCAAGGTTGATGGGGTGGAATCGGAGGAGCTGGGACTGGAAGGCAAACCGGACCCGGATATTTTCCTGACCGCCGCCCTGAAGTTGGGGATAAAGCCATCCCGGGCGATGGTGGTGGAAGACGCCATCTCCGGGGTGCAAGCCGGCAAAAAGGGCAAATTCGGCTGGGTCATTGGAGCGGACCGGACCGGTCACGCCGCGGACTTGGTGGAGAATGGCGCCAATATCGCAGTAGCCGATCTCGGAGAAATCGGCGTGGTTAACGCCTCAGGGGAAATCATCAATTCTTTCTGCCCGGCCCTGGACCACCTGGAGGAAATCATCCGTAAGCTGCTGGGAAAAAGGCCGGTGATCTTCCTGGACTATGACGGCACCCTGACCCCCATTGTCGACCGTCCGGAAGACGCGGTGTTGGCGGATGACGTCCGCCAAACCCTCAGAGATCTGGCGGAGCATTGCACCGTGGCCGTCATCAGCGGCCGGGATCTGCCAGACGTCCGAAAACTCGTGGATCTAGAGAATATCTACTACGCCGGCAGTCATGGCTTCGATATCGCCGGTCCTGAGGGCAAGCGTATAGAGCACCAGTTAGGCAAGGATTACCTACCGGTGCTGGACGAGGCGGAAAAATCACTGAAGGACCTGCTGGAGGACAAAATCTCCGGGGTCCAGGTGGAACGCAAAAAGTTTTCCATCGCCATCCACTATCGGCGTGTAAAAGAGGACAAGGTCGCAGAAGTGGAAAAAGCGGTGGATAAGGTCAAGAAAGAACATGCCAGACTGCGCCAGAGTTCGGGGAAAAAGATTTTTGAATTGCAGCCCGATATCGACTGGAATAAGGGCAAGGCCATCCTGTATCTGCTGGAGCAATTGCCACTGGACGACTCCGGGGCGCTGCCACTCTATGTGGGGGACGACACCACCGATGAAGATGCCTTTAAGGTCCTGGGAGACCGCGGCCTCGGTTTCGGCGTGCAGCGAGGCAAAAAAGCAACCGCGGCCCGGTACCTGCTGAGGAATCCCGCCGAGGTGGAACAATTCCTCCGGGCGCTGATCCCCATCTGCCGAGGAGAACGTCAGTGAGTGAATGGCGGCTGACCTATGATGAGTTTGACCCCGAGCAAGAGGGTTTGCGCGAGGCCCTGTGCACCTTGGGCAACGGTTATTTTGCCACCAGAGGCGCCGGTCCGGAGGCCCGGGCCGATGACATCCATTATCCCGGCACCTACCTGGCCGGAGGTTATAATCGCTTAAAGACCGAGATTGCGGGTCGAGTAATCGAGAATGAAGACCTGGTAAATCTGCCTAACTGGCTGGTTCTCAATTTTCGCCTGGCCGATGGAGACTGGTTCGACCTGAGCGCCGTGGACATACTTTCCTACCGCCAGGAATTGGACGTGATCAAAGGCATCCTGATACGCACCTTCAGGTTCCGGGACGGGCAGGGACGGGAATGCGAAGTGACCAATCGGCGTCTGGTCCATATGGGCGACCCCCATCTGGGAGCCCAGGAGCTAAGCTTGACTGCCGTGAATTGGTCCGGTCCGGTGGAGTTTCTCTCCGCCCTGGATGGGCGGCTTGTCAACGCCGGAGTGGAACGCTACCGTCAGCTTAACGGCAAACACTTGGAGCCTCTGGCAACAGAGCAAGTCGATCAAGAAACCATCTACCTGGAAGTCCAGACCAAGCAATCCAAATTACGCGTATCCCAGGCTGCCAGGACCCGGATTCATGAAAATGGCCGGCTCCTGGTTCTCGATCCCAAGGTGGAGAAAGAGCCGGGTTATATCGCTCAGAAATTCATTCTGAACATGAATGAGGGAAGCGAGATATGCCTGGAGAAAGTGATGGCCTTGTATTCTTCACGGGACCACGGCATCTCCGAGTGCGGCCTGGCGGCCCGCCAGGCCATCAAACGAGCCAGCAATTTTGCGGATCTCTTGCATGGCCACACCCTGGCCTGGGAACAATTGTGGCGCCGCTTTAAAATCGACTACGACTCAAAGAAGGAGAAAGTTTACGAATATACCGACACGGTGCTGCATCTCTACCTGTTTCACCTATTGCAGACTACTTCCCTGCACACCATGGAACTCGACGTGGGGGTGCCGGCCAGGGGTTGGCACGGAGAAGCCTACCGGGGCCATATTTTTTGGGATGAACTCTTCGTCTTTCCTCTGTTAAACCTTCGTTTTCATGAAATCACCAGGACTTTGCTCCGGTATCGTTACCGGCGCCTGCACGAAGCCAGGATAAATGCCAGGCAATCCGGCTACCTGGGAGCTTTATTTCCCTGGCAAAGCGGCAGCAGCGGCCGTGAGGAAAGCCAAAAAATCCACCTCAACCCCAAGTCTAATCATTGGATTCCCGATGATACCCACCTGCAATATCATGTGAATTCGGCCATTGCTTACAACATTTATCATTATTTCCAGGTGACCGGTGATCTGGAGTTCCTGTCTTTTTACGGGGCGGAGATGCTTTTGGAGATCGCCCGCTTTTGGGGAAGCATCGCCAAATACAATCCTGACTTGGAGCGTTATGAAATCAAATGGGTCGTGGGTCCGGATGAATACCATACCCGCTACCCGGGGGCGGACCAGCCCGGATTGAACAACAATGCCTATACCAATCTCATGGCGGTGTGGGTGCTGAGCCGCACTTTAGAGTTGTTTGACCTGCTGCCGGAAGACCGCTCCCGGGAATTGCTTGAACGTCTCGACCTGGGCCAGGCGGAATTGGAGCGGTGGCGGGACATCAGTCATAAAATGTTTGTACCGTTCCATGGGGACGGCATCATCAGCCAGTTTCAGGGCTACGAAGACCTGGAAGAATTCGACTGGCAGGGTTACCGGAAAAAATATGATGACATTCAGCGCCTCGACCGCATCCTGGAATCGGAAAATGACAGCCCAAACAACTACAAGGCTTCCAAACAGGCCGACGTGTTGATGCTCTTCTATCTATTTTCTTCGGAACAGCTCATAGAGCTCTTCCAGCAACTCGGATACTCCTTCGCCTATGAAACCATCCCCAATAACATCTCTTATTACATGAAAAGAACCTCCAACGGTTCAACCCTCAGCCGGGTGGTTAATTCCTGGGTGCTGGCCCGTTCTGACCGGGTCACCTCCTGGATACTCTTTACCGAGGCCTTGCATAGTGATATTGGCGATATTCAAGGGGGAACAACCCAGGAAGGAATTCATCTCGGGGCCATGGCGGGAGTGGTCGACCTGATGCAGCGGGGCTATACCGGCATAGAAACCCGGGAGCACATATTGTATTTCAATCCCGCCCTGCCCGACGAACTGGCCAGGCTGCATCTGCACATCCGTTATCGTTTTCATTCGCTGGAGTTGGAAATCACCCCTAAAAAGCTGAAGATCGAGGCCCTGGAGTCTCCGGCAGGTCCCATCAAGATCAGCGTCAAAGGAAAAACCTTCACCTTGAAAAACGGCGAGACTAAGGAGATTGATTTCAGCTAGTTTTCTGGATGAGACCAGCGAGGCTCAGGACCACAGCAGGAAGTTCAAGGGGAGGGGAGGGAGGGATTATAAAAATGTTTTTATCCTCTCCCCCGATGGGGGAGAGGGTAGGGTGAGGGGGAAGTAATCAGTCGACTAAGCCACCCCTCACCCCGGCCCTCTCCCCTCGCAGGGGAGAGGGGATTTATTATTTCCGGGCCTTGCCAGCATTTACGCCGGTGACAGTGCTTTTTCGCGTTAATTTACCATCGTCATGCAAAATCTCTGACATTACTGGAGGGTTAGGTGAGTTTTTGGTTTTGGACCAGGCGCCATAAGGGAAAATACTTTTGGCAACCGCTAGAAATATCGCCTTATTCCTTTCCCTTGACCACCAATACCGGGCAAGGGGCCAAGCCGATGACTCGTTCGGTGACCCGGCCCATGAGGAGGCGGGGCAGGCCGCGGTTGCCATGGGAGCCCATAACGATCAGAT
This sequence comes from Deltaproteobacteria bacterium, assembly GCA_023381945.1. The sequence continues at coordinate 4,036 of JAMCQY010000324.1, forward strand.
TCACCTCGTTTTCTTCCGCCAAGTCGGCGATGGCGGTATAGGCTGTACCCTCCATAATAATCCCCTGGGATTTGATCCCCAGTGCGTCGGCCCGTTTGAGCGCTTCGGCCACGTGGTCCTCGCAAATTTTTAGCAGTTCCAGTCGTTCTTTCGGTGCCACACCCCGGATAGCCGCCGGAAAATCCTGGACCGAAACCACCAGGAGTTCGCTGCCGTAGATTTGGGCCAACTCCAGGGCCCGGTCGGCCGCCAGGCGGCTGCGCGCCGAGCCATCGGTGGCCAGCATAATGCGCTCCCAACCAACCACCCCTTTTATGGGCACCACCAGGATGTCTTTACTGGTGAACCCGATGACCCGCCGGCTAACGCTGCCCACCAGCAGGTTCTCGAGGACGCCGTGGCCCCTGGCCCCCATGACTATGAGATCGCGGCTGCCGGTTTCGGCCAGTTTGACGATGCGCTCATCAGGTTCACCCCGTTCGCACACCGGCCGGATCACCGCCCCGGCCTCGTCCGCCAGTTCCTGGGCTTGGGCCAAGGCCGTGTCGCAGGGCTCATGGATTATCCGGTGGCTCTTGGGCATACCCAGGAGCCGCAAGTCCCCCTCATAAAAGGGGCTCACCGCTACCACCGTAACCCAGGTGGTGCTCAGCTTGAAGGCCTCGCTCAGGGCGTGCAGGCTCGGCTCCGAGCCGTCCACTGCCACCAAAATCCGGTTATATTTTCCCAAGCCTTCCTCCGGGGCTGATTGTACTAAACCGTAGGGGCGGACCCGTGTGTCCGCCCCCTTTGGGGCCATCAGGGCGCACACCTGGGTGCGCCCCTACAACAAAACTGCGGAGCGGGACCGGGCCCCCTCCGCAGTCTTGTTATTAAATTAAGTTGTCCCTGCAATGGAATCAAGGGCAGAACAGACCTGCCTAGGGGGACCAGATTAAGCTTGTTCTATAGCATATGCCGCTTCCCGGGCGGCGGCGGTTTCGGCCCGCTTGGCCTTCCACATGGCTCCCAGGATGATGAAGGCGCCGATGGCCAGGGCCAGGCACATGATCAGGAAGCTGGCCTTGGAGAGGATCGACAGGGTGAAGGGGCTCATGGAGATGAGGCCCAACTCCTTCAGGTATTGCGGCACGGCCAAGGCCCGGCTCACCGCCACGATGATCATGATAGTGCCCATAACCACCTTGATCATATGCTCCTTCACATAAGTGGTACCGATGGCGCCCAATTGCACTCCGATGAGAGAGCCGGCCAGGATGATCAAGGTGAGGCGGATGTCGACCATGCCGTGCATGGCCCATTTGATGGTGCCGAAGAAACCCATGACAAAGGCGATCACCAGCTCGGTGGCCGAAGCCACCAGACCGGAGACTCCGCAGCCGTAGATCATACCCGGCACTCCGATGAAGCCGCCCACCGCGATGGTGGCCGCCAGCATGCCGGTGGCAAAGCCGATGGGCAGGGTGAACCACATGGAGATGCGGACATTGGCGGTTTTGAAGTGCATCATGGGCCACAGGTTGATCTTCTGGAGCTTCAGCGCCAGTGAAGAAACTTTTTCTTCACCCCCGGTTTTCTGGGTCTTCCAGGCGTCATAGAAGACGTAGCCGCCCACCACCACCAGGATCACCACAAAAGAGAGGCTGACGTAAAGGTTGGAGCCCGCCTGGCCCCAGGCGGCCAGAATCATTTCTTGTATCTTAATGCCTACCCAAACCCCCAAACCGGCGGAGGCCGCCATTACCAGGCCCAATTTAACGTCCACCTGACCATATTTAAATCTCTTATAGGCGCCCACCATGGCCTTGGGAAACTTGTGGCACATGTTGCTGGCCACCGCCACCGTGCCCACCACCCCCAGGCTCATCATTCCCGGAGTCAGGACAAAGGCGCCGCCGGAGCCGATGAAGCCGCTCACCAGGCCGCCGATGAAGCCTACGATAAAGAGAAACAGGATGTTCATGGTGTTCAAATCTATGAATTGCACCG
>JAMCQY010000366.1 GCA_023381945.1 Deltaproteobacteria bacterium
CATCTGCCCCATCAATGGCTCTTATCTTAAATCAACTTTAAACACCCTTCTACAATTTCCTTCGCCGCCTCAGGCCTCGCCAGGCGGCGGGCGGCTGCTTCCATCCCGGCCAGGGTCTCGGGCTCCGCCATGTACTGTTGTATCTTACCAGCGAATAGGCCGCCGGTAAAATCCTTATTCAAAATTAATTGCGCGGCCCCGGCCTCGACCAGAAAGCGGGCGTTGAATTCCTGGTGATTATTGGCCGCAAAAGGGTAGGGCACAAGTAGCGCGGCGCGGCCTACGGCGGTAAGTTCCGCTAAAGTTGAGGCCCCGGCCCGGCAGACGATGAGGTGGGCCTGGGCCATCATTTCCGGCATCTCGGAGCTGAAGGCTTCCACCCGGGCGGAAAAACCGGCCCGGTTATAACCGGCGGTCACCTCCTCCCGGTCCGCTTCACCGGTCAAATGCAGAAAACGCAGTCGGTCCTTGAGGTCCTTCAACTCCGGCAAGGCGGCCAACACCTCCATATTGAGGTGGTGCGCCCCCTGGCTGCCGCCGGTGATCAGCACGGTGAAGGGTTGTTCCGGACGGGGCGGACTCTCCCGGAAAAACTCCTCCCGAGCGGGGTTGCCGGTCCAGACTGCCAGATTTCGGGGAAATTGATCCAGAGAAGCCGGAAAGGAGACAAAGACCCTGTCGGCTAATCGGGATAGCCAGCGATTGGTAAAGCCGGGCAGGGCATTCTGTTCGTGCAGGGCCAGGGGCAACTTCATGGACCAGGCCGCCACCCCCGCCGGGCCAGCGGTGTAGCCACCCATGCCCAACACCAGGTGGGGCTGTAAGGTCTTAAGGCGGTTTACAGCCTCTTGAATGCTCCTGGGCAGATGCCACCAGGTGCCCAGCCGGGAAAATATCCCCTGGCCCTGCAAGGCCCGGCCGGCTACCGTCTCGTAGGGAAAGCCGGCGCTTTCCAGAATCCGGGTGGCCACCGCCTTGGGGCTGGTAATAAAGGTGACCGACGCCCCAACGCGCGCTTGAAACTCCCGGGCCACGGCCAGGCCGGGGAACAGATGGCCACCCGTCCCCCCGGCGGCGATGACTACTTTAAGTTTCGAGTTTCGAGTTTCGAGTTCCAAGTTTCGAGATCTCAAGCAAAGGGCAAGTAAAAAGTGCAAACCTCAGAAGATGGCAAGGGGGGGACGCCTGCCCCAACGAATCCTTGGCGGGCGAGACGCCCGCCCCACCGACGCCCGCCCCACCAAGACTTTGGCTGGATAGATGTCCTGCCCGCCTACGCCCGCCACACCATTATTTGGTGGGCGGTGCCCACCCTACGCCTTCTGCCGCAGGGCCTCCAGGAATTTCTCCGGTTCGGCTACGCTCAGAAGCAGCGAGTAGCCCTCTCGGGTCGGCAGGTAAACCACCCGCCGTTTGCCAAACACCAGCACCGCGGCCCCAAAGGTGATGGCCGGAGCGTTGGCCGCCGGCACAATCGGGAACACCTTTTTCATGGGTCACCCTCCCAATTGCCTGTCGGCCGCGGCTGGCGGCGGGTGGCTCAGATCGACGACGGGGCGCTGTTCGCGGCCGACGCCGCGGCCTTGGCCGGCTGCGGACCTCCCGGACGCCGGATTTGGCTGCTGATGTTCAGCAAAATGCCCACCGCCAGCATGCTGGCAATCATGGAAGATCCGCCATAGCTGAGAAAAGGCAGAGACAGCCCTTTGGTGGGCAAAATGCCGCTCACTACCCCCATGTTGATGGCCGCGGGCAGGCCGATGATCAGGGTCAGTCCCAGGGCCAGATAGGAGCCGAAGATGTCCGGAGCCTTGAGGCTCAGACGCAGTCCCCGGGCCACCAGGATGGCAAACAGACCCAGAACCAGGAGAAATCCCACGAAGCCCGTTTCCTCGCTGAAGATGGAAAGGATGAAGTCGGTGTGCGAATCCGGCAGATAGAAGAGTTTGGCCCGGCTCTGGCCCAGCCCCAGCCCCAGGAGGTTGCCGGAGCCAATGGCCAGTAAAGATTGCTTCAACTGGTATCCCACGCTGTCCCCATATTTCCAGGGGTCTCGGAAGGAGAGGATGCGGTCGAATTTTTTCGGATCTTTCAAGACCGCCGCAATCGCCAGCAAGATAACCCCTCCCAAGGATACGCCGAGATGGAGCAGATTGATGCCCGCCACAAACAGCATGGTCAAGACGATGGCAGTTAAGGTCAGGGCAGTGCCGAAGTCGGTCTCGATGCCGATGAGCCCGATGAAAAGCCCGGTCACCAGCATATGGGGCAGAAAGCCGATGGAGAAATGCTTCATCTTGCCCTGTTTATGGCTAAAGGAATATGCCAGAAACATGACCACCGCGATCTTGGCGAATTCGGAGGGCTGCAGGGTGAGGGGACCCAGGCGGATCCAGCGGGCCGCACCCCGCACTTTGCTGCCGATGCCGGGGATGAATACCAGGATGAGGCAGATGAGGCTGATAAATAAACCGGGATAGACCAGGCGCTGATACTTATGGTAATCGATCTTCCTCCCTGCCAGCAGGGCCCCCAGGCCCAGGATCGCGTACATCCCCTGACGTTTAATGAAGTAGAAAGGATCACCGTAGTTGGTCTGGGCCATGATGTTACTGGCCGAAAAGATTATCCCCAGGCCTAGTAACATCAAAGAAAAGGCGCTGGCCACCAGGATCAGGTCACAGTTTCCCCAGGGGGCGGCGATGGTATCGCTCTTGACATCAGTTGGCATGCTGCAATTCCTTCACCAGTCTTTGGAAGGTTTCGCCCCGATGGACATAATCCTTGAACATATCAAAGCTGGCGCAGGCCGGGGACAAGAGCACCACTTCCCCGGGCCGGGCCAAATCATGGGCCCGCCGCACCGCCTCCGCCAGGTCCTTCACCTGGCAGATGGGGGCCAGACCCTTCCAGACCTGGCTCAGACGCTCCTGGGTTTCCCCCAGCAAGACCAGGGCCTTGACCCGTTCCCGGATCAGGGGTGAGATGAGACTGAAATCGCTATCCTTGTCCCGGCCGCCGGCTATCAGGATCACCGGTTTGGAAAAGTACGCCAGGGAGACGGCCACGGCGCCCACATTGGTGCCTTTGGAGTCGTCATAAAATGCGACCCGGTCCACCTCGGCCACGAACTCCAGTCGATGGGGCAGACCCTGAAAGGAGGCCAGCACCCGCCGGCAAGCCTCGGGTACCGCGCCTGCATCCAGCGCCAGCGTTAGTGCCGCCATGACGTTTTCCAGGTTGTGGCATCCGGAGAGCCGGATATCGGCCACCGGAAAAAGTTCTTCTTTGGCGTCATCCAGTTTGAGGTGTATCGATTCATCGGCCAGCCAGGCGCCCCGGGTCAGGGGGCGGTTGCTGGAAAAAAAGGAAACCCGGCCCGGACCGCCCCCCAAGGTCGCCACCAGCTTGTCGCCGGCATTTAGGACTTTAAGCTCGTTTTCCCGCATGTGGCGGAAAAGGCCGGCTTTGGAAGCGGCATAGGCCGCAAGGGATGGGTAGCGGTCCAGATGGTCCGGGGTAATGTTGAGCAGGGCCGCGGCCTGGGGATGCAAGCTGGGGGCCGTATCCAACTGGAAGCTGCTCACCTCCAGTACCAGAAAATCCGCCTGGTGCTGCCGGGCCAGCAGGGAGATCACCGGGGTGCCGATATTTCCTCCCACCAGGGGCCTGAGGCCCGAGGCCTTGAGCAGCTCCCCCACCAGAGTGGTGGTGGTGGTTTTGCCATTGGTGCCGCTCACGGCCAGAAGGGGCTTCTCGATGAAATGGCTGGCCAGTTCCAGTTCTCCCCAAACAGGAATGCCGGACTCCCGGGCTCTGTTCAGCCAGACCAACTCTGGCGGCACCCCGGGACTGGGGATGATAAGGTCGTAGCCTTGCCAGCGGGGCCGGGCTATGCCCAGCTCCTCCGTGATCCCGAGACCGGCGATCTGCCGGCGCGGCTCCGCCAAGGACGCGGGAGAAGCCATATCCGTCACGGTCACCCTGGCGCCGCGCTCTGCCAGGAAACGGCACAGGGCCACGCCGGTGCGGGCCAGACCTATTACTAAAATCTTTTTGTCTTTAAGGTCCATTAAGTAACGCCTAATCCCGACTAACTGATGATCTCAGTCTGTTTCCCCTCCCTTGATGGGAGGGGCCAGGGGAGGGTGGCTCAAGCAGTTGGCCCTGATAGTTTCCAGCACTCCTTCCAGGTTTTGCAGTACTTCATTATTCCAAAATCCCCCACCCTAACCCTCCCCCATCGAGGGGGAGGGAATAAGGCAAATCCTTAGCCCATTCCATCTTCACAACCAGACTTTCCAGGAAATGCGGGTAAGATTAAACTTACCGCAATTTCAAAGCACTCAAAGACACCAATCCCAAAATAATAGCAATAATCCAGAAACGAACGATCACCTTGGGCTCGGGCCAGCCCTTAAGTTCGAAGTGGTGGTGCAGCGGCGCCATGCGAAAGATACGCTTGCCGTTGGACATCTTGAAGAAGCTTACCTGCAAAATCACTGACAGGGCCTCCACCACAAAGAGGCCGCCCACGATGGCCAGGAGAATTTCCTGCTTGGTGGCCAGCGCCACGGTGCCCAAGACGCCGCCCAGGGCCAATGCCCCTACGTCCCCCATGAAAACCTGGGCCGGGTAAGCGTTGAACCAGAGAAAACCTATCCCGGCGCCCACCAGGGCCCCCAAATAAATAGAAAGCTCCCCCACCCCCCGGACGTAGGGAATTTGCAGATAAGCGGCGATCTTGACATTGCCTGCCAGGTAACAGAAGATCATATAGAAAGCCGCGGCGATGGTCACCGGGCCGATGGCCAGGCCGTCCAGACCGTCGGTGAGGTTGACGGCATTGGCGGTGCCCACTATGACAAAGACTGCGAACGGAATAAAGAACCAGCCAAGATCTGGTTGCACCTGCTTAAAGAAGGGCACTGTCAGAGTGGTGCTGTAAGAGGGCATTAAATAAAGCCATAAGGCCGGCGCCAGGGCCACCAGGGTCTGGGCCACCAGCTTGGCCCGGCCGCTGAGGCCTTGGTTGTGTTTCTTGACGACCTTGAGATAGTCGTCATAGAACCCGATGAAGCCGAAGCCCAGAGTTACCAGGATCAACATCCAGATATAGGGATTGTTCAATTCCGACCAGAGGAGGGTAGCGGCCAAGGTAGCCAAGATGATCATCAGGCCGCCCATGGTGGGGGTGCCGTTCTTGGAAAAATGGGACTTGGGGCCTTCTTCCCGGACGGTCTGGCTGACCTGCAGGGACTTGAGCTTCTTGATGAACCAGTTGCCCACCGCCAGAGTAATGATCAACGCGGTGAGGACGGCAAAAATGGTCCGGAAGGTAATATACCGGAAGACATTGAAGCCGCCGAAGATGTCCTTCAGTGGATATAAGAGATGGTAAAGCAACTAAGATTCCCCCGTTTAGTTCCCCATCTAAAGCTGTCGGCAGTCAGCTTTCAGCTTTTAACCAAAGAATGGCGGGCAGTGCCCCACCTACACCAATTCCAGCAAATCCACCAACCCCTCCATATGCATGGAGCGGGAGCCTTTTACCAGCAGCCAGTCCCCCGGCTCCAACAATTCCTGGAGCACCCGCGCCGCGTCGGACAAATGGCTGACGGGGAAGAGGCGGGCCGCGGACAGTCCCCCTTCCCGGGCTCCGGCAGCCACCTCCAATCGAAAATTCCCGTAAACCACCAGATAATCAACCCCGTATTGCGCCGCCAGGCGGCCGATCTTCCGGTGTTCTTCAGCCGCCACCGCACCCAATTCCAGCATATCCCCCAGGGCGGCGGCGGTCTTGCCATGATCTCTCAGTTCCATCAGGGTTTTCAAGGCCATGGCCATGGAGCCGGGATTGGCGTTGTAGCAATCGTTCAGGAGCTGGATGCCACTGGGCAAGGTGACAACCTGCGAGCGCCGGGCAATGGGGCGGAAATTTTTCAAAGCCGCGGCGGTTGCCGCAGGCGTAAGCCCCAAAGCCAGGCCCACCGCGGTGGCGGCCAGGGCATTATACAGCATATGCTCCCCAGCCGCGGGCACCTCCAGGTCCCAACTTTGCCCCCGATGATGCAATACCGCGCTCTGTCCCTGCGGGCCCTGAGGACGGCGCTGGACGGCCTGTAAAGCAGCGCCGGGTTTAAGCCCGTAGCTCAGGGTTTGCCCGCGGAAATTCCGGGCCAAATCATTAATCCAGGGATCATCGGCATTATAAACCAGCCGGGACTCCGAGTTAAGGGCGGCGATGATCTCGCCCTTGGCCTGCGCCACGCCGGCTATGTCCCCCAGCCCCTCGGTGTGGGCCCCGTACACGTTGGTAAGCACCCCCACGGTGGGGGAGGCGATTTGAGTCAGACGGCGGATCTCCCCAAAGCGGTTCATGCCCATCTCTACGACTGCGACGTCGTGGGCCGCTTCCATATCCAGGAGGGTTAGAGGCAGGCCAATGAGGTTGTTCAGGTTCAAGGTATTTTTGTGAACACAAAACACGCCGGACAGCACCTGGGCGATCATCTCCTTGGTGGTGGTCTTGCCGCAACTGCCGGTGACGGCAACGATGGGCACGGCAAATCTGCCGCGCCAGGCTTGAGCCAGGTCGCCCAGGGCGGCGAGGGCGTCGTTTATCGCGATGACGGTTATTTCGGCTGGAATACTCGGCGCATGCAGGGTCAGGCACCGGCGCTCCACCAGCACACCGCGGGCTCCGCGTTCCAGGGCCTTGGGGATGAAGTCGTGGCCGTCGTGGTGCTCGCCGGACAGGGGGATGAAGATCTGGCCGGTCTGGGCGGTGCGGGAGTCGGTGGACACGCCGCAGAAAGCGTCCCAAGCACCCCGCTGCGACAGGGCGCCGCGGGTGGCGGTTAAAATGTCGTCGATGGTAAAGCTGGCAGCCATCAGCCGTGATACTCCTTCAAGGCTTCGGTGACTTCTTCCCGGTCGTCGAAATGACGGCGTTCCGTGCCCCAGATCTGGTAGTTTTCATGGCCTTTGCCGGCCACCAGGACCGCATCGCCGGGCCGGGCCAGCTTTACTGCCAGGCGGATGGCCTCGCGGCGGTCCGGCACCACCAGATAACCCGGAGCCCCCCGCTTGGCGGCGGCTTTGGTAATTTTGGCCAGACTCGCAGCCTCCACCCCTGGCTCAATCTCTTTGATAATGGCCAGCGGATCTTCGGTGCGGGGGTTGTCGCTGGTGACCACCACTAATTGCGACCCCGCCGCCGCAGCCCGGCCCATCAGGGGCCGTTTTTTGCGGTCGCGGTCGCCGCCGCAGCCGAAGACCGTGATGATCCGGGCGAAATCAAGCTGCCGCAAGGCTCCCAGGGCCTGGGTGACGGCCGCCGGGGTATGCGCGTAATCCACGAACACCGCGGGTCCCTCCGGCGGCCCAAAACGCTCCAGCCGGCCCGGCACCCCTGGTAAGGCTTTGATGCCGCGGGTTACCTCCTCAGGACTCAGCCCCAGTCCCAGGGCGGTGGCCGCGGCTGCCAGGATGTTGGCCAAATTAAAAGGCCCCACGAGCCGGGAATCGATCTCCATTTCACCCGCGGGGCTTACGAGCCGGGCCTGGATGCCGGTGGGCCGGAATTTATAGCTCAGCGGCCGCACCTGGCTGCCGGGATGGCAGCCGTAGGTCAGGATTGGCACCTGCACCCGGCGCTTTAGCTCCTGCCCCCGGGGCTCATCCAGGTTGAGCACCGCCAAGCCCGGGGCGCCGCCGTTGGCCAAAAGTTCCAGAAACAGGCGTGACTTGGCGGCAAAGTAGTCGTCCAGGTCCCGGTGGTAATCCAAATGATCCTGGCTCAGGTTGGTGAAGACCCCCACGTCAAAGGCGGCCCGGTCCACCCTATGCAAATCCAGGGCATGGGAAGAAACCTCCATGCACACGTGGCTGACGCCGGAGGATTGCATGACCCGCAGCAGTCTTTGCAGGTCCAGGGATTCCGGGGTGGTCACCGGAGCCGGCCAGGTTTTTCGCAAGGCGCGGTAATTGACGGTGCCGATTACTCCAACCTGGTGTCCGGCGCTTTCCAGGATGGCCTCGAGGAGATAAGTGGTGCTGGTCTTGCCGTTGGTGCCGGTGATGCCCACCAGGGTCAGCTCCCGGCTGGGATGGCCGTAAAGCGCGGCTGATAGATGGGCCAGGGCCAGCCGGGCCTGCTTTACCTGCACTACGGTGATGCCGGACGGAACCTCCAGGTCCTCTTCACTGACAATAGCCGCCGCGCCACGGTGTAGTGCGTCGGCCACAAAACGGTGGCCGTCGGTGCGCGCCCCTTTGAGAGCTACAAAAATCTCGCCAGGCTGCACCTGTCCGGAGTGATAGGCCACCCCGGTGACCGTGAGATCAGCGTTACCCTGGATGCGGCAGCCTTCCAGGCCGGCCAGAAGGCTCTGCAAAGATATGAAGGACGGCTGCTCGCGCTGCAAGGTTCCTCGCTCCCCAGGTCGGGCTAAATTACCTGCAGCGCTACGCCCACGGCGGTTAAGGGGCGGCGCTACATTTCCACGTTTTAGACAGCCAAGCGGTGAAAGTAACTGTTATGCCACAGGAATGATTATCAGATACGCCAAGGGCAGGCCCAAAGGCCTGCCCTAATCAATTGCGCGTTATTTGCAGGTCGAGGTCAAATCTCAAAACTCACCGCCTAAATAATACTATAAAAACTTAAGGTTCTTGGCAAGAGTGAATCCCCTCCTGCGGTGCTCAGGAGCTGGATTGAAACTTTACCGAACAGGTGGCGCCGGGGGTGATAGCGGTCCCCGGCGGGGGCTCCTGGGCCACTGCCAGGCCGCTGCCCTCCAAGCGGCATTTCAGCCCGGTTCGGTTCAGCAGTTCCAAAACCTGGCGGATAGTGCAGCCCTTTAAATCCGGCATCACCTTCGGCGGCTCCTTGGGCGCCTTCACCTTAAACGGCAGCAGCTGGGCCAAGGTAGGGCTCGCTGCCAAGACCGGCGGCGGGGCCTCCTTGCCCGTCTTGCCGCCCTTGGCCGGAGTGCCTCCCTTGACCAGCACAGGAGTATTTTTATCCACTTCCGGTTTAGGATAATAACCCAGGACCCGCAAGGATTGGGCCGCGATCTCCTTGAAAATGGGAGCAGCCACCACTCCCCCGAAGATGGCCCCCTTGGGCTCATCGATGATGACCGAGACGGCCAGGACCGGTTTATCCGCCGGCACCAAACCAACAAACAGGGCGCTAAATTTGTTGTGGGAGTAGGCATGACCCACCAGCTTTTGAGCGGTTCCGGTCTTGCCGGCCACGGTGAAGCCCGGCACGGCCGCTTCCTTGGCGGTGCCGCCCTGCTGGGTCACCGTTTCCATGATAGCCAGCATTTCATGAGCCGCCCGTTCAGACATCACCCGCCGTACCGGTCGGGGGGCAGACTCCTGAACTTTATGGCCCCGCGGGTCCATGATTTCCTTGACAATATGCGGTTCCATCAGAACTCCGCCGTTGCCCATGGAGGCCAGGGCCATGGTTAATTGCAGCGGTGTGACCGACACCCCCTGGCCGAAAGCCACGGTTACGCGGTCGATGACGGAGTGGGCCTTGGCAAGATTTCTGAGTAAACCGCTACTCTCACCGTTAAAAGCGATGCCGCTTTTGCTGCCAAAGCCAAATTCCCGGAGATAATGGTCCAGGCGGGCGGCGCCCAATTTGTTGGCGATCTTGGCCGCCCCGATATTGCTAGATTTTTGGATAACTTGCTGCACCGTCAGGGTCCCATAGGGATGCACGTCATGGATCACTTCTTTGGAACCCACATGCCAGACGCCGTTTTCACAATGATAGCGGTCGCCGGGCTTCACTACGTTGGCGTCCAGGGCCGACGCCACCACGAAAATTTTATAAGTGGAACCGGGCTCCAAGCAATCGGTGACCAGACGATTACGCCGGGCATTTTCGGAAAATTGGCCATAACGGTTGGGGTCCATGGTGGGTGACTGCGCCATGGCCAGGATTTCCCCGGTCTGCGGCTGCACTACCAGGGCGGTGCCACCGGCGGCGTGATATTTTTCCACGCCTTTGGCCAGCTCTTTTTCGGCGATATATTGCAGGGTGCGGTCCAGGGTAAGAACTACATTATTCCCCATGACTTCCGGATCCCAGGCCTTCTCTCCCGAAGTGATGATGCGGCCCCGGGCATCCATGGTCTTCCAGCACTGCTTGGGTTTGCCGTACAGCTGTTTATCGAACTCGTGTTCTATGCCTTCCAAACCCTGGCCGTCAATATTGCAAAATCCCAGGACCTGCCCGGCCAGGGAAAGCTGGGGATAGTAACGCTTGGCTTCGGGGATCAGATAGATGGCGTCAGTATCCCGTTTACCGGTGATCTTGGCGGCCCTGGCCTTGCGGTCGGCTTCTGCGGTCCAGGCCTGGAAGGCGGCTTCCCGCTCCGGAGTCAGATGACGTTTGACCCATACAAAGGAAGTGGCCCTGGTGAGAATCTCCTTCAATTCTTTAGGCTTGTAGCCCAGGATAAGGGCCAGTTCCCGGCTTAGACGATGCGCATGCTTGATCTGCAAAGGATGCGCCACCACCGAAGAAACCCGGGTGCTGATGGCCAGCTCCAGGCCCTTGCGGTCCGTGATCATGCCGCGCACCGGCAGAATGGGGCAAAATTTCTGGTATTCCCGGGTGGCCATTTCCCGTAATTGCGGGCCCTTGATCATCTGGAGGTAAAAAAAGCGGCCGCAAATCCACGTTCCCAGCAGGATCAGGCCGATCACCACCAGGGCGATCCGGAAGCGCACCCATTTGCCGATGGTGTGGCTCACGGGAGATTCACAACCTGCGTGGGCTGCGGCGCCTCCATGCCAAACTGGGCGGCGAGTTTCTCCAGACGAGAGATGGCAGTCAGATTGGAGTATTCGATGCGCAGCTTGCGGTTCAGATCGAGCAGTTGTTTTTGAGTCTCTTGAGCCTGGGAGATTTGATAGCTTTGGGTGATGAACTGGAAGTCGGTCCAGGCCAGGAACGTGCCGGCGAACAGCACCAGCATGGTGGCCAGGACCAGTGCCGTTACCAAGACGCTTCCCCAACGCCATGGGTGGCTGACCCGGCGATTCTTGGAGACAAATACCTGTCCCGCCGCGCCCAAACGAAGAGCTAAATTACCAGGCATCCCCCTTACCTCCCGTAATTAAGCACTTTGATCGATAAAGACTAAGCTGGGAAACCTTCCCCCATCAGGCCATCTTTCGGCGACTTTATCCCACCACGAGACGGCTCGGGGGCCTTGGTCCCGGTCCGCATCATCATAGCCGCCATAAAGATCCAGGTGCCCTTCCTGATTTGAGGGCAGGAAGATTAATCTCTGGCTTGATTCAACTAACATGGTCCTTCTCCTGCACCGCCACGGTTACGGTCTTTTCGGCAATACGCAGCTTGGCGCTGCGGGCCCGGGGATTCCGGGAAATTTCCTCCTGCGCAGGCGCCAAAGGTTTGCGAGTCAGCCGCGCCATTATCCCGGCCCGATCCCAGGCCGCCATCTTCTCTTTCACCAACCGGTCTTCCAGAGAGTGATAAGCAATGACCACCAGGCGGCCTCCCTCTACCAGCCAGCCTGGGGCCTGCTCCAGAAAATCGGTGATTTGCTCCAGTTCTCGGTTTACCGCTATTCTTAAGGCCTGGAAGACCCGGGTGGCCGGATGCAGTCTCCCCCTGCTGCGCCACCCGGGTCCCATGGCCTGCTTAATGACATCTACGAGTTGCTGTGTGGTTCTAAAAGAGCGCCGCCGCCGGGCCTCGACCACCAGGCGGGCCAGGCGCCGGGCCCTCGGTTCTTCCCCATATTCCCAAAAAATCTTTTCCAGAGTGGCCTGGGGGGACCGGTTGAGCAGTTGCGCCGCGGTCACCCCGCCGTTTTCCGGGTTGAACCGCATGTCCAGAGGCTCATCTCCCTGGAAAGAAAAACCCCGCCCTGAAGTCTGCAATTGCCGGGAGGATAGGCCCAGGTCGAGGAGGATGCCGTCCACGCCGTCCACGTTGGCCTCTTCCAGCAATTCTCCCAATTGACCATAGGACCGGTGAAACAGTTGAAATCTGGAGGCGTGGTGCGCCAGCCGAGCGGCGGTCGCCGTTAGGACTGTGGGGTCTCGATCCAGACCCCACAGCCGCCCGTTTGGGGCGCTACAGTCCAGGATGGCGGCGGCATGCCCCCCCTCACCCACGGTGCCATCCACATATAGGCGGCCAGGCCGGCAATTGAGGCCCACCAGCACCTCCTTCACCATAACCGGTTCGTGTACCGGATTCAGGTCTGCGGTTTGAATAATTCGTCCAGTATCCCTTCGTCAAAAAAATCTTCCATCTGTTTGGAATGGGCTTCGTAGGTGGCTTTATCCCAAATTTCAAAACAAGAGACGGCCCCGACGATGCAGACTTCCCGGGAGAAATTGGCATACTCGCGCAGGTTGGGTGGCACGAGGATGCGGCCCTGGCGATCCAGCGGGCATTCTTCCGCTCTGGAGACGATATAGCGCTGAAAGATGCGCATTTGCTGGTTGAAGGGGTTCTGCCCGGCAAATTTTTGCTCTATCTTTTTCCATTCCGAAAAAGGAAAGGCTAAAAGGTACCGGGTCTGTCCCTGGTCGTTCTCTTGGATTTTTTGGTGAAAATTGGTAAGGTAGATCGGCTGGTCTTGCCCTTCTTGGAGGAGTTCACGGTAACGGGAAGGGATGCTGACCCTTCCTTTGTTATCCATGAAGTGGCAGTGTGTGCCGGTGAACCCCATCTTATCTCCACCCTGATCCACTTTATCCCACTTTGCCCCACCCGCACCCTAAATATGCGCTTTCCTGGAGATAAGTCAAGGAAAAAAATAATCCGAAATGAAAAAATTTTTCTGGCAATTAAGAGGTTATGGACCTGAGTATTAAAGAAGGAGCAGATATTGGGGAGACGTAGGACCCTGCAAATGGGCGTGGACACCATTTGGGGGCGATCTGCGCGGCGATATGACAGCGCCTATCCCACTTGAATACTTGATGGAATCATCATTTCCCACTTTTCAGGGCGGCGGTATTCAGACAGTGGAATGAAAAGTTTTAGGTTAATGAGGTGGGAAGCATCAGGCTGTCTCAGGGTAAAAGGGAGCGGCCCCCCGATCCTTGGCTGAAAACATGACCTTGAGACGACCCGATCACCCTTGCTGCCGCCGGTGATCCAGGTAACTTTGCAGGATGATCACCGCGGCCAGTTGATCCACCACTTGGCGGCGGCGCTTGCGGCTCACGTCTGCCTGCAACAACACCCTCTCCGCCTCTACGGTGGTAAGGCGCTCCTCCCAGGTGATCACCTCCACCCCCAGGTTTTTTTGTAAGGTCTCGGCGAGCTCCAGAATCTGCGGGGCGAGGGTCCCCAGGCGCCCGTCCAGGTGCCGGGGGAGGCCTACGACGATCTGCTGCACTCCCCACTGGCGGGCCACCTCTTCGAGCCGAGCCAGATCGGTCTGGAGGCCCTTGCGGATTAAGACCTCCAGACCCTGGGCGGTGATGCCCAAAGGATCGCTCACGGCCAGACCGATGCGCTTTACGCCCACATCCAAGGCGAGGATTCGCACTTCCCGGCGCTCCGGGGTTGATGGTAAGTCAATCATGAACAGCTCCTAAAGTAGTGGAACACGGGTCGCGCCTGTCCAATCCCCGGTCTCATTTAGACAGCAGCCAGACAGCCACTAAAGCCAAAGCCACCCCCACCAGACGGCGCAGGGTAAAATCCTCCTGAAGGATGGCCCAGCTCAAAACTACGGTGATTAGTGGATAGAGGGAAGTGAGCGGCACTACCACGCTGGCCGCGCCTCCGGCCAGGGCCCTAAAAAAGAAGAGCAGGCCGAAAGCCATGCAGATCCCGGCAGCCAGGGCTGCAGCCAGCCCGGCGGGCTGCCAGGGAATGGCCAGGCCTCCCGTTGCCGCCAAAAAGGCGATAACTGCCAGATGACCGGCAATGGACATTAAATAAGCCGCCCCGGCGGACAATTGCAGGGTAGCCAGCTTGCTCAAGAAGCCCCAGAGCCCCCAGAGCCCCACGGCTAACAAGGAAAACCCCAGCCAGTTCACCTTTCTCCTCCCGCTTGCCAAACCACTGCTTTTTCATCTAATATAAGAATTAGCCGACTTGCACAATAGTTATCAGCCATGCGTCCGGGACACAGGCTTTTCATCCTGTGCCCGCCCCATAAGAACAGCGATATTTCCCATGGGAGAGGCCTAACCTTAAATGGTCAAAATCATCGGGCACCGCGGCGCTCCCAGGGAAGAGCCGGAAAATACCCTGCGATCTTTCAGGAACGCCCTGGATCTGGGGGTGGCGGCCATAGAATTGGACGTCCATCTCACTCGGGACGGCCGCCTGGCAGTGATCCACGACGAGACCCTGGACCGTACCACCAACGGCCACGGTCTGGTGCAGGACTTCACCCTGGCCGAACTGCAAAATCTGGACGCCGGCAAAGGGGAGTCCATCCCCGCCCTGGAAGAAGTTTTGGAACTGACCCGGGGGCGGGCTCATTTGCTGGTGGAAATGAAACAGCCCGCGGCTGCCGATGCCCTGCTGGTATTCTTCCGCCGCCACCAGGCCTTCGACGCGGCAACGGTCATCTCCTTTTGGCATCCGGCCGTCAAGACCCTGAAAGAGGTGGAACCGCGGCTCCAGACGGGGGCCCTATTGGTGGGCCGCCCCGCCGACCCGGCCGGGTTGGCCCGGGCGGCCCGGACCAGTACGCTGGTCCTGAACTATCGATACGTCGACCGGGACCTGGTGGATACCGTACACCGGAAAAGGATCGAAGTCATCGCCTGGAATATTGATGACCCGGAAATTCTTGAACCGTATCTGGCCCTGGGCCTTGACGCCATTTGCACCAACCGGCCCCGGGAGATTATTGATTATCTGAATAACTTTTCCAAAACTAAAAACTGAAAAATGTTCTCATGGCTGACACTCCTGAAACCTTAACCGGCCTCCTCTCTTTGGCGGCCCGCGATGCCCCCGACCGTATCGCCATTATTTATCAAGAAGGCGACGCAGTTACAAAATATACCTACGATCGCCTTTACCGGGGCAGTCTGGCCGTGGCCGGCTGGCTCCAACACCACGGGGTGCAACCGGCCGACCGGGTGGCCATTCTTCTGGAGAACCGTCCGGAATGGCCGATGAGCTATTTTGGGGTGCTGCTGGCCGGGGCGGTGGCGGTGCCCCTGGATCCGGTTTCCCGTTGGGACCTGATCTCTTACGCCTTGGAGCTGACCCAGGCCAAGGCCGTCTTCACCTTTCCGCAGTCCCATCTTTCTCAACTACAGGAACTTCCATTCCTGGAAAAGGTCGTGATGGTGGGGGAACCTGCGGGCTCCGGCGGCAAAATCGTTAATTTTTCAGAAGTCCTGGAATTCCCGGCAAACGAAGCCGGCCTTCCCGTTCTGCAGGCCGATGATCTGGCCTCCGTTATTTTTACCTCGGGCACTACCGGGGTCCCCAAAGGGGTGATGCTCACCCACAAAAACTTTTGCGCCAATTTCCAGGGAATCGCCCGGCTCAACGTCATCCGGTCGGATGATAATTTCCTTGCCATTCTGCCTTTGCACCATGCCTTCCCCTTCACCGCCACCCTGATTACGCCTCTGTTTTCCCGGGCCAGAATCACCTATCTGGATACCCTGAAAGCCGAGGCCATCCTGAGATGCCTCAAGGAACAGGGTGTGACCATTTTGGTGCTCACGCCCCAGGTCCTCCAGCATTTCTATCAAGGCATGCAGCGCCAGTTGCGCCGGATTCCCTGGCCGTTGCGGCCCCTGCTGCTGGCTTATCTCAATTTTTCCTGGCGGCTGGCCCAATGGGCAGGAATAAATCCCGCCGGGCCGCTGCTCCGAAAATTCCGCGGCGCCGTAGGCAAGCAGTTCCGCTTTTTCGTCAGCGGCGGCGCCAAACTACCCGAGTCCCTGGCAGAGGATCTGGCAAGACTGGGATTTACCGTATTGGAAGGTTACGGCCTCACTGAGACCGCACCGGTGGTGACTATCAATCCTCCGGGGGCTGTACGCCTCGGTTCGGCGGGCCGGCCCTTGGCCGGGGTGGCAGTCCGGATGCTCGACCCCGATTCCGAGGGCATCGGCGAGGTTCTCATCCGGGGGGACAACGTCATGAGGGGATATTACCGGAATGAAACCGCTACCCGGGAAGCCCTCAAAGACGGTTGGTTTCACAGCGGCGATTTGGGCCATCTCGACCACGAGGGCTATCTTTACCTCAAGGGACGGATTAAGGACATTATCGTGCTGGCCTCCGGCAAGAACGTCTCCGCTGAGGAAGTGGGGCAGTACTATCTCCAGGCCCCCTCCATCAAAGAAATTTTTGTAACCACCGACCCTGGCAGTGAAAAATTGGCCGCGGTGGTGGTGCCGGACCTGGATTTTTTTCGCCGGACCGGGGAAGGCGACATTTACGGCAAAGTGAAGTGGGACCTTGATCTGCTCTCCCGAGGTCTGGAACCTTACAAACGGGTCCGGGATCTCGTGTTAATCAACGAAGAACTGCCCAAGACCAGGTTGGGAAAAGTCAGGATTCACGAAGCCCAGCGCCTCTACCAGGAGCGGGCCGGCAAACAATATGCCGCTAAAAGCCCGGCCCTGGCCGAAGGCTTATCGGAGGTAGGCCAGGCCGTGGTGCAGGTGCTGAGCCGGCGCCTCGGGGACGAGCGCATCTCGCTTGACGACCATCTGGAACTGGATTTGGGTCTGGACTCCCTGGGAAGGGTGGAACTACTATCTTCATTGGAACACAAGTTCAATCTCACGATCAAAGACCACGAATTTCTCGAAATTTTCACGGTCCGGGAACTCATCGGTTTTATTGAAGCGAAGCACCCTGAACTGGCCCGGGACCAACTTAAAGAGCCGCTGGCTTGGGACGATATCCTTAAGACCGAGCCGCTGCCGGCCTTACTAAAGCATCTCGGCATGAACGGTGGGTTCCAGGCCAGGCTGGTCACCCGGGTATTGGTGTCGGTCATGAGCTTTTTGTTTAAATGGCTGTTCGACCTCAAAGTCTACGGGCAGGAGGGCCTCAAGGAGCAGGGTTACATCCTCTGCCCGAACCACGCCAGCTTCCTGGACGGCTTCATCCTGGTCTGTGCAGTTCCCGAGTCCTTACGGTACCGCTTGTTCTCCCTGGGATACGCTCGCTACTTCGACGTTCCGGTGCTTCGGTCGCTCCTCAAACTGATCCGGGTGATTCCGGTGGACTCGGCGCGCAACGTGGTGGCGGCCATGCAGGTGTCCTCCTTTATCCTCAAAAACGGCCAGATTTTGTCCATCTTCCCGGAAGGCGCCCGGAGCCCCAGCGGCGAGGTGGGCCGATTCAAGCGGGGTGTGGCCATTCTGGCCAGGGAATTGGACGTCAAGCTGGTCCCGGTTTATATTCAAGGCTCCTATGCCGCCTGGCCTGCCGGCGCCAGCCTGCCCCGGCCGCATCCCCTCCGGGTCGTCTTCGGCCGGCAGTTTCTTTGGCAGGAACTGAAGGAGCGGGGTCTGGCGATTGATCCCGGCGCCTCAGACTATGACGCCATTCGCCAGGGTTTGCGGGCGGAGGTTTTGAAGTTGAAAGAGACCTTGGAAGGAAACGGGTTTTAATTTTCACCGAGTTGAGGTAAGATAGACGACGGGAGTGCCAGGAGGGCGGCCCAGGGGGTCGCCCTTACTTTATGGCACCCCCGGAAATCGAAAGGAAGATATGGGCAAGACTATCGTAGAGCAAATCATGGCGGCGCACCTGGTGTCCGGGGAACTGGTTCCTGGCTCCGAGGCGGCCCTGAAGATTGATCATACCCTGACGCAAGACGCCACCGGCACCCTGGCCTACCTGGAGTTTGAGGCCATGGGGGTGGAGCGGGCCCGGCCCGAGGTGGCGGTGAGTTACGTGGATCACAACCTGTTGCAGACGGATTTCCGCAACGCCGACGACCATCGGTTTCTACGTTCCATCGCGGCCAAATACGGCCTCTATTTTTCGCCCCCCGGCAACGGCATCTCCCACCAAGTGCACCTGGAGCGCTTCAGCGTCCCGGGCAAGACCATGCTGGGCTCAGACAGCCATACCCCCACAGCCGGCGGCGCCGGCATGCTCTCCTTCGGGGCCGGTGGCCTGGATGTGGCCCTGGCTTTGGCGGGACAGCCTTTTTATCTAATCGTGCCGGAGATTATCGGGGTTCGCCTTACCGGCCGCTTTCCGGCCTGGGTATCGGCCAAGGATGTTATCCTGGAGTTGCTGCGGCGGTTGACGGTCAAGGGCGGCCGCGGCAAAATCCTGGAGTTTTTCGGCCCGGCCCTGCGCTACCTCAGTGTGCCGGAACGCTCCGCCATCACCAATATGGGAGCGGAGCTGGGGGCCACCACCTCCATCTTCCCGGCGGACGCCCAGACCCGCCGGTTCATGGCCCTCCAGGGCCGGGAGGCGGATTTTCGGGAGCTTGCGGCCCAGGGTCGTCCTGAATATGCCGGAATCCAGGAAATCAATCTTGACGAACTCGAATCCCTTATTGCCCAACCGAGTTCACCGGATAACGTGGCGCCGGTCAAGCAGCTCACGGGCACCCCGGTGGAACAGGTGCTCATCGGCTCCTGCGGCAACTCCTCCTTCCGGGACCTCATGGTCGCGGCCCAGGCCCTGAAGGGCCGCCGGGTGCACCCCCGCGTGGCCCTGGAGATCAATCCCGGCTCCCGGCAGGTCCTGGAAAACCTGGCCCTGGCTGGCGGCCTGCTGCCGCTGCTGGAGGCCGGGGCCCGGGTGATGCCGCCGGGCTGTTGGGGCTGCATCGGCATGGGGCAGGCCCCGCCCACGAACGCGGTGTCGGTGCGCACTTTCCCCCGAAATTTCCCCGGCCGCAGCGGCACCAAGGACGATAAGGTCTATCTGGCCAGCCCGGAAACTGCCGTGGCTGCGGCCATTTTCGGCGAATTACGCGAACCGCGTTCCCTGGGGGAGGCCCCCCGGGTGGCCGCGCCCCGGCATTACCTGGTGGACGGGCGGGATATCGTTACGCCGCCGCCGGCCGGAACGCAGGTGGAGGTGGTGCGAGGGCCTAATATCGTTCCTTTCCCGCAATTATCGGCGCTGCCGGAAACCTGGCGGGGAGAGGTCTGGCTGAAAACCGGAGACAACGTCACCACCGACGACATCCTGCCCGCGGGCAGCCAGATCCTGCCCCTGCGCAGCAACCTGCCGGCCATCAGCCAGTTCGCCTTCACCCGGCTGGACCCCAAATTTCCCCGGCGGGTCGAGGGCCGCGGCGAAGGGGCCATCATTGGCGGCGAGAACTACGGTCAGGGTTCCTCCCGGGAGCACGCCGCCCTGGCGCCCCGCTACCTGGGCGTGCGCCTCAAGCTGGTGAAGAGCTTTGCCCGCATCCACCTGGCCAACCTGATCAATTTTGGCATCCTGCCCCTGACCTTTGAAAATCCGGAGGACTACGATCTTCTCAAGCAAGGCGAGACCCTGGAATTGCCCGGCGTCCGGCGGCTCCTGCTGGCCGGCGTCGATACCCTGCCCTTGAAGCTTGACGACCGGGAAATCAGGGTGAGGGTGGAGCTGTCGGCCCGGCAGCGCCGTCTGGTGGCGATGGGCGGCGCCCTGAATCTGGCTCGGGAAGCGTAGAGAAATCTTTAATCAGCGATGATGACGAAATTAATTTAAAAAAATTGTTCCATTAAATGGGGGGTGATAATTTTTTTCGGAACTCTATTCCTTCTGCTCCATAAAATGTCCATATACCCAAGCCAGGACTAGCTGAACGGTGAAAAATAAACGGTTAATAAAAAGATTTAACCTTAATTATCATTGGTTGCATTTTAATTAAGTTTAGGTTTATTATCACCTTTGACAGGATTTGCGTCACATGATCACAACTAGTAGAGTCGTTTTCCTCTGTGGCGCGGCGGGAGGTGGGCAACATGGGCCTGTTTAAGAAATTGTTCGGCGGTGGAAGCGCCGCCGAAGAGCCTCAGTTTGAGATAGTAGAGAATAACATCTCCACCGACTTGGTCAGATATCAGGTAAGGGTGAGAAAACACGGCCAGGAGATGTATGCCGAAGAACTGTTTCAGGCCGCCACCAAACCCAAAGATCTCCAGTTCGGCCGGTTTTACCTGTTGAACGAAAACCCGCCCAAGCTCCACTTCGCCCCCACCATGGAACAGGCGCTTAACTGGTTCAAAGGCCGTAACTTACCCAAAGACGGTTATTACAATATCTTTTGGGGCGAGGAAGTGACCTTTGCCTGCAGCGTCTGTGGCAAAGAAGTCAAACAGCCATTAAATATTACCAAAGTGGAAAAGTGCACGGTCAGCACCCACGTGCCGATGTACATGGAGATCATAGGCTGGCGGGTGATCGAAGTGGCTTGCGACCTGATGGGTCCCGGGTTTCCCAGCAAGATTCTGGACATGTTCAAGACCAAGCCGATCGTCAAGTGGCTTAATCCCATCACCAAGTACATGTGTGAGGGGTGCGCCCATCGCCTGATGACCATGGGCCGGCAGGATGAGTTGGAAGAATATGTAGTTTTTCAATAACTTAACCTGATATGTTGACCCAAAGCGGAGGGCCGGAGACTCGCCGTCAGTCTCCCCCCTCCTTTTTTCTTTTGGGGGCATCTGGGGGGCGTCTTGCAGGCGCTCATTTGAATGCTTGAAATACTGCCCTGACGCTCTTAACGTTGAGGCATTATGAGCAAATTTTTATCCCCACCGAGAGCCAGAGGTTAGAGACATGACTACCAAAGGTTGTTTTATCAACGGACGCTGGCTGGAAACCGAAAATCGTCTTCAGGTCCGCTCCCCATGGTCTGAGGAGACGGTGGCGGAGGTCTCCCTGGCCGGCGCGGCGGAGTGGGAAGCGGCCATCGGCGCGGCCCAAAAGGCCGCCAAAGTCTTTCGGACCTTTTCCAGTCAGGAGCGCCGCAGCCTGCTGGAAAAACTGACCGCCGGGGTATCGAGTCGCCGGGAGGAACTGGCCCAAACCATCGTCCTCGAAGGCGGCAAGCCCGTCACCTACGCCCGGGGGGAGATGCGTCGGGGGGTGACCACCCTCTCCCTGGCCGCGGAGGAAGCGGCCCGGATCGGCGGGGAAGTCCTGCCCCTGGATTTAACCGCGGCTACCAAAGGGCGCTGGGGCCTAACCAGGCGGTTTCCCGTGGGGCCGGTGTTGGGCATCACCCCCTTCAACTTTCCGTTCAATCTGGCAGCCCACAAGGTTGGCCCGGCAATGGCTGCGGGCAACCCCATTATCCTGAAGCCGCCCTCCAAGACCCCCCTTACCGCCCTGAAACTGGCGGAGATCTATGCAGAGGCCGGGCTGCCCGAAGGCCTGCTCCAGGTTCTACCCAGCACCACCGCGCTCACCGAAAAGGCGGTGGCCGACGACCGCTTCAAGGCCCTGTCCTTCACCGGCAGCGCCGCGGTGGGCTGGCGCCTGAAGAGTTTAGCCGGCCGCAAGCGGGCTATCCTGGAATTGGGCGGCAATGCCGCCTGCATCGTGGATGCCGATGCCGATCTGGCGTACGCCGCCCAAAGGTCCGCCATCGGCGCCTTCGCCCACGCCGGCCAGATCTGTATCGCGGTTCAACGCCTCCTGGTGCACCGGCAGGTCTATGAGCCTTTCAAAGCAGCCTTTCTCGACACTATCCACCGGGAAATCGTCGCCGGCGATCCTTCCCGGGAAGAGACCATCGTCGGACCCTTCATTGATCTTGACGTGGCCGCCAGGGTCAGGAGTTGGGTCAAAGAGGCCTTAGACAGCGGCGCCCGGATGCTGGCCGGCAACCTGGGCGCAGGAAACCTCATGCCACCGGTAGTTCTGGAGGACGTCCACCGGGACATGAAGGTCTGGAATTGCGAAATCTTCGGGCCGGTGGCGACCCTGACCCCATTCAACGACTTCGCCGAGGCCCTGGCCCTGGCCAACGACAGCGACTACGGCCTCCAGGCCGGAGTCTTCACCAATAACCTGAACCATGCCTGGCTGGCCTTCGAGACCCTGGAAGTGGGCGGCGTCATCATTAACGACGCCCCTATTTTCCGCCTGGATCATATGCCCTACGGCGGCGCCAAGGCCTCAGGCCTGGGCCGGGAAGGCCTGCGCTACGCCATCGAGGAACTCACTGAACAGCGTCTGCTGGCGTTGAAGGCGTAATGAGTCCGAAGGGAAAGGTGATACTTATACCGGGGCCAAAAAGAGCGCCGGACTCGAGGCGGGCGGCTACCTTTCAGGGCAGGAAACCGTCATGACGGAAAGGATGCAAAAACTTTTAAGCCCACAAGGCATAGCGGGACCACGGGCTAAACCCAGCGGTCCCCCGGAGCAAAAAAGTTTTTGGGAAACTTTTTTAGGGGAAATTTTCCCCCGGCACTTGAGAATAGACTTCCTTCAACAGGGGCGGTTTGAATTCCAGGGTCCTTAACAGCAGGACCGGCACGGTGGCGTGGGAGGCCACCCGGTCAGCTACTCCGCCCATGTACCAGGCCACTTCGCCGGCCCCATGGGTTCCCATGACAATGAGATCATACCCGTTGTCCTGGGCGTAGGCCACGATTTCCCGGGCCGGCACGCCGTCCACGCAGACCCAATCAACGTCCAGGCCCTGGGCCTGAAGGGATTGACCGGCTTTGGCCAGGAAGGTGGAACAGAATTTCTGCTCGTGAGCCTCTTCCGCCTTAATGGTGGCCGGGGTTCCTTCGCCTGCGAAGGCGCCGACGCCGCTGTAGCATACGTGTAAAAGGGTTACATGGGCCTTGCAAAGATTGGCCGCTTCCACCACCTTGGGCAGAACCTTCGCCGCAATTTCCGAGCCATCCAAAGGAACCAAAACCTTCTTGAACATATTGCCCTCCCGGTTAACATTCGCTGGGCCTAGTCGAAGATGCCGCCTCGCGACCCTGCCTGGATTTTGCATTTAATACATAAGAACGATCTACAAAGTTGTCAATCCAGGCTATGGAAACCAGGGGCTATTTTTCTGAATTTTCCGGCGTGGCGGTTTTCCCGCCTTTGTAGAGACCCCTTTGCAAGACCCGGTGATAACTGGTGAAATCGTTTTCTGTGGAGTCGCTTTCCAGGTGTTGGGACATCATCTTGAGCTTGGCATCCAGGTCGTCCAGGACGTTAACCAGCATCGCCTCCCGGGTTTTGGGAACCATGGGGGAGCCGAATTCCAGCGCGCCGTGATGGGCTAGGATAATGTGTTCTAGTTGAATAAGGAGATTGGCGTCGGGAAAGTCCATGGCCCGGGCTTCTTCCCGCACCATTTCCCAACCCAGGGCGATATGCCCCAAAAGTTGACCGGCCACGGTAAGCTCCGGGGCCGTGGGGCTGGCGATTTCCTTAACCTTTCCCAGGTCGTGGAGGATGGCGCCGGCCAGGGCCAGGGCCGGATCGAGGTCGGGGTAAACCTGAAGAGAGGCCAATGTATGGCGCGCCACGAAACAGGTATGCTCCAGGAGGCCGCCCAGGTAAGGGTGATGGTAGATGCGGGCGGCGGGGCAGACCAGGAACGGGTCCTGGTAGCGGTCCAGCAGCCTGAGAACCAACTCCCCCAGGGGCGGCCGGATGTGGACCTCGGCCAGTTGACGCAATTCCTCCCACAGTTGCTGGCGGTCGTAGGGTGTGGTCAGGTGCAGCAGTTCCGGGTCGAAGTCCTTCAGGTCCTTGCCCAGGGCCTCCAGGGCCTGGACAGTGTTGATGTAATTCACATTGAGCTGGATCTCGCCCCGGTAAGCCTCCACCTGGCCCTGAACCCCGACGTAATCACCAGGCGCAAAGGGGCCGGGACATTTGGCCAGGATTTTGCTCCAGACCCGACCCACGATAGTGCCGGTTTTGTCGCCCAGCACCAGGGAGAGGTAGGGTTTGCCGGTCTTGTCGGTGCGAGACTCCACCTGGCGCAGAAGGAAAAATTGCTGCACCAGGGCGCCTTCCTGCAACTGGTCGATAAACTGATGGGACACGTCGGGCCTCCTTGAAAAGACCGGGGACGGGGGACCGAAGACCGGAGTAAAATTCCCCGGTCTCCGGTCGCCGGTCTCCGGTCCGTGCATCATACCGTCGGGGGTGCAATCTGGTCAAGAAATGTTATATGGAAAAAATAATGTGCAGCAAAAATCATTCGGCCTCTTGACTTTCTAATAAAGGTAATTATCTTAAATAAGTTGAAAAACAAGCTTGAAAATGGGTTTTCCGTGGTCCGGCAGAAAAAGTTTGTGACTTTTTTTCTTGACTGAGATCATTATCAAGGTAAAATAAATAATTTAATCTTCAAGAGCGGGGCGCAGCCCCTAGGATTGACTACATGGAAAAAGAATACCTGAAAAAATTCCTTGATCTGGGAGGCGGCAACGAACAGTTAGTCGCCTACGATCAGTACAACCTCCTGGTGCCTGGGGATGAAGGCGATTCCCTGGACTTCCGGAGCCCTTACGCCACTCCGGCCGAAGAGGAACTTGAAGTAACTGACCAGCTGGACGGGGCCGGTTACGGGGCTGTCCCGGAAGAGGGGTTAGAGGAGGAATTGGAGGACGTCGAGGTCGAGGAAATCCCGGAGCATGAGGGCTTGGTTGCCGCTTATTTCCGGGAAATGCTGCGCTATTCCATCCTGTCCCCGGAAGAAGAGCGCCACTTGGGGCGCATCATCAAGGAAGGCCAGGAAGGCATCTTGGATCTGGTGTCCCAGGCCACCTCCGATTTGGAAGAGATGCTCTACCTCCAGAAGAAGATCCAGGAGTGGTTCAAGACTCCGGAGAAGAGCGCTCAGGGCAAGGAAAAGCTCTTCAAGGTCATCCACCAAAAACTGGTGCAGATGAAAAAACACCATCCCGAGGCCGTTGAGGTGGATGAACTGGCCGAGCGCATTAAGGCCACCGAAACCGCAGTCAATGACGCCCGGGATCAGATGATCAAGGCCAACCTGCGCCTGGTGGTGAGCATTGCCAAGAAGTACCTGCACCGGGGCCTGACCTTTTCCGACTTGATTCAGGAAGGCAACCTGGGTCTGATGAAAGCGGTCACCCGGTACGACTATACCACCGGCTACCGGCTTAGCACCTTTGCCTCCTGGTGGATCCGGCAGACCATCACCCGGGCGATTTATGACAAAACCCGGACCATCCGGATTCCGGTGCACCTTCAGGAGATTCGGAACCGCTGCTACCGGGCTTTTTACGACCTGTTGAAGGAGTTGGGCCGTGAGCCCATCCTGCGGGAGATCGCCGAACGCTCCGGCGTGCCCGAGGACAAGATCCTGCTGGTCACCAACCTGGCTGATGAGCTCATCTCCCTGGAAACGCCGGTGGGCGATGAAGGCGACCGGCTGGGCGACTTCATTCGCAATGACAAGGCAGTATCGCCTTACGAGGCCATCCTCGAGTCCCAACTGGGCGAGAAGACCGGGTCCATCCTCACCACCCTGACGGCCCGGGAAGAGAAGATCATGAAGATGCGCTTCGGCATCGGGGATGAAGTGGAGCACACGCTGGAAGAGATCGGCCGGGCCTTTAAGGTTTCCCGGGAACGCATCCGCCAGATCGAGAAGAAGGCCCTGAAACGTTTGAAACACCCCACCCGCAAAGCGGCCCTGGAGGATTTCCTTGAATAATAACCCCCCGGGGCCAACCCTGTCTGGCGGCCCCGCCTACCGACCCTGTGGAGGGAGATAGGATGCCAGGACTGAGCCCTGAGAGACTGGCGGAAGTTAAAGACCGCCTGTTGGACCGCAAAAAACGCCTCTGGCTGGAGGTCAAGGATCAGCTCAAGAGCAGTATTGGCGACGGCTACCAGGAGATGTTGGCCACCGCCCGGGACGAAGAGGATCAGGCCACGGTCAGCCTGATGGCCGAGACCAGCCTCACCCTGCTGGGGCCCAAACGCCAGGAACTGGAAGCCATCGAAGAGGCTTTGCTGCGTCTGGAAAATGGCGCCTACGGCCTCTGCGAGGTCTGCGGCCAGCCCATCGAGCCCCGGCGCCTGGAGATCATGCCGGAAGCTCCCCTTTGCCGCAACTGTGCCTCCCAACGGGAGAAACTGGCCAAAGCCACTTCGCGCTGAACCGGTAATCGCTGGAGACTACCCAAGGCGGCAGGATGTTCCTGCCGCCTTTTTTTTTCCAGCGGATCACCGCCAAGGTTTACCAACAAATAGCTATCGCTCTTCTGATTAGGTCTCACCTTCTGGCCGGAGAAAAAGTCAACCCTGATCCTGAAGAAGATGGGAAGGATAGGGCAAAAACGAATACTCGGAATTCAGGTCTCCCTCAGCAAAGAATCAGGAGAGCAGTGTGCTGCGGCGACCAGCCCCTGATCAGCGTCAGCTTCGCAGAAAACCCGCTTGCCGGGAGAATCCCAGATTTTCCCTTAAACGAAAAATCGATCCTTAATCCTCCTACTTTTTTGCTAGTTATTCACTAGAATAAAGTTTAAATTATTATGAGGCTATCTAGCAAAACTGCCTAGGGGAAAATACTTTTTAGTGCCTATGGCATTCCATAATTGTAATCAATAAGTTTATCGCCAGATGTGCAACCTACTTCAAATTTTCCTTTCTTATGGAGTGGAGAGGTGAAAAGGTTTGGGATATTTGGATCTAGGGGGTGGAAAAGTGCTTAAAGAAACTCTCCGCAACCGGAAGGACGAGCGGCAGGCTCTAGATGAATCGAGAGACTGCCTGATTTTCGGCAATATGGTCGGCACCTCCCCGGCCATGGTGAATATTTTCGAGA
>JAMCQY010000112.1:0-1327 GCA_023381945.1 Deltaproteobacteria bacterium
AGGAGCAGGGGAAGGTGCTGCCGTCTTTCCGCCTCATGTTAATTTCGTGGTTCCTCACCGAGCCGTCCCGGCGCAATTGAATGATCATCTTGGCCAGTTCATCTTTATCGGCATAAAGGTCGAAGGCAGGCTTGCCTTGCATGTCTTGATAAGTATAACCATAGATCTTCTCGCAAGCCTTGTTCCATTTGGTCACCGCGCCGTGGCGGTCAACGATCCCGATGGCTTCGGCGGAGTTATCGAAGATATTTTCCATGTACTGATTGGTCCGCTTCAGCTCCGCCTCACCGAGCTTGCGCTGGGTGATATCCCGGAAGGCGCCCACCACCCCTACGATCTGACCGTCTTCGAAAACCGGGGTAGTCACGTACGCGACCGGCAGTGCCTCGCCGTTCCTGGTCCAAAAGACATCGTCAGTGACCTTGCGTTCCTGACCATCCATGAGAGTGGCGTGAATGGGGCATTCCTCTACAAAATAAGGAGAGCCGTCCGCTTTCTTGTGATGGGTAAGCTTGTGCAGGTTTTGGCCCATCAATTCCCGGGCCTCGAAGCCGACCAAGTTAGCGGCGGCGGGATTGACAAAGATGACCTCGCCGTCCCGGTCCAGTTCAAACAGACCCTCACCCAGGGAATTCAAGATCATCTCATTATGCTGTTGAATCCTTCTCATGGAATCCTGCAGCGCATGTTCCTTGGTAATGTCGGTGCAAGCCCCGGTAATATACTCGATCATGCCGTCCTGATCGCAGACAATCTGGCCCCGTTCCCGAACCCAGAGGATGTCGCCGGATTTTATCTTAATGCGATATTCCCGCATATAGGCCCGGTTGCCCTTGAGGGCTTCCTTGACCTTCTCTTTGGCTCCTTCCAGATCCTCGGGCAGAATGACTTCATTCCATTTCATCTTCCGGGAATTAAAGTCGAACATAGAATAGCCGGTGGTCTTCTCGAACTTGTCGTCGTCGAAGAAATCGACGCTCCAATCGGCATAGCCCTTAAAGACTACGGAAGGCAGGGTCTTAACCAACAAACGGAAATTTTGTTCATTTTCCTGCAGGGTAGCGTAGACCTGATGCTCCATGGTGATTTCGGTGCAGGTCCCGATGATAAATTCCACCTTGCCGTCTTTATCGCAAACGATGTGGCCCCGTTCCCTAAACCAGCGGATCGCCCCGGATTTGGCTTTGACACGATACTCCCGCACATAATATTTGGTGGTCTGCAAGGCCAGCTTAAAGGCATTTTTGACCCGGGGCACATCTTCGGGCACAATAATGTCCTGCCATTTCATTCTCCGGGAATTGAATTCCTCGACAGGATAGCCGGT
>JAMCQY010000112.1:1337-5984 GCA_023381945.1 Deltaproteobacteria bacterium
CTTGAAAATGATGGAAGGCAGGGACTTGACCAACGCGCGGTAATTCTTCTCGCTCTGCGCCAACTCCGCCAATTGCTGGTGGAGATGCCGGGTGCTGCGCCGATTCAGGAAGAATACGCCCGCGATCAGGAGGGCGAGCCCAGAAAACACGAAAAGACTGGTAAGATTAAGAAAGTTCATCGCCGTCTCTCCTGCTTCTGCTTCCCTGCAAAAACGCTACTCTTGCTTCCCTGCAAAAGCTCTAACTGATAAGTTACCGAAACTTCTCAACCAATGACAGGGGATCACCCGGCTGACTCGTTTGCCGAAAAAAAAACCTAGTGCTCCGCAAAATAACGGGCCCTAGGTAATAGACAGGTTGCCATATTCTCATTTCGGCAATCCCGCTACCATTGCCCTAAGGCTTTAGGCCGGAGACTTTGCGTCCTACCCTTTCGGCGTAGTTTGCCATTTCGATGATCTTGCCAGTATATTGAGCGATTTTTCTATCCCGGTAAATCGGGGAATGCCTGAATTTGGAGGGGGGAAACCCTTATATTTGGGGATTTTTCAGAAATCTCATTGGTGTAGTGGGAAAGTTATTGCGAGAAAACGGCTCTGGGCCAGGAGGATGCGGCTGGGTAAGGAATGGCATGCTCCGGACTTCATGCGGATCAATATCCGGCCCATCGAGCCCCTTTCCAGCTAGTCTGTAAAGGCCTTTTTTTATTTGGTTGGATGGCGGCAACTAAAGTAAACTGACTGGGGAAGGACTTGAAATGCCCCGCTTCTTTAACTCATTAACCAGATACTTCTGCAGCGCGGCCGGGGCGCGACTGCTCATCTGCCTGGCACTGACGGGGACGGCTCTGATCCCTTATGTTCAGGTAAAAGACCACGCTTTCATCACCTTCGATGACGACCTGTATGTCACCGCCAATCCCGTGGTCCGGGCCGGATTCACCTGGCCGGGAGTCAAGTGGGCCTTCACCGCCATGCACTCCTCCAACTGGCATCCGTTGACCTGGCTGTCCCACATGCTGGATTGCCATCTTTTCGGCCTAAGACCTCAGGGCAACCACTTGATGAACATCGCTTGGCATCTGGCCAACACCATCCTGCTCTTTCTCTTCTGGTCCTGGGTGACGCGAGCCTTGTGGCCCAGCGCCATGGTGGCCGCCCTCTTTGCCCTGCATCCGCTGCACGTGGAGTCCGTGGCCTGGGTGGCGGAAAGAAAAGACGTGCTCAGCACCTTTTTTTGGCTGGGCACTATGCTGGCCTACGCCTGGTACACTTTTGCGCCGTCATGGCGGCGTTATCTAATCGTCCTGTTGTGCCTGGCCGCAGGATTGCTGGCCAAGCCCATGCTGGTCACCCTTCCTTTGGTGCTGCTGCTCCTGGATTACTGGCCCCTGGGCCGGATGCCGATTGGGCCGGTCTGGGCGGCGGCCGATGAGACTCAACCAAGGCCGGCCGCAAAAATCTTTTGGCTGCTGGTCAAGGAAAAACTCCCCCTGTTCGCCCTGGCTGGTTTTTCCTGTTTGATTACCATGCTGGCCCAAAGAGGGAGCGGCGCGGTGATGCCCCTGGCCATCCGGCCGCTGGGTCCCAGGATCGCCAACGCCCTGGTCTCCTATGTTGATTACCTGGTTAAGCTCTTCTGGCCCCATCCTCTCATCTTTTTTTATCCATTGGCGCCGGTATCCTGGTCGCTGGCGGCAGGAGCGGCCCTGGTCCTACTGGCGGTGTCGGGTTTCGTGCTTTACGGTGCCCGGCGTTGGCCCTATCTCATTGTGGGCTGGCTCTGGTATCTGGGCACCCTGGCGCCGGTGATCGGCCTAGTCCAGGTGGGTGGCCAGGCCAGGGCGGACCGTTATACCTATATCCCGCTCATCGGTCTTTTCGTGATGATCGTCTGGGGCGTATCCGAGGCTACTGCCGGCTGGCGGCATCGCCGGGTCTTCTTCTCCACCGGCGCGGCCTTGGTGCTCCTGGCTTGCCTGTGGACCACCTGGGTACAAACCGGATTTTGGCGCAACTCGGAGACCCTGTATAATCACGCCCTGAAGGTCGACCGGACCAACTACATGGCTTATCATCATCTGGGCATGGCCCTGGCCAATGAGGGTAAGATCGACCAGGCCATGTCCATGTACCGGATAACCATGGCCCTGGCCCCTCGATATCCCTCGGCCTATAACAACCTGGCCGTCATCTATGCCGAGCAGGGCAGATATGACGAGGCAGTGGCCTTCTTCAAGGCGGCCATCCGTCTCACCCCCAACAATATCAGCTTTTACCAAAACCTGGCCCTGGCTTACCAAAGGCAAGGCAAGATCTCGGAAGCCCAGTCGGTGAATGCCCAAATCCGCTGGCTCTCCAGCGAGCGGGGCCGCGGCGCCAAGCCGATCGATATTTTTTAAGTAAATCTCACCAAAGACGCCACAGCGCAGAGAAAGGCGCCAGGTGTAAATATGCCGCCCTTAATTAGGGCGGACACATGGGTCCGCCCCTACAAAAAAAATCTGCCTGGCCAAACTTTAATTAAATGGATCGTAGGGGCAGGTTTAAAACCCGCCCCTACAGCGAATTTCCGGCCGCACAGGCGAGACGCCCGTGCTACGCTTATAGCTCCACCAGCCGGTTCTGGATGGCGAACAGCGACAGCTCAGCGTTGTTGCGCAGGTTGAGTTTGCGCAGCAGCCGCAGGCGGTAGGTATGCACCGTATTGGTGCTGAGGTGATAAGCCTCGGCGATCTCTTTGACGGTATGGCCCAGGGCCAGGTGCCTCAAGACCTGGATCTCCCGGTTGGAGAGGGAGTCCAAGGGAGTGCGGCTGCGGGCCCCGGTGGCCATATGCTGCGCCAGGGATTCGGCGGCGCTGTCGCTTA
The DNA here is from genome assembly GCA_023381945.1 of Deltaproteobacteria bacterium. Next base: position 4,208 of record JAMCQY010000112.1, read on the forward strand.
GATATCGACCGCCGGCGTGGACCTTGCGAATGGCGTTGACCAGTTGCTCTGGCGCGGAGCGCTTGGTGATGTAGCCGTTGGCTCCGGCGCCGATGGCCCGCACCACGTACTGCTCCTCTTCGTGCATGGTGAGGATGAGGATGGGTAATTTCGGATAATACTGCCGGAGTTGGCTGATGACTTCCAGACCGTCCAGACCGGGCATGGAGATATCAATGACCGCCACCTCGGGTTTGGTCTGATGGACCTTCTCGATGGCCTCCCGGCCGTCGGCGGCCTCGGCCACCACCTCGATGTCCTTCGATTCTTCGACAATGCGGGCCAGCCCGCCCCGGACAATGCTATGGTCGTCAGCCAACAGGACTTTGATCATGGTCAAGCGCCTCGCCGCTCCTCCAGGGGCAGCCGGAACAGGACCCGGGTCCCCTTGCCAGGTTTAGACTGCATTTCTAGAAAGCCGCCCAATAAGCCGGCGCGCTCCCGCATGCCGGCCAATCCGAGACAATCGGATTCCGCCAATTTTTGGGGCTCAAAGCCGCGGCCGTTGTCGGACACGGACAGGGTCAAGACCCCGCCCTTTACCTGAAGATCGATCCTAACCCTGGTGGCGAAGGCGTGGCGGGCCACATTGGTTAAGGCCTCCTGGGCAATGCGGTAGGCCGCGGTGGCCACGAGATCATCCACCTGGGGGACGTTGAGGTGTTTATAGATGCAGGTGATGCCGGTGCGCTGGGCGAAATATTTGGCGTACCAATCCAGGGCGTCGATCAGCCCGAAATCGTCCAGCACTCCGGGGCGGAGCCGGGTGGCCAGGGCCCGGACCTCATCGATGGTCGTATCGATCAGGTCGCACATGCTCAAGGCCCGGGCGGCGGCCTGGGGCTCCTTGCCCTTCAGGCGTTCGCTCAACCAGACGCCATCCATCCGCAGGGCCGTAAGCACCTGGCCCAATTCATCGTGCAGTTCCCGGGCGATGGCGGCCCGCTCCTTCTCCTGGCCGGCCATGATGCTGCCGGACAACAGCCGCAACTGCTCCTGGGCCTTCTTGAGTTCCGTAATGTCCGTGGAGATACCGCATAAGCCGTCAGCATTGCCCTGCTCGTCATACAGGGGGAATTTCACCGACAGATAGGTATGGACCCCATCCTTCAGGGGAATTTGCTCCTCCACCTGAAGGGAGCTTTTGCCGTGAAGGACCTTCAAATCGCTGCTGCGGAAGCGGGCGGCCACCTCCGGGGGAAAGATATCCCGGGCGGATTTGCCCTGAATCTCTTCATTTTTAACGCCGAAGAGCTCTTCGAACCTCGGATTGACCAGCTTGTAGTGGCCCTGTTTGTCTTTGATATGCACCACTGCCGGGGTATAGCGCAGAATGCTGTTGATGGCCCGGGTGCGTTCCCGCACCTGGCGCTCCAGGTCCCGGGAATAACGCCGCAGTTCATCCTGGGCGCGCTTCAATTGCCTTTCGTCCCTTTTTCGCCTCGAAAGGTCGCGGGCCACACAGACGCTGCCGATGGTCTCTCCCTGGTCGTCCTTGAGGAGGCTGATGGAAATGTCCATCGGTACGATGCTGCCGTCGGACTTCTTCATGGCGATTTCGTATTCCCGCACCACCCCCTCATGGCGCAGCTTGATCAACATGCGTTCCAGCTCATAGGCATCGGCATAGAGATCGAAAGCGGTCTTGCCCGTGAGTTCCTGAAAAGGGTAACCGTAGATTTCTGCGGCCCGGCGGTTCCAGAGAATAAAGCGGCCCTGACGGTCGACGATGCCGATG
>JAMCQY010000421.1:0-4063 GCA_023381945.1 Deltaproteobacteria bacterium
TGGCCGCGGCCGAAATCTTCGCGGCAGTGCCCAAGTTCTACCGGCGCTTCTATTTCCGCCCCAGCTATATGGCCAAGGCGGCCATGGTGATGATCCGGGACCCGCGGGAGCGCAAGAGGCTGCTCCATGAAGGCCGGCAATTTCTGAGCTTTATGTTTAAGCGCCGCCAATGTCCCGACGCCGAGGCGGAGGCCGGCTCTAGTTGCCGATGATAAGAGACCGGGGACCGGAGACCGGGGACAGGGGATCGAAACCGAACTTCCGCCTTTTGTCTCCCGTCTCCAGTGCTCGCCGCTCCGTCATCTTCACCGCCGAAGATTTCGGCCTCTCCCCGGCCTTGAACGCCGCGGTGGCCCTGGCCCATCGCCGCGGGGTGCTGCGTTGCGCCAGCCTCATGGCCGGAGGTCCGCACTTTTTAGAAGCAGTAAAGCTGGCCCGGGACCTGCCAGACCTCTGCCTGGGCGTTCATCTCACCCTGATCCAGGGCCGGGCCGTTTTGCCTACCGCAAAGCTCCCCCATCTGGTGGACAGCCAGGGCCGTTTTCTTAATGATCCGGTCAAGACCGGCTGGCGCTATTTCTGGGAGCCTCGATTACTGCCGGAAATCGACCGCGAACTGCGGGCTCAGATCGAAAGGGTGCTGGAGGCCGGAGTAACTCCCTGGCATCTGAACAGCCACGTCAACCTGCATCTGCACCCCAAGATTTTTCCCCTGGTGGTGGACCTAGCCCGGGAATATGGCATCCCGGCTCTGCGCCTGTCCCGGGAAGACTGGCGCACCACCCTGGCCCTGGCTCCGGACGGCCCCCTCCCCAAGGTGGCCCAGGGGATTATCTTTACTCTGCTCTGCCGCCGGGCAGAAAAGCTAGCCCGGGCCAGCGGGCTTTTCACTAACGACCACCTCTTTGGCCTGCTAAACGATGGCCGCATGACCGTAGCCTATCTGCTCGGACTGGTGCCGCGGCTGCAACCCGGGGCCACCGAAATTTATTGCCACCCCGGAATCTATGCCGATGCCGAACTGACCCGATGGGCCCCGGCTTACCGCCGGCAGGAGGAGTTGTCTGCCCTCCTTAGTCCCCGCCTCAAAGAGGCCCTGGCCGCGGCCGGCGTAGAACTGAGCGACTTCCGGGAACTTTCTAAAAAATCGTAGGGGCATATATCGCACGGCGCCCTCTTTGCCGGCAGCACGACTCTCGCCTGTATTCTTTTATAACTAAATCTCCAACTATCTTTGTCCTCATAACACCCATTACCTTCCTTGACGGCGCCTCCCCTGGTTCTTATGTTCTTAGCAAGAAATCCGGAGGAGGAAATCTCTCGTGGCTGAAGCAACCAAGCCCCAATGCGATGTGGATCCGGTGTGCAATATGGACCTGAAAGCCATGCACGGCCAATTTGCTTATGATTTTGAAAATGAAACCTACTGGTTCTGCTCGGAGGCCTGTCGGGATCAGTTCGCGGCCCAGCCGCAAAAATTCATTCAGGAAGGGGCGCGGCCGGTTTGCAAAGTGGACCCGGTATGCAACCTGGATCTGAAAGCCATGCATGGTAAGTTTGCCTATGATTTTGAAGACGAAACCTATTGGTTCTGCTCGGAGGCGTGCAAGGAAGAGTTCGCGGCCCAACCGGGCAAGTATTTGAAGAAGAAAGGGGAATGAGCCAGGCATCAGCCTGAGGCAGACGAACAGCTTGGCCGGTCGTGAAAAGCAGCAGGGTAGGGGCGGTGCGAAAACCGCCCCTATTTTTTGTTTAGCTCAATCGGTCCCGGATATGGGGGTTTTTCTCCGGTCTCCGGTCTCCCGTCTTTATACCATCGCCGCAATGGCGTCACCCCGGAGCCGGGCGCGCATGGCTTCGCTTTCCTGAATAATTTTTTCGAGGTTAGGATTATTGGACAAGTAAAGATTGAAGGTGTGGCCCTCCAGGCCGATGGCGATGGGCTCGATCATGTCTTCCGGCAGCACCAGGGCTCTTGATTTAGCCCGAGTTTCCGGAGCGGCTATTTCGAGGATCCCCTCCTTGCCCCATTGCCGGAAGATAGCGGTAAACAACGCGATGGGCCAGGCGCAATCCGATACCACCACTACTTCGGCGGCATTTACGGCGTAGGCGTTGCCGTTGAAGGAGATGGCCAGGCCGCCGCCGGCGCGCACTGTTTCAAAGGCCTGGACGTCGGTGATGCTGTCGCCCACGTAGAGAGTGTCTGCCAGGGTGAAGCCGGTTTGGACCAGACCGTCGGCTACGGCCTTGGCCTTTTCCGGGCCGGCCACCGGCTTGACCTCTCGGTAGATGGCCCCGATTTCCATCTCCGGCAACCGATCGAAGAAGATGCGGTCCAGACGGCCGATGGCCTCTTGGACCGGTCCGGCCAGGTCGGACAAATCCGCGGCTTTAAAGGGCCATTCGAGGGCCGCGGTCGCCAGGATTTCTTCTTCCAGGCGCTTTAGCTCTTCGGCTTCTGCCGGGGTCAGCCGGTAATGGTCCAGGTCCAGGTCGGTGCAGAAGATGTGTGCTGCGTCGAATCCCAGCTTGGTCCCCACCGCTTCGGCGAACTGCCGGTAGCTGGTGCTGATCTCGAAAATGGGAAACTTGAAGCCGTGCAGAAAGCGGTAAGCCTCCTCCGCTCCCGGCACCAAACGAATGCTGCGAGACGAAAAGTCCCGGAGCAGGGCGTTGGTGAGACCGTGGGCCTTCAAAAAAGGCAGGATGCGCTTCAGGGTATCGCTGGCTTGGTATCCCGGTTTCTTGGCAATATCAGCCAAATATTCGTCGTAGCGGTTCACCTGGATGAAAAAGCGGTCGCCATGGGGCTTAATAAATTCCCGGCAGAGCTCGAAGGCATTGTCATTGAGGGCCAGCGGCCCCTCGCAGTCGGTATTTAATTGGATTTGGAGCATGCACTCTCCTTATGGTTTATAACTCACGCAAAGTCGCAATGACGCCAAGATACTAGAAATTTATTAAAAGTCCTTTGCGCCTTAGCGTGAAATATTTCTTTTTTTTCTCGGTCTTGCTTCATCTCAGCCGGGCGATGATTCGCTCCAGCACCCGTTTATCCGGGTAGCCCTCCCGGCCAGCCCCGCCTAATTTATAAGCCGCGGCATACTCCGCCAGGCGCACCGCCTGGGGGAGATTGAGGCCGATTAGGAGCCCGGCGATATAGCCGGCCGCGAAGACATCGCCGGCCCCCAGGGTATCCACCGGTTGTCCTTCGAAGGAGGAAGGGATATCAAGATACCGCACCGGAGTCAGCAGCCTGGCCCCCCGAGGCCCCCGTTTGATCAAGATGATGGGCGGGGCCCAGACGGGGTGGCTGTCCAGCCCTCCACCCAGGAAGGCCCATTCCGCCTCGTTCACCATCAGGGTCTCCACGTTGTCCAGCAACTCTTCCAGGATGCCCCGGCCGCGGCGGGCGTAGAGTTCCCCCGGATCGAAGCTAAGCCGGGGGCCGCCCTGCAGGCGCCGGGCGATCTGCCCCTGCAACGCCAATGGGCCGTCACTGGCAAAGGAGGTGAAATGGAGAAACCTGGCCTGCTGCAACATTCTCCAAGGCAGATCGCTTTCCCGAAGCTCTTCATTGGCGTTGGGGGCCACCAGAATGGTGCGCTCGCCCCCCGGGTCCACCAAAATGTAGGCCCGGCCGCTTTCGCCAGCCTGAATCACATAATCCAGGTTGACTCCAGCCAGGCTTTCTCTGATAAAGTCACCATCCTCGTCGGCGCCCAAGTGCCCCACCAGGGCCGCCGGAAAACCTAAACGCGCCAGGGCATAGGCGGCATTGGCCGCCTGGCCGCCGCCGAACCGGCCGGCCGGCCGGTCAAAGCCGCGCAGCAGGTCCCGGAGCCGGGTCTCATCTTCCCCGATTAACACCTCTTCCCCGCCCCGGGTCAAGCCGGTGCCCCAAGCTCGCAGGAACCCGGTCACGTCGTCCACCTGATAAACCAAGTCGACGTTGATTGCTCCGAGGCAAACAACTTGCGGCTGCATCCCCGGAAATTATCAAGAGGTGTTAATCGGGGAAGATGAGACCCGGCTCCGGGACCTGCTGCGCGGCTTTGAC
>JAMCQY010000421.1:4073-5914 GCA_023381945.1 Deltaproteobacteria bacterium
TCCCCGGAAATTATCAAGATTTTCGCTGCGGGTCAAGGTGGGCTGGCGAAGGTGGACAAACCAGCAACCTTGAGTTAGCCGAAGCGTGCGAAGTTTGGACGCCTTGCCCCGGTTTTTCTGCCGCGGGACTCTGGATTTTGGCGCAGCAGTAACTAAATTAATAATTTAAGTTGAAATTTTCGAGGTGAATCAATGCACCGCCTCATCAAAATCAGAATCATCCGGGACTTTGAGCATCTGGAGGAACGCTGGCGCTGCCAACCGAACGCCAGGTTCGAGTCCACCCGGAATCATGTCCTATTTCAGCCCGCAGCAGATTTCTACGAGACGACTCAGGGTCTGATGCTGCGACTGGAACTGGCGGGCGTCAAGCCGGACAGCCTCTCCCTTTCTCTGGCCGGTCAGGAACTGGTGGTTAAGGGCCGGCGGCAGCCCCCGCCGCCGGAAGGCATCCGGCGCTTCATTCACTTGGAGATAGGCTTCGGCGCCTTTGAGCGCTGCTTCATCCTGCCCATCCCGGTGGATCCCGAAGGGGTGCAGGCAAACTTCCTGGACGGCATCCTGGAGATCAACTTGCCGCGAAAGGCGCCGCAAGCCCGACAGATTCCGGTGAAGCAGGAATAATCAAGAACGGAGAACTCATGGCCACTGAAGAACAAAATATCCAGCCCCCACTGATGGGCGACCAGGAAATCCATCCCAGCCCCCGGGTGCTGTCCATATTGCCCATGCCGGACCTGGTGCTCTTTCCCCGCATGATTATGCCCCTGGTTCTGTGGGACGAACCGGCCCAGAAACTGGTGCAGGAGGCCCTCTTTCAGGACAAGATCTTCGGGGTGCTGGCCAGTCGAGGGGAGAAGGTTCAAGGTTACGGCCCGGAGGATCTTTACCAGGTCGGCACCGCCGCCGCCATCCTGAAGATGCGCAAGGCCGACGACGACTCGGTCCGTCTGCTGGTTCAGGGCCTTTATCGCTTCCGGGTGAAGGAGTGGAAGGGGTTCGAGCCCTATTTCGCCGCCCAGATCGACCCCCTCTCGGAGGAATACGAACCCGATCTGGAGGTTGAGGCCCTGGTTTCCAACGTCAAGGGTCTGTTTTTGAAGATGATGGAACTCTCCCCCACCTTGCCGGCCGAATTGGGCACCCTGGTCCGGGAGCTGAGCGATCCCCGTATCCTGGCCGATATCACCGCCGGCAGTCTGAACATCTCTAAGGCCGACAAGCAGGAACTCCTGGAAACCCTCGAGGTCAAAGCGCGCCTGCACCGGGTCCTGGGACTGGTCAATCGGGAGATTGAGATCCTGGAACTGGGGAAAAAGATTCAAACCGAAGTGAAGACCGAGTTGGACAAGGCCCAGAAGGAATATTATATCCGAGAGCACATCAAGGCCTTGCAGCGGGAATTGGGTGAAGGCGAGGAAAAAGGCCGGGAGGTTGAAGAACTGCAATTCCGCCTGGAAGAAGCGGACTTGCCGCCCCACGCCATGAAGGAGGCGGAACGGGAGCTGACCCGCCTGAAGCGTACCCCGCCTACCTCTCCGGACCATCAAGTGATCCGCAATTATCTGGAGTGGATGATCGAACTGCCCTGGAGGAAGTCCACCGAAGACAACCTGGACCTGTCCCAGGCCAGGAAGATTCTGGATGACGATCACTATGACCTGGAGAAGGTCAAAAAGCGCATCCTGGAATACCTGGCGGTGCGCAAACTCAAGCCCGACATGAAGGGTCCCATCCTCTGCTTCGTAGGACCGCCGGGCACCGGCAAGACCTCCCTGGGCCGCTCCATCGCCAAGGCCCTGGGCCGCAATTTCGTGCGCCTTTCCCTGGGAGGCGTGCGG
>JAMCQY010000085.1 GCA_023381945.1 Deltaproteobacteria bacterium
GGCTTACCCGCTCGTCTGCATCGACAATCAAGATCCATTGGTTGGCAAAATCGACCTTATCCAGGGCCCAGTTCTTATGGGCGGAAAAATTGGTGAATTCCCGCTGCACCACCCGGGCCCCCATTTGCCGGGCAATATTTATGGTCTGGTCATCGCTGTAGGAATCCAGCACCACCACCTCATTGGCCCAGGAGACGCTCTCCAGGCAGGCGCCCAGGTTGCGTTCTTCGTTCTTGGTGCAAATCAGCACCGATACCGGGGGAGGGGAATCGAGCGTCATATTGCCTTTGCCTGTTTATCCCGCGATTTGTCAATAATCGAGGCGTAGGCTTTTGCCAACTCGGGGGCGATGCGCGGCCATTGGAACCGCTCCTGCACCAGAGACCTGCCTCGCCTGCCCATGGCAGCCGCCTCGTCAGCGTTGTCCAATAGATCCAGGAGTTGGTCAGCCAGGGCCGTCGCTTCACACGGGATCACCCTGCCGGCCGCGCCCTGCTGCACCTCCCGCCAAATATTGACTTTATCAGAAATAATCACCGGCAGGCCGGCGGCCATGGCTTCGATGACCGATAGACCAAAATTCTCGGAATAGGATGGCAGGACAAACATGTCGGCATCCTGCAATACCGCCAATTTTTCCCGCCCCAACAACATGCCGGTGAAGGTGGTACGTTCCAGCGCCCCTTCCTCCCCCAGCCAATGGCGGACCCGGCCGCCCCACCCTTCGTTGTCGGGCCCGGCAATTACCAAATGCACGTCCTGCCGGCGGCGGGCCACGGCGCCAAATGCCTTAACCAGAATATCCATCCCCTTTTTGAAATTGACGCGTCCGAAAAATAATATGACAGGCTTATCGCCGATTTCTGGATGTCCCGACCTGAATTCGCCCTTCGGAGGCAGGCTGGCAAATTCGGTGAAATCAATGCCCAGGGGCACCACCAAGCCCGCGGTTCCGAAGATAAACGGTGCGGCCAAATCGCGTTCTTCCGCCGTGGTGAACAGGATGGCTGCCGCTTCCCGAATATTCCGCCGTTCAAATAACCGCTCCATGAGATTTTTGCGCCAGCGGTGCCGCCGGTAGATAAACGGGTCCAGGCTTCCATGGGGTTGAATGAGGTAGGGAACGCCGGATGCCCGGCAAAGGCGCCCTGCCACCAAGTCATGAAAGAGGTAAAGCGAATGAACATGGACCAGGTCCACAGTTGGGATCTTCCGCCGCAGGGCTCGCCCCAGAGGCCGGGAAGTGCCCCAGAAGCGCGGCGGTTGAATGGGAAAATAACGCACTTCCACACCATCGCGCTGCACCGGGCGATCCGTGGCGACGTCCAGTTGCCCGGGCCCATCCTGATTGGTGGTGAAAATACTCACCTCGTGCCCCAGCCGGGCCACGGCCCGGGCCATTTCCCAACAGGCCGTGGAAGGGCCGCCATAACGCGGGGCCAGGTTAGCAATTACATGTAAAATTTTCACAAGATTCTATTCTGACTAGAACGTCTACTATCTAATGCTGACGAATGTCCCTTTGACAAATTATTGGTTATTTTATGCCGGCCACTTTTTTGACATGATACCAGCACAGTCTGGACACATAATTTGCCCAAATTAGAGGATAACTCGCAGAGCGATTTATGGTCTGGGCAATCCGCCATTCTTTCAAAGTGAGGCTAACATTATTTAAACTCAATCCGCCTCTTCGCATGATGCTGATGACCTTATCAACATAAACTGTGCGAAGATCGGCTCCAGCCCGCAAATAATGCTCATACTCCATGGCAATGCGCAATTTCTCGTTAAACAAACCGGCCCGCTCAAAATATTTTCTGCTGGTGAACGCGGCCTGGTGAGGAATGGTGCAGATAAAGCGAAATTGCCGCCACTGCCAGTCCCGGCCGCATAATGCTTGGGCCTCAGGGCAAACTGTCTGTTGGCGGGGAGCCAGGGCCACCCGGCCAAAAATCACCTCGGCGTCACCATGGGCCGTTAGCTGGGGAATCATCGACTCCACCACCTGGGGGCCGGAGAAATAATCATCCGCGTTCAGAAAAAGAATCCACTCCCCGCGAGCCTGGGCCAACCCCAGGTTAAAGGCATGGGCCAGGCCGCTATCCGGTTTGCTGTGCCAATACGCCAGGTGCGCTTCGTACTTTCGGATAACCTCCACCGTACCATCGTCAGACCCCCCGTCGATGATGATGTATTCCAAGTTGGGGTAAGTCTGCCATAGGACGCTCGTAATCGTCTGTTCAATATAATCCGAGGCATTGAGGCACACGGTGATGACCGAAATTAGCACAGATTTTCCGAGTTCCATAAGTGACGCAATGCTGCCGGTTAAATCGCCCACATCAAGACTATTATCGGTTGTTTAACGTAAATTTTCTGACAATAAGGCATTAAGCCAAAGTCATTAAGATTTTCCATAAGATAGCGACTTTAATTTATTTTTTATCCGCTGTAAGAGTGGGATAGTAAAATGATTATTTTGAGTGAATCTATCTGATATAGTATCGCGTATAATAAAAGGAGGATGTTTTAAAGGAAATGCTATATTATTTGATTTAATGACATAATAATTATCATTACTTTTTGTATTAGTAGCATCCAACCCAAAACCGATATTTTCAACTAAGTTCTTATTGGGTAATATACATAGTCCGCTATATGCCCAGCAAGTAAAAGTCCACCGATATCCCCAACTATTAATTTTTTTATCCCAGGTATCTTGGAATATCTTTTCCCAATATTTAACCGCGCTCTTATCATTTAACAAATCCAAGAGCCAGTTACCCTCTTTTATAACAGGCCAGGTTGTCATATCAAAATCAAAATGTTTCCAGGCTCTTCTATAACTTGCCCAGCCCCAGATATGATTATAAATTGAAAAATAATAACTGAAGTCAGTCCGCGGCCTTCCCTTCTGAAAGTTATTCCCGGAGATGGAAAATATGTGACAGTCGTTACGATAACGCCCTAACAAATCTTGGCAGAACCAGAAAAAGCTTTGACAAGGCAAGCAATCATCCTCCAGGATGATTCCTTCCTCGACCTGCTCAAAAAACCAGGTTATGGCGGAAGAAACCGCTTTCTGGCAGCCCAGATTGTTATCAAGAAACCTGGTTTGCACCTCGCAGTCCCAGTCCACCGAGGTGGCAATTTTTCTGACCTGAGCGCAAAGCTCCTCTTCACCCGGCCGGCCCGGCCGCGGACCATCGGCGGCAACGAAGAGCCTGGATGGTTTGGCCCTGCGGATAGCGTCGAAAACTTTATCTGTAACCGCCGGACGGTTAAAAACCAAAAACAGGACCGGGGTGACCAGGGGCGCGGGGGGGATAAAGTTAGACCCAGCTTCCACTTATAACTTCCCGTCTGAAATGGCCTTCTTCCTGAAGTATGGAGAGATCATTAACCAGCCCAGCATGCCTTATAGCGTTCAGGACTATGCCCTGAAGAGAAGCCGTTTTAGAAAAATTTTGGCCCTGGAAGGGAGAAGGTCACGAAGGCCTTGCCGCATCATTACGGGCTCGCCTGAACTTTCGACAATAGATGGACTTGGTGGGACATTTGACACCAGCCGGTCTCTCACTGCATCCAGTATCGGGACTTTTGCTTGCAGCAACCGCTCGAGGACCTGGTTCTTGGGCCAGATTTCCGAGTTTATCACTGCCAGGTCTGGACTAATAGCAAGTGTCCGAAGGGCTCCTGCCATTGTCAAAGGATAAGTTCCGCTAATTTTGACAGCGTCCTCCATTTCGAAGATCCAGCGCTGTGGTTCCGGAACAATGCCCCTAATCTCTTGGACTCCATGCCTGCGGAGATGCCTGAGGAAATCGAAAATATTGGTTTGCCCCGGCAGAAAGAGCACGGTCAGGCTGCGACAACCGGGAAAGAGGCAGGAAAGCAGGGCCTGCAGCCCGGCTGTGGTTCCAAGGTCCGCCATGGAAACCCCTGCCTCGGTCCCGGCAGCTTCAAAGCGCCGGTGTCGAACCCGGAACAATCTTTCCGGGAACCCCGCGCCTCCACCCACATCGATGCGGAGACAGAAAGTTTCTCCCGCGGGTATTTGGGCGACCGGGAGGTGGACCCGATACCAGATTCCCCGGAGGAGGCGCGCCGTTAGAGTTACTTCGCCATTCAACAGGAATCGGGCTTCCGATGGTGCCCCCAGCACGGTTTCGAGGACCTCCACTTCCATGGCTAACTGGGTATCCGCGAGGCCGCGCTGCAAATACCAACATCCGCGGCCGAAGCCTTCCTGCCACTCCGGGTTGGGGTCCCCGGCCTGCCGCCAGCCGCTTAAGAGGAGAAACTTATCCTGGAAAGGGTGCGGCACCTTCAAATTGACATAACGCTCTGGAATAGAACGCGACAGGAAGGCGATGGCCTTGGGGACATCTTCGCATAATTGCACATAATGGCCCGGTTGCAGAAAGAATTGTTTCTGCATCCGAGCTGCTATTTTGACGGGGTGCCGCAACCGCACCCGCAGGGCCAAAGAAGCAGAGGTGAGCTGGGGTAAGTCGTTGAGGCCCCACAGGGCATGGTAGGACAGGGGAACTCCTAACCCATCGCTCTGGGAATCCATGTTGGAAGTCCCAACCTCTATCTCCAGGGCGTCCTTATACTTGAGAAGGGTGGAGAGAAATTCCTTCAGGCGGGGGATGCGTTCATTGACTCCCAGCAGCACGTCGGGGTGACTGTTGAAAACATTAAGTTCTAATTCCTCCCCTGTCTGGTCGCCGCGAAAGGAGTCACACGAAGTTATCAGGTAGCCGCCGGGCCGCAAGACCCGCAATCCTTCCTCTATGGCCGCGGGGATATCCCGCATATGATGTAACGCCGCGTTGGAGAACACAAAATCGAAACTTTCGGAACGAAATGGCAGGAAGTGGGAGAAGCCTCCAACCCATAAGGCCTCGGGGAGATTCTGCCAACCTGAAGCGGCAAGGAATGGGTTCGATTCCAGGGCGGTGACCCTGGCGCCGCGGTGCAAAAGACGCCAGGTGTCGAACCCGTGCCCGGCCCCGATATCCAAAACTCTCTTGCCAGCCAGATCAAGCCCCTTGAGCAGGGCGCGTAACAGTAGCCACTCCGTGTAACGGTAAGAGAAATACTGATACCCTTCTTTCAGTTTTTGCCGGGCTTCTTCTTCGTCTCCCGTAGCGTGATAGCCGGCACAGGCATCTTCCCAAAGGACGCCGTCAACACAGACAGCCCCGGGATTCTGTTCGGCAACCGCCGCGATTTCCAGTAAATTAAGCAGATCCTCTTGCTCATATCCCCCCAGAAAAGGAATCCCCAGCACCAAATCGTATATCCGGCCACACCTCTTGCACTTGAGGGCAGGACTTTCGTCTTGTAGCTCCTTGATAAGATCCTCAGACCCGCACCGGACACAACGATACAAAAGGAGTGCTTCCGGGGAAAAGGTTTTAGGATCGAAGGCCGGAGTCATGACGATCATCCTCTAATGCAGGTGTCAGTAATATCAAGGTATTCCCTTGATCTCCGAAATAAGGGCAATAACTCATGCCCCCGGAAAGAGCAGTTGTTTAACCAGCGCCTCATAGGCGCGGCCGAAGGCCTGCTGCCGGTCTATCAGCCTGGCTGCGGCCCGTCTCGCGGCCGCAGCTTCCACCGCCGGGTCAAAATTTTCCATTACGCTCTGCAAGGCTTCGGCCAGGGCCTCCGGTTCATGAGGCGGGAAGAAGATGCCTCTTTCCGGGGCCTGCTCCTTATGCACCGGGATATCCGATAGCAGGATGCGCTTGCCCAGGCTTTTGGCCTCCTCCACCGTGGTGCTCCAGCCCTCAAAGAGCGACGGATTGATCATTGCCATGGCGTGGCGCATCAGCGCCGCCAGTTCCTCTTCTTTCACGATTC
>JAMCQY010000142.1:0-594 GCA_023381945.1 Deltaproteobacteria bacterium
GGCCAAAAAGACCGTGGAACAGGCCAAGGCCACCTTGCAGCGGGCCCAGCAAAATCTGAGCTACTGCACCATTGTCTCGCCGGTCAAAGGGGTGATCGTGGACCGCCGGGTTAATATCGGCCAGACCGTGGTGGCCAGCCTCAATGCCCCCAGCCTTTTCCTGATAGCCAAAGATTTGACCCGCATCCAGGTCTGGGTCTCAGTCAATGAAGCCGATATCGGTCTGATCCATACGGGCCAGCCGGCCAACTTCACGGTCGACGCCTTCCCCGGTCAGGTCTTTGAAGGCCAGGTGGGCAAGATCCGGCTCAATGCCACCATGACTCAAAACGTGGTGACCTATACGGTGGAGGTCACCACCGATAATTCTGACGGCAAGTTGCTGCCGTATCTTACCGCCAACGTCAAGTTTGTTGTGGGCGAAAGCAAAAACGTCCTCACGGTCCCCAACGCCGCTCTACGCTGGGAGCCCAAACCGGATCAGCTAGTCAAAGAAGGACGTGAACAGCCCAAGAAGGCGAAAAAGGCCGAACCCGAGGGGACGGAAAAGCCCGTTGCCAAGCAAAAAGGTAAGCAGCCCCGGGGTATCATTTG
>JAMCQY010000142.1:604-5901 GCA_023381945.1 Deltaproteobacteria bacterium
ACTGGTTCGCCCGGTCAAGGTTCGCCTCGGTTTAAGCGACGGGTCCCAAACCGAGGTGCAGAGTTCCGAACTGAAGGAAGGCACGCCGGTAGTAGTGGGTGAGGCGGAAAAAACTGCCGCGGGGAAAGAATCAGCCGGCGGCAGCCCCTTTGCACCGAAACTCTTCCGGGGCGCGGCCGGCGGTAAGGGCGGGAAACAATAACCTAATGGAACTCATCGAACTCCGCGACATCCATAAGACCTATAATTTGGGTGAGATCGACGTGCCGGTGCTTAAGGGTATCTCGTTGTCGGTCTCCCGCGGCGAGTTCGTCGCCCTCATGGGCACCTCGGGTTCGGGCAAGACTACCCTGATGAACATCTTGGGCTGTCTTGACCGCCCGAGCTCCGGGGAATACTGGCTGGACGGCCAGGACGTCACCGCCCTGGACGCCGATGCCTGGGCCCAACTGCGTAACGAAAAGTTAGGCTTTGTCTTCCAGACCTTTAACCTGCTGCCGCGGACCAGCGCCCTGGACAACGTCATCATGCCACTGTCCTACACCGCGGCGCACCTCTCCGATCAAGAGGCCCGCCAGCGGGCCGAAAACCTGCTCCAGCGGGTCGGTCTGCAGGGACGCCTGGAACACGAGCCGTCCCAGCTCTCCGGCGGCCAACAGCAGCGGGTAGCCATCGCCCGGGCCCTGATCAACAACCCCTCCATTCTCTTCGCCGACGAGCCCACCGGCAACCTGGACTCCAAGACCAGCGAAGAGGTCCTGGAATTGTTCCGGCGGCTCAATGAAGAGGAAGGGGTGACCATTATTTTGGTAACCCACGATGAAGAGGTGGCCCGCTGCGCCAAGCGCGTAATCCGCATCAGCGACGGGGTCATAGAAGCCGAATCCCGCCGCCCGGCCGAAGCAATAGTCCAGTCCGCCGCGGCTGCACCACCCGTTCCCAAAATGCAACCCCGATGGGCCTGGGTCCGGCTCCGCTGGATGGTGCTCACCGCCATCAACGGCCTGCGCCGCAATTACCTGCGGGCCGGGCTTACCACCTTGGGCATTATTATCGGGGTGGCCGCGGTCATCGCCATGATGGAGATCGGCCGCGGTTCTTCCACTGCCATCCAGCAAACCATCGCCAGCATGGGAGCCAATAGTCTGATGATCTTGCCTGGAGCGGCCTCCAGCGGCGGCGTCAGCTTCGGCGGCGGCAGCGTTATGACCC
This sequence comes from Deltaproteobacteria bacterium, assembly GCA_023381945.1. The sequence continues at coordinate 1,817 of JAMCQY010000142.1, forward strand.
TTACTCCCCAGGATGCCGAAGCCGTCATCACCGAGTGCCCAGCGGTCCGGGGCGCCGTGCCCATCGTCCGGGCCCGCACCCAAGTGGTCTACGGCAACCGCAACTGGGTGCCCGTCTTCATTCATGGTACTTCCCCAGCCTTCTTGGAAGTCCGGCAATGGCCTTTGTCCGAAGGCAATATGTTCACCAGCCGTGACGTGCGCAATGCCAGCAAGGTGTGCGTTCTGGGTCAGCGTCTGGTGCGGGAGCTCTTCCAGGGCCAGTCCCCTGTGGGCAAAGAAGTCCGGGTACAGAATGTCTCTTTTAAAGTGGTCGGCGTCCTCAGCGCCAAGGGCGCCAATATGATGGGTATGGACCAGGACGATATCCTGATCGCCCCCTGGACTACGATTAAATTTCGGGTGACCGGCACCTCGGCCCAAACTGCCAATCAGAGCGCCGGTGCCGCTGCCGGCTCCTCCTCCGGGTCGAGCACCTCCCAGGCGGTAAATACCCTGAGCCAGATTTATCCCAGTCAGCAAAATCAGCTATATCCAGCCCAATCGGCGATGCAGCAAGCCGATACCCCGCTGCCGGTGCGTTTCGTCAATGTAGACCAAGTTCTGGCCGCGGCCAAATCCAGCGAGGAAATTCCGGCGGCAATTAAGCAAATCGGTGATATCTTGCGGGAGCGGCACCGTATTCATCCGGAGGACGGCGACACCGATGACTTCAATATCCGGGATATGACCGAAATGATGAAGGCCCTGTCTTCCACCGCCGGTATGATGACCAAGCTGCTGCTGGCCGTGGCCCTCATTTCCCTGCTGGTCGGCGGGGTCGGCATCATGAACATCATGCTGGTGTCGGTCACCGAACGCACCCGGGAAATCGGCCTGCGCATGGCGGTGGGGGCCTGGGCCCGGGATATCCTCCAACAATTTCTGGCGGAATCGGTCATCCTCTGTTTCTGTGGCGGTCTGATGGGAATTATTGCCGGCCGGGGCATTTCTTTTTTGGTCAGGACCTTGCTGCACTGGCCGACGGAACTCTCGCTGGAAGCCATCATCGCGGCCTTTGCGGTCTCGGTGTCGGTGGGCATCATCTTCGGCTATTACCCGGCGCATAAAGCCGCCCACCTGGATCCGATCATTGCTTTGCGGTATGAATAAAAATTGTATAACAGGCTTTCTAACCTGTGCCGTTAATGGTTTTTATTTGCACAGCCTGGAAAGGCTGTGCTAAAGGGAGTAACAAAATTAGCAATTAAAAGAATAACATGAAGGGAAAAAAAGAAATTGGTGGCACAGGCTTTCCAGCCTGTGCCCAAAAAGATGAATTGTCCATTAGTCGCCGAAATCTGCCTCATTGGTAACTTATGGCAGGATGAAAGATTTGATCGCATCCTCAGGGATTATGATGAATTTTTAGAGAAATGGAATTATATCCATAATAATCCTGTCAAAACCGGGCTTTGTCAGGCACCTGAAGATTATGCTTTCCTCTGGGAACCGGAGAGCCCTTAGAAGGGCAATAAGCTCAATCAGCACAGCCTGGAAAGGCTGTGCCACCAAAGGATGTGAATTGTCCCATGCTTGCGCCAATAGGCGATTACAAAGAAATCGGAAGGCTTTGGTTGAGTTGCTTGCTGATAGTTCTCATTACAGCCGCCGGCTGCATGGTCGGCCCCGACTATAAGCGCCCGGAGACCAAGGTCCCCGAGACCTGGAACGGCCATGAGGTGGTCACCAAGTCCACCCCCAGCAAAACCACCAGCAATCCGGCCGAGGTGGTGTTGTGGTGGAACAACTTTAAAGATCCCACCCTCTCATCCCTGGTTGAAATGGCCGTCCGCTCCAACCTGGATCTGCGCCAGGCCGAGTCCCGCATCCGCCAGGCCCGGGCCGCCTTGGGAGTGGCGGGTGGTCCCCTCTATCCCCAAGTGGATGCCAACTTGCAGTATCAAAGGAGCAGCCGGTCCACCAGCCAGGCGGTCGGCGCTGGCGGGGTGGGGCCGTCGGGACTCGCCACCACCGGGGCCTTCAGCGAATTGTTTCAGGTGGGCCTGGATGCCTCCTGGGAAATTGACATCTTCGGCGGCACCCGGCGTAATATCGAGGCTGCCGGTGCCGACTTAAAGGCCGCGGTGGAGGACCGCCGCGACGTCCTGGTTACCCTGGTGGGCGATGTGGGCAACAATTATCTCAGTCTACGGGGTTTTCAGCAGCAGCTTGTTGTGGCCCGCAAAAATCTGGAGGCGCAACAGAAGACCGCCTCGATCATTCGGAGACGCTTTGAAGCCGGATTTGTCCCCCGGCTGGACGTGGCCAACGCCGACGCCCAGGTGGCTACCACCCAGGCCTCGATCCCCATCTTTGAATCCCAGGCTCGCGCCGCCATTTACAGTCTGGGGGTGCTCCTCGGCAAGGAGCCCGCGGTCCTGGAAAAGGACCTGATCAAGGAAGGCCACATTCCTCCCATACCGCCGACGGTCCCGGTGGGCCTGCCATCTGAACTGATCCGCCGCCGTCCGGACATCCGCCGGAGTGAAGCCCAACTCCACGCCGCCACGGCCCGGATCGGCGTGGCCACCGCCGACCTGTTCCCGAAGTTTACATTGACTGGCAGCATGGGCGTGTCCAGCAGTGACTTGACCAAACTGGGAAATATCGCCAACAGCAAATTCTGGTCCCTCGGTCCCGCGGTTACCTGGCCCGTATTCGCCGGCGGCCGCCTCTGGTGGAATGTCAGGCTTCAGGACGCCCTGGCGGAGCAAGCGCTGCTCACCTACAAAAAGACCGTTCTCACCGCCTTGAGCGACGTGGAAACCGCCCTGGTGGCCTATGCCAAGGAGCAGGAGCGCCGCCAGGCCCTGGCGGAGGCGGTGGACAACAACCGCCAGGCCGTGGATCTGGCCATGAAACTCTATATTGCCGGCAAGACGGATTTCTTGAATGTCACTACGGCCCAGCGCAACCTCTTCGTGAATGAAGACCTCCTGGTCCAGAGCATCCGCACGGTGGATACCAATCTCATCGCCCTCTACAAGGCGTTGGGTGGGGGGTGGGAAAATATCCCAGCTCTGACTCCCACCAAGCCGCCAGCCAATATCATTCTGACTCCCACCAAGCCGCCAGCCAATATCATTCTCCCCTTGAAAAACCGCGAATCATAGGGTCCAATGCGCTTCGGCGGCGCTTTCACCAATCAGTTAACCCAAGCGAAGCTTGAGCCATTATGGCGTTGCCAGGTGCAATTCGGGAAATAGCATATTTCAGCGTCTTTTCGTGAAACCACCTTTTCAAGGGACCCCACCGGTTGTTTTTTTGGGTTTGATCCCGTTCCTCCCAAAAAAATCGGGCCAAAAGGAAATTATGCATTAAAAAATTCCTGACAAGGGCTATGATAAATAACTACCTTTCTTTCAAATCCGTTCAGGAGTGGAACCATGAAAAATCGGTATCAGGCTGCCGCTCTTAAAAAATTCATCCTGCTGGCTGCCATGGCACTGGTCTTGGCCCTCAGCAATTGGGCCCAGGCAGAAGGGGAGGGCTGGCCCCGGCGTTTTGAGCACGAAAAAGGGACAGTGCTTTTGTACCAGCCCCAACTCGAATCCTTCCAAGGCGACCGCCTTACAGCCCGGGCCGCGGTGTCGGTCCAGAAAAAGGGTTGGAAACAGCCGGTCTTTGGGGTAGTTTGGCTCAGCGCCCGTGCTTTGACTAACCGCGATACCCGCCAGGTCACGATCGATGAGGCCAAGGTCACGGAAACCAAGTTCCCTTATGCCACCCCGGAACAGATCGCGCAATTTCAGGATTTCCTGAACGCCGAAATCGAGGGCCGCAGCCACACCATCTCCCTGGACCGGTTGCTGGCCATGCTGGAGCTGGTGGAAAAAGAAAGGGCGGCGGACGCGGGACTCCAGACCAAACCGCCCACGATCATCTTCGTCACCAATCCCGCGGTCCTGGTGCTCCTGGACGGCGAGCCCAAGCTGCTGCCTGCTCCGGACTCCAAGCTCATGCGGGTGGCTAATACCCCATTCCTCATGGCCTACGACCCCGCCGGCAAGACGTATTTCCTGAAGGCCGGCGACACCTGGCTCA
>JAMCQY010000025.1:0-4768 GCA_023381945.1 Deltaproteobacteria bacterium
GGAGAGCGCCAAACCAAAGTTTTTCGGGACTCGGTGGAGGCATATAAAAAAAAAGATGCCCCCTGATTTTTTGGCGGCGATGAACTTTAACGGAACTACCATGCAGTTTAACGGAACTCAGGCCCCAAAAACCCTTGATTTTTTGTTAGAGTAGAAAGCGGCTAATCACTTTTAACTATGAATCAGCGGTTCGAACCTCTGGAGGGTTTATGAAATGAGGAAGAGTCCGGTTCGGAAAGGGCTTTTTTTTGTCCTGGTTTTAGCAGCACTCAGTTTGGTTGGCTGCTGCAAGTTCACCCCGGAGAAACAGGCGATGACCAAGGCGTCACTGGAGATGCTCCAGGGCGGCTACGACACCTCGGTCGGATACCTGAGTGATCCGGCGGTCGATCTGGTGGACCCCAAGACGCTGGCCGCCATGAAGATGATCCAGGGTGCGGCTAAGCTGGCGGTGCCCCTGGTGGACGGCGCCCTGGATCAATTGGGTAAAGTGCTGGCTGCCAAATGCCCGGATCAGGCGGCGGTAACTAAGGCCCTGTCCGACGCGGCCCTGGCGCAGCGGGCGCAGAATAAGGTTTTAAATCTGGCGGGCCAGCCTGCCGCGGTAAACCCTACGGCGGCCCCAGCCCCGGCTCCGGCCAATTGAGGTCGGACCTGGAATACCTGGTCCGCCCCCCCTGCCGCAACGGCTATGAGGATCTGGGCCGGGGCCAGACGGATTGGCAGTGGAAGGTGATGGTGCCCCTGGCGCCCCTCTTCCGGCAGTTGTCTGGAGGCCCCTGGGGCCGGGACGACGGCGAATGAAGCTGCTTAAAGCCTTGTTAAGATTTTTCCTGGGCCGCTACGCCCCGAAATGGGCCGCGGCCCTGGACGCCGGGGAGGCGGCTTATCGGGCCGAAGACGAGAAAGAGCAACTGACCGCGGTGGAGGCCAAAGACGTCGCGATGCAGTATATCGAGGCCAAAGTTGAAACCGAGGAGAGCAAGGCCCATGAAGAAGTGGCCAATGCGGCTGATCCTAATGCTGTGGTTGATCAGCAGCTGCGGGAACTCGGCATTATTACCGGCAAATAAAGGGCCGCAGGCGGAGACGCCGGCCGCCCGGACGCACCTGCCCCGGCCGGCGGTGCATCTGACCCCGGCCGAGGCCCAGGACCCGGTCAAGGTGAAAGAGGCCCTGCGGGATTTGCAGCGCCAGAGCAACGCGGTGTACGACGATTATCTGGCCAGGTAGCCTCGCCGGTTTTGCTGTGCCGGCTGTTCCCCAGCCGGCAGACCAAAATTGAGGCGAGACGCAGTGGCCGGACCCCGGGGCCGCGGGTGCCAGGGAGGGCGCCCCGGCGCCCGGGGGATTTTAAGGAGGTCGAGCATGCGCCGAAAATTGTTGATCCTAAGCCTGATGCTGGCCCTGGCGGCCACGGCGGGGCGCAAGGCCAGGGACGGCCGCTTATTTCAAGGGCAGGGAGAGGTGAAATAATGGGCGATCTGAGTCCGCATTTTTGCCGCAAGGAGTTCGCTTGCCACTGCTGCGGCGGCCTGCCGCTGTATTGGGTCGAGGGGGAAATCCCGCCTTTGGTGGCGGCCCTGGAGCAGCTCCGGGCGCTGGCCGGCCAGCCGGTTGTGGTGGTCAGCGGCTACCGCTGCCGCAAGCACAACGCTGAGGTGGGCGGCGAGAAAAATTCCCAGCATTTGCTGGGGAAGGCCGCCGATATCCATATCCCCGGCAAATCGCTGCGGGAGGTCTATAAATTGGCCTGTAAAGTCCGCGCCTTTAAAAATGGCGGCATCGGGGTCTATCCGAATCAGGGGTTCGTTCACGTGGATGTGCGCCAGGGCCAGGCCCGCTGGGGGCAGTTGCACGGCCGCTATGTAGCCATTGAAGAGGCCTTGGAGGCTCTGCCTTGAACGAGCTGCGCCAACTGCTCCTGAAATTGCCCGACGACACGGTCCTGGCCCTGAACGGCTATTTCGAGGCCCGGGGGGAGTATAAGACCGTCGGCGAGGCGGCCTACGCCGCAGTGATGGCGGTGGTGTTGAACCGGGTGGAGTCGCTGGACTGGCCGAACAGCCTCCAGGAAGTGGTGGCGCAGCCCCGGCAGTTCTCCTGGACCACCCATGATGACGCCGTCCAGGACCCGCAATATGCCATAGCCCTGAAATTCGCCCGGCAGCCCGAGCAGGCCTGGGACCGGTTGTGGCTGGCGGCGAAAGACGTGGCGCAAAGGCTGCTGTCCGGGGCGGTCTACAATCCGGTGAAGAACGCCACCTTTTATTTCAACCCGGAGAGCTGCCGCCCCTCCTGGGCCAAATATCTGCGGCTGATCCGGGACCTGGGCCATCACCGCTTTATGGCCGATCCGGGCGAGCCGGAAGTGTTGTGGCCCGGACGGCGCCAGGAGGACATGATGGAAGAACGCCCGGCAGACTGCCCTTATCCTGAGGGCTGTACACCACTCTTTGTGCGGTCGCGCCTGTGTTACGGCCGGATGGCGCAGCTGAAAATCGACCCGGATGTGGAGAAATATGACGGCGACGCCCGGAATCCGATCAAGAATTCGCACCGCTGCTGCCTGGACGGCGAAGAGGACGCCCAGCTCAATAAGGCGGACGCCTATTATGAAATGCGGGGCCTGGCCGAGGTGCTGCTGGACGGCCAGGTGAGCTATAACCCGCTGCCGGCGCAGGGCATTGATGATGCGGCAGATCGGCTGAGCCGGCGGCTGCAGGGTGTGGGCCGGTAATTTTAAACTGAGGAGGCAAACGATGAGCGGCAAAAAGACTTACATTGCGGCCGGATTAATCGGCCTGGTGACCGTAGCTCGCGTGCTGGGGTGGATCGACGATGCGCTCTACCAAACCCTTCTGGCCCTCCTGGGCGCCGGCGGCCTGGCCGCTTTGCGGGCCGGGGTGACCAAATCCGGGCCTTCGGGGCAGTAAATGGGCGACCTCGGCCTCTCCTGGGTTCTGGGTCCGGCCTTGGGGCTGGGCATTCCCGGCATCCTCTTCGTGGTCTGGTATTTCGACGGCAAGGCCCGGGACCGGGACGCCAAAGAGCGGGAAAAAGACGGGCAAAAATACCGGGAAGACATGATGGCCATGATCACGGCCTACCGGGAGGACACCAAAAATATCCTGGCGGCTTACCAGGGCGACATGCTGGCCATGCGGCAGATGTACGAAAACAACGTCCTCCTGGTGAAGAATTATCAGACCCTCTGCGGTGACCTGAAAGACATCGTGATCCTGAACAGCAAGGGTTTCCAGGCGCTGGACGACAGCATCAAGCGCAAATGCGCCGCCCTGAAGGATGGTTGAGATGAGCGAACGCCTACAGAACGAGGGCCGCCTGGCGGAGACGCGGGTCAAGATCAAAGAGCTGAAATTGCGCCTAGAAAATCTGCGGGATTCTCTGCGCCGGGAACTGGATCAGTTCGAGCCCCTGGAAAATCTCAAGGGCGAGGTGGTCTCATCTCTGGCGCTGGATTTTGCGGCCCGGCAGGGGGATTACCTCGAGCTGCTGGCCACGGAAAAGGCCATCTGCCAGGCCCTGGGAAAATAATGGCGCCGACGGAATACTCCTTCGAGGTCCGGGAGCGGGCCAAAGAGCTCTACGTGGTGGACGGCTGCACCTTCGACCAGGTGGGCGCGGCGACCGGCGTCTCGCTGTCGCAGCTCAAGCGCTGGTCCAGTGAGGAGAAGGAGTGGGAGGAAAACCGCTGGAGCCCGGAAGAGCGGGCGGAAAACGAGCAAAAAGGCGTCGAGGGCAAGGATTGGCCGGCGGCGAGAAAGGAATTCCGCCTGGCCCTGGGCAGCATCCGCCGGGACAGCACCCTGCTGCGGGCCAAACTGATCACCCAGGCCCTGGACAACCCGGAATTCAAAAGGGTGTTGGCCGCCGGGATCTGGGAGAAGACCCAGGCGCATAAAGATTTACTTTCTCCAGGAGTAAAGCAGGCGGTCCCGGAGACTTCGGCCGGCTCCGAAGTCTCCGGCGATTTGCCCGTGATCAAAACCCCGCAGGACGCGGTGACCGCCCTGGAGGGCCTGATGGCCCGCAAGTTCGCCCAGCTGACTGAGCAGCCGGGATTATTGACCTTCGCGGCCATCAAGGACCTGAAGCAGTGCCTGGGGCTGATCGAGGAGTTGAAGGGCAAGTATAAGCCGGATGAGAAGACCGGCCAGGCGCCGGGGTTGTCAGCCGAAACAGCGGACGAAATCCGCCGAAAAATATTGGGAATCCAATGATCACCAGGCCCGGTCAAGAATCTCCCGAAATACGCGCTCCCGCAGTCTTGCTGCAGTATCAGCAGGACTGGGTAAAAGATCAGGCCGATGTCAAAGTATGGGAAAAATCCCGGCGCATCGGCGCTTCGTGGAATGAGGCCGCCGAAGATACTTTGCTGGCCGCCATGCAAGAAGAAGCCGGCGGCATGGATGTGCTGTACATCGGCTACAACAAAGAAATGGCGCTTGAGTTCATCGGCGACTGCGCCATGTGGGCCCGCCACTACAACAAGGCGGCTTCGGAAGTTGAAGAGTTTGTTTTTAAAGATGGCGGCAAGGACAACAAAGAAATTCAGGCTTATCGGATTCGCTTTGCCAGCGGCCATGAAATAGTGGCCCTCTCCTCCCGGCCCGCCAATCTCCGGGGCAAGCAAGGGAAGATCGTTATCGATGAAGCGGCCTTCCATGATGATCTGCGAGGCCTGCTCAAAGCCGCCCTGGCGCATCGCATGTGGGGCGGCAAAATCGTCATTCTCTCAACGCAT
>JAMCQY010000025.1:4806-5869 GCA_023381945.1 Deltaproteobacteria bacterium
ACGGCGACGATAACTTTTTCAATGAAATTATCCAGGATATACGGGCCGGTAAGAAAACCTACAGCCTGCACCGTACCACCCTTGACGATGCCCTGGAGCAGGGCCTTTACCGGCGCATCTGCTTGAAGCTGAAAAGAGAATGGACCCTGGAAGGCGAAGCCAAATGGCGGCAGCAAGTTTTCGATGATTACCCCTACCAGGAAGATGCCGAAGAGGAGCTGCTCTGCGTGCCCATGAGCAGCGCCGGGGCCTATCTTTCCCGGGTGCTCATCGAATCCTGCATGGACCCGGCCATTCCGATCCTGCGCTGGGGCTGCAAAGACGAATTCGCCCGGCAGCCCCAGATTATGCGGGAACTGGAATGCCAGCAATGGCTGGTAGAAAACGTCCTGCCATTGCTGTTGGCATTGCCCCAGGGGCAGCCCTGCTATCTCGGCGTCGACTTCGGCCGCAGCGGCGACCTCTCGGTTTTTTGGCCGATCCAGGAAGGGAGGAGAGGGCCACTATTTCAGACTTTGAAATGCCATACGCCTTTCCTGGTGGAATTGCGCAATGTGCCCTTCGAGCAGCAGCGCCAGAGCCTGTTTTATATCGTGGACCGGCTGCCGGTTTTTCGGGGCGGCGCCCTGGACGCCCGGGGCAACGGCCAGTACCTGGCGGAAGTGGCCATGCAGCGCTACGGCGAGTCCCGCATCAGCCAGGTGATGATCAGCAATCAATGGTACCTGGATTATATGCCCAAATACAAGGCGGCCCTGGAGGATCATACCATTGATCTGCCCAAGGACGGCGATATCCTGGACGACCACCGGGCGCTGCGGGTGGAGAAGGGGATTCCCAAGGTGCCCGACGGCAAGAAGAGCCAGGACCGAGACGGCGGCCAGCGCCACGGCGACTCGGCTATCGCCGGCTGCATGGCCAATGCCGCCCGGGTGCTGACGCCTTATCAACCGGTGGAGTATGAGACGGTGCAGCCGGGGCGCTTCGCCGACGAAGAAAGGGGCGGCGGCTACCGGCGGGCGAGGGGGGCGTTTTGATGCTAGAGTCAGGGGCCAGGGATCAG
>JAMCQY010000310.1 GCA_023381945.1 Deltaproteobacteria bacterium
AAGGATGGTTCGGGGATAATCTTCAACTGTCATCAACCCCTTTACTACATATAGTAGCAGGGAGAGTCAACCGGATACCCCTATTATCAAATTAATAAATCGTTACGTAATTATCAACGACATGGAGTAGATGATTAATTCCCCCTCACCCTAACCCTCTCCCCCATTGGGGGAGAGGGGATAAGATAAAGAAGGAACTCTTGTAAACTCCCTCTCCCCCCGGTGGGGGGAGAGGGCTGGGGCAATAATTTTTTATAAGGAAAAACTCCATTTCCGGTCTTACCCCCATAGTGGTTGTAATCTTCGGCCTGATGGCCACTGGCAAGACCACCCTGGCCAGGGCCCTGGGCCAGTCCCTGGGACTGCCGGTTATTGAAAGCGACCGGGTGCGCAAGACCCTGGCGGGCCTGGCGCCCACCACTCCGGCCCCCGAGCCCTTTGGCCAGGGGATTTACACTGAGGATTTTTCGGCCCGTACCTATAAGGAGATGCGCCGCCTGGCCGCGGAGCACCTGGCCGCGGGCCAAAATGTCATCCTGGACGGCTCTTATAAGCGGGCCGGGGAACGGGAACTGGTGCGGCAATTGGCCCGGGAGCGCGGGGCCAAAGCGATATTCGTCTACTGCGAGTGTCCGGTGGCAGAGGCCCGGCGACGCGCGGGAATCAGGCTCACCGACCCCCAGGCCTTCTCCGATGGCCGAGTGGAGTTGTTCGAAGCCCAGGCCAGGGATTTCGACCCGTTAGGGCCAGAGGACCGGCCGCTGCTGCGGTTGGATACGAACCGGGAACTGACGATAGTATTGGCGGAACTTCAGGATTTTGTCTCCAAAATGAATTAATGACTGGAGAAGAATCAAATGGGCAGAAGAAAAATTATCCTACTGTTGATGCTGTTAGTCGTAATGGGTTGCAATCAGCAAACATATCAGCAAGCATTTATAGGGAACTCAAGTTCCGCTCCTAAGGAAGAGGTGGACTTTTGCAAACAATATCTGGCACTTTTTCAGTCTCGTGACTTTGATGCCATTGAACGTAACTTTAGTCCCGAGTTAAAAAATGTAGAGCAATATAGACTAAAGCTTGAACAAATGGCCAACTTTTTTCCTGATGAAAAGGTTAAAAATATCTTTCTCGATAAGGCTAATTTTTATAGTGATAAAACTCTACATCGTTATAATTTATCTTTTTTTTATGAATTTCCAAGCAAGTGGTTATTTGCCAGTGTTAAGCTCGAAAAAAAAGATGATCAAATAATAGTAAAAGGGGTTCACGTCCAGCCTCTGAGGGAGTCTCCCGAAATAACCAATCGATTCACCTTTCAAGGGAAAGGGCCGATCAATTATATCTTTTTGCCATTCGCTATCCTGGTGGAAATCTTCATCATTTTTACATTCGTGCTCTGTATGATAACATCTATCCCGAAACGAAAGTGGCTTTGGGCGATCTTTATTTTACTAGGCTTTTTTAGATTTGATTTAAACTGGACAACGGGGGCTTTAACTATTAACCCGGGTTTTGTCCAGGTGCTTGGCTCCGGATTCCTAATCGGAGGGGTTTTTGGACCTTGGATTATCCAGACTTCTTTGCCCCTTGGGGCTATAATATTTATACTGAAACGTAAGAAATGGCTGACTCCGCCGGTTCCGGTGGAATCTTATGATAATGAGAAGAAGCCCAATGCAAAAATCGAATAAGCCTACTCTTCCTCTTAAGAAACCGTCATAATAAAGTGAAGGTGTACTTAAATAGATTCCTAAAGGAGACCCGCATGCAACCCGAAGAAGAGATCGCCAAGGTTAAGGAAAAGGCCCGGAACAATTTCAAAACCGGCCTCAACTGAGCGGAGTGTGTCTTTGAGGCGGTCCTGTCTCAAATCGATACCGGTTTACCTCTCGAAACCATGTGCGTTATGACCGGCTTTGGCGGCGGCGGGGGCCTCTTCGGCGATACCTGCGGCGCCCTGGCGGGGGCCATGGCCGCCTTGGGTGCGGTTTACGGCCGCCGGGAGATACCGGCCGACCCCAAAACGGGGAAGGAGCAGATGTACGGCCAGCCGGGACTATACCGGCTCTTCAACCGGCTGCCCAATGAATTCCAGCAGCGTTTCGGCGGCACCCAATGCCGCCGGTTGACGGCCCATTGGGGCAAGGACTGGCTGTGCAAGGATCACCTCCGTTTCTGCCGAAATCTGGTTATCGAAGCCGCCGTCCTGGCCGCAGAAATGGCCATACCGAAAGATTTGGCCCGTTGGGGCTCCCTGCCTTTTGGAATTCAGCACCCCTAAATAAATTAAATAAAGTGCTTGACAAGATATTCCACTTAACATAATAATAAACCGAATGGTCGGTATATTAGAGTGAGAGGCTTCGTATGGCTACCAAAGGCGACCTGACCCGCCAGCATATCATCGAAAAATCGATGCAGCTCTTTTCCGTCAAGGGCTATTTCAACACCTCCATAGACGCCATCGTCAAGGCCACCGGTCTGACCAAAGGTGGGCTTTATGGCCATTTCCGCAACAAGGAAGAGATCTGGTATGCGGTCTATGAGGAGTGCGTCGAGGTTTGGAAGAGCATCGTTTTCCAGGACGTGCGCGATATTGCCGACCCGCTGGAACGGCTCGAAAAAGTCATGGAAAACAGCCTGCAAAATTACCTGGGAGCGGGGGTCTTCGAAGGCGGCTGCTTTTTCTTCAATTCGCTGATGGAACTGGCCGGCCAGTCCACGGCCATGAGCGACCACGTCCTGCGGGGCTTCCAGAGCTTCGCCGCCCGGTTGCGCGGGTGGCTGGAAGAGGCGGAGCGGCAGGGGAAATTGCGGGAAGGACTGAATCTCCAGGAAGTTGCCGGTTTTATTGTGGTTGCCTTGAACGGCGCCGGCCCCTTGTATGCCGCCAGCCATGACTCGGCGGTGTGGCAGCAAACCCTGGCCCAACTGCGCTATTACCTCAATAGCCTGAAAAAGAGGCCTGATGTTTAGTTCATTAATAAATTTAATAGCTTCCTATAACCAAAAGTAAAGGAGATAGCGTGATGGACTACACCAACGTCTTGGTGGACAAGCGGGAAAAAATCGGTTTTATTACCCTGAATCGCCCCCAAGCGATGAATACCTTCAACGTCCCCTTTGCCCAGGAGCTGAATGAGGCTCTCAGGGAGATGGAGGGCGACCCCGAGATCCGGGTGGTAGTGATTGATGCCAACGGCAAACATTTCTCAGTCGGCATTTCCCTGGACGAATTCAAAAACAAGAGCAACGAGGAGTATCGCAAATTCATCTGCCTGATGGATGAGCATAATCACACTATTGCCAAGATGAAGAAGCCGGTAATCGCCTCGGTCAAGGGCTATGCCCTGGCCAACGGCGCGGGCCTATCCTTTGCCTGCGACCTGACCGTGGCGGCGGAGGATGCAAAATTCGGGACCACGGCCATCAATGTCGGCCTCATCTGTCTCGGCCCGGCGGCGCCGCTGGCCCGCAACGTCGGCCTCAAGAAGACTCTGGAGATGGTGCTGACCGGCGACATGATCTCGGCTGCCGAAGCCCAGAGGCTGGGCTTGGTCAATAAGGTGGTGCCGCCTGATAAATTGGAGGAAGCCACCCTGGAACTGGCCACCAAGCTGGCGGCCAAAAGTCCGCTGGCCTTGCAGGCCGGCAAGGCCGGAATCTATGAAATGCAAAATGTCGCTTATCTCAACGCCCTGGGCATGTTAAGCGAACGTTTTGCGGGTCTATGCACCACCGAAGATGCCGAGGAAGGCGTCCGGGCTTTCCTGGAGAAGAGAACCCCGGAGTGGCGCGAACGCTAACCTTTGGGAAGAGGATGAGATAGCACACCATGAGCATTGAAGAGGCCATGTCGAGTCATGGATTTAATTTCTCGGCCAGTTGCGGCGGGAAAGGGTCCTATACCAAGTGGATAAAATACAAAGGCAAGCGCGCTTATATCGCCATCACTGACGCCAGTGGCGAGAGTTTTCCCGTTTCCTTGGCCGACCCCGTCCGGGTGGCCGTCCATGACCTCAGGTCCGGGGCGGAAGTCGAGCCGGGCCGGGAGATCGACTCCCTAAGTTCTTACCTGGAATCCCTCCGAGAGGAATAACCTCCGGATCTTCTTAGTAAGCTGACGGCAGGGGGCGGCAGTCCCCCTGCCGCCCGCGGCCTGGGACGCCAAGGAATATTGGCGCGCCCACTTGCAAAAGAACGCGGCCAAATGGTAAGTTTTCGACCAAAATTCCGCTGCTTGAGTTAATATAATACAAGGGCGTTCGCTAAACCGGGCTTGGAGGTGAGGATAAAAAGCCCCGGTAGTCACAGGCTTTACCATGAAAGCCCTTAGAGGCTGGTTCTCGGACCGCCCGATCCCAACCTTGCACCCTTTGGCTGTGAACTTAAGGATCAGATAGGAATAATAATGGCGTTTACCGACACAATTACTGCGAAGCCAAAATCAACCGACCTCAAACAGAAGCGCATCCTGAGCGGCATGCGGCCCACCGGCAAGCTGCACCTGGGCAACTATTACGGCGCCCTGTACAACTGGCTCAAACTCCAGGAGCATTTCCGCTGCCACTATTTTGTGGCCGACTGGCACGCCATCACCACGGAATATGAAAACCCCCAAAACATCAGCGGCTACATCCCGGAGATGCTCATCGATTGGCTGAGCGTGGGGCTGGACCCGGAGAAGTCCACCCTCTTCGTACAATCTGCTATCCCGGAGCACTGCGAACTCTACCTCATTTTCGGCATGTTCACGCCGGTGCCCTGGCTGGAGCGCAACCCCACTTATAAAGACCAGATCGAGCAGTTAGCCCATAAAGACCTGGCGACTTACGGCTTCCTGGGCTATCCGGTGCTCCAGGCCGCCGACATCTTGATGTATAAAGCCGACGGCGTGCCGGTGGGGGTGGATCAGGTGCCGCACGTGGAGATGACCCGGGAGATCGGCCGGCGCTTCAACCATCTCTATAAGCCCATTTTCCCGGAGCCGGAGGCGATGCTCACCGAAATCCCCAAGCTCACCGGCACCGACGGCCGCAAGATGTCCAAGAGCTATGACAATTGTATCTACCTGAGCGATCCGCCGGAAGTCATGGCCAAAAAGGTGCGCCAGATGACCACCGATACCCAGCGTCCCTTCCGGCGTGATCCCGGCGAGCCGGACCGTTGCCTGGCCTTTCCGTTCCACCGCCTCAACCTGCCCAAGGAGCGCATTGCCGAAATCACCACCGAGTGCCGGGCCGCCAACCTGGGCTGCGTGGATTGCAAGAAGCTGCTGGCGGACGCCTTGCTGGAAAACTTTGCGCCGGTTCAGGAACGGCGCCGCTACTTCGAGGCGCACCCGGATGAAGTCAGGGATATTCTCCACCAGGGGAATGAGCGGGCCCGGGAACAGGCCAAACAGACCATGGCTGAAGTCCGGGATGCCATTGGGTTTAATTTGGAGTTTCAGTTTTGGGCAAAATAAGCGGGCGAAAACAGTGGTTCTTTATTTGCTCTGAAAATATTTGAGTGCCTTGAGAAAACCCTAGCAAACTGCACAACTCCCTCTCCCTTGAGGGGGGAGGGCCGGGGTGTGGGTGGCGTCATCTGGGCGCGAGAGGCGACCGCCACCCTCCCCCTAACCCCCTCCCCTCAAGGGAAGGGGAACTTAAACTTTCAGCCTGCAAAGATTTTCATGGTTTTGGTCAGTAGTGTCCTGCAAAGATTTTGCATGAGCAGTGGCAGAATGAAAACGAACAATGTAGCCACCGGGCTTTCCCCAAAGCTGTCGCGGGCTTAAGCCTGCAACAGCAAAAACCCCCTCTCCCCTTCGAGGGGA
>JAMCQY010000047.1 GCA_023381945.1 Deltaproteobacteria bacterium
AGCCATCCCCTCCGACCGGGAGGTGATCCACACCCTGGTGCAGGATTTTTTGATCGACGGCCAGGACGGTATCAAGGACCCGGTGGGCATCCACGGCGTGCGTTTGGAGTGCAAGGTGCACATTGTCACCGGTGCGGTTACCTCGCTCAATAATATTCTCAAATGCGCCAACCGGGCTGGATTGGAGGTAAACGGCATCGCCCTTCAGAGCCTGGCCGCCGGCGAGGCGGTGCTCACCGACGAAGAGAAGGAACTGGGGGTGGCCCTCATCGACTTCGGCGGCGGCACCACCAACTTGGCCATCTTTGCCGATAACGCCCTGAAACATAACTTTGTCTTGCCGGTGGGCGGCAACAACCTCACTAACGACATCGCCGTAGGGCTCCCCACCTCTCTGCAGCATGCCGAGGAATTGAAGAAGATTTACGGAGCTTGCCTGAACTCTTTGGGCGATCCCATGGAAATGATGGAAGTCCCGGGGTTGTCGGGCCGGGAGACCCAGCAGATGCCCCGGGCCCGATTGGCGGAAATTATCCATCTGCGGGTGGCGGAGATCGTCAACCTATTGGGCAAAGAGATCCAGCGGGCTCGCTTTACCCATCCCCTGCACTCGGGCGCCGTGCTCACCGGCGGCACCTCCCTGGTCCAGGGGCTCCCGGAACTGGCGGGCGAGGCCTTCCAGATGCACACCCGGATCGGCTAC
Organism: Deltaproteobacteria bacterium; assembly: GCA_023381945.1. Next base: position 704 of record JAMCQY010000047.1, read on the forward strand.
CCCATGGGAGTGGGCGGCCTGATTGATGTGATTCGCGATCCTTCCTATGCCACCGGCGTCGGTCTGGTCCTTTATGGTTTCAAGACCCAACAAAAGGCCCAACGTAAGCCCGAACGCTGGGCCAGCCAATCTCAACGGGGGTGGAGTTCCCGCCGCTCCTCGGGCGGCGGCCTTTGGGACCGCTTGAAAAAATGGTTTCGCGAAGTGGTATGAACTGTCCAAACGTGGTATTATGAGGGCAAGGGGGTTTACAGGATGAAGATACAATTAGTCCCCAACGAATTGTCGGCCAAAATTAAAGTATTAGGTATCGGCGGCGCAGGCGGCAACGCCATCAACGACATGATCACCTCCCAAATGATGGGGGTCGATTTTATCGCGGCCAATACCGATGCCCAGGCCCTGGAGCGGAGCCTGGCGCCGGTGAAGATTCAGCTGGGTACCAGCACCACCCGGGGGCTGGGGGCCGGCGGCGACCCGGAAGTGGGCAAGAAGGCGGCCCAGGAGGACGCCGAACGCATCCAGCAGGTCCTCCAGGGAGCGGACATGGTCTTCGTAGCCGCAGGCATGGGCGGCGGCACCGGCACCGGCGGCGCCCCCATTGTGGCCGAACTCAGCCGGGAGTTGGGCTCTCTCACCGTGGCCGTGGTGAGCAAGCCCTTCGAATTCGAAGGCAAGATGAAACGGCGCCTGGCCGAAAACGGTATCGACGAGCTGCGCAAGGTAGTTGATACGATCATCACCATCCCCAACGACCGCCTCTTCAGCCTCAGCTCCAAAAATTCCCGCATCAAGGACGTCTTCGGCATGGCCAATGAGGTCCTGGGCTTCGCGGTGCGGGGCATCTCCGACCTCATCATGGTGCCCGGCTTTATCAACGTGGATTTTGCCGACGTCCGCACCGTCATGAAAGAGCGGGGCATGGCCTTGATGGGCACCGGCATCGCCAATGGCGGCAACCGCGCGGCCGACGCGGCCCAGAAAGCCATTTCCAGCCCGCTGCTGGAAGACGTCTCCATCCGGGGCGCCCGGGGCATCCTGATCAATATTACCTCCACCCCCGACATCTCCATGGAGGAGCTCAAAGAGATCTGCGGCATCGTCCAGGAAGAGGCCCACGAAGAAGCCATCATCAAGTGGGGCCTGGTTTACGACGAAGGCCTGGAAGACGAAATCAGGGTGACGGTCATTGCCACCGGCCTGGGCAAGCGCGAACTGGAGCGCTCGGTTTGGACCCCGGCAGGCCAGCAACCCGAGGATCTCGAAATCCCCACGATCCTGCGGACTCCCGAACCGCCGCGATCTGGTCCTGAGGTGCGGGCCGGCAACCCGGGCAATCCCAAACCCGTTCCCAACTTGGGGGTGGTGGGCCAGAAACGCAACATCGTCCATCCCGACCTGCAATACGAGGAAAGCGAACTGGATATTCCACCCTTCCTGCGGAAAGAGCAGGGATAGGAAAAGTTTCGAGTTTCGAGTTTTCGCTGAGGGCGTGATTTATTCACGCCCTTGTTTGTTTAATGGACTGGTAGGGCGGGCCGAAGTTCACCGCCGTTTTAATCTGCACAGTATGGCGGGAAAGCGCCAGCGCATCCCGCCTTTCATTATCTCCATTTCGCAAAGATAGACCGAAATGGATTTTTTTCTTCGCCCTTCGCCCTTCGCCTATCTATCCGGGTCAACCGTTTATTCTCGTCTGGAAATTTCCCCTGCCTTGATTTAACTTATTTCCACGACATTTTTCCGCGCTAACCCGGACCACAAGGCCTCCAAGCGGCGCGAGAGCGGTACGATAGCGCACTGACAGCGGCGCCGCAACGGTTTAATTACGGCTTTTTAGCGAACTTATATTAATAAATTTAGTAACTTATGCGACTTACCCTGCGGAATTTATTTTTGAAGCGGCGCAAGAATGACCCGATTGGTCTATTCTTTATGCTTAAACCTCTGCCCAAAAGGGCCATTCCGCTGGAAATATACTGTTAAATTAATGGCTTAAATTATGCACCATTTTTTAACTCATTAATTTATACTTGTACTTGGCTTTTTTTGCCCAATACTTAAATATGAGCCTCTTGCAAAAGTCTCCTTTCCTGTCATTCTGAGGGAGCGCAGCGACCGAAGAATCTCAGATAATTAAGGGAAAATACGAGATCCTTCGCTTCGCTCAGGATGACAAAATATACTTTTTGCAAGAGGTTCAGGGACTCCAAATTTATAAACTGATCACTAACCACTGATCACTGGCCACTGCCTTTATGTCCACCAAAATCAAGGCCCGCCTGCAAAGACTGCTCTCCCAGGAAAAAGGCGCGGTCATCCGCGATTGGGGCGCCCGCTGGCCGGTGGTCCTGGTCTATCCGCAGATTTACCCGGTGGCCATGGGCAATCTGGGATTTCAGGCCATCTACCGGCTGCTTAATGACACGGACACGATTCATTGCGAACGGGCCTTTCTCCCCAGTCCGGAGGATTGGGAGGAATACCGCCGCACCCGGACGCCCATCCTGAGCCTGGAGTCCCAGCGGCCTTTAAAAGACTTTGCCGCGGTGGCCTTTTCCATTTCCTTTGAGGCTGACTACCCTTACGTCCTACAAATTTTGGAGGGGGCCGGGATCCCCCTATTGGCGGACGAGCGCGGCCCCGGCGACCCCCTGGTAATCGCTGGCGGCGTGGCCACTTTTCTCAACCCCGAACCCCTGGCTCCTTTTGTGGATGTCTTCTTTCTGGGTGAGGGTGAGGCTGGGGCGGTGCCCTTCTTTCAGTTTTTGGCGGAGGGCGACCCGGGTGGCGACCGTCACCTGCTGCTCCGCGACCTGACGCAAACCATTCCCGGCGTGTATGTCCCCGCGGGCTACACCCCCCGCTACCACCCTGGCGGCACCCTGGCGGCCTTCGAGCCGAAGCCGGGTTTTCCGCCTAAGGTTAAAGCTCCGCACCTTGCTGAGTTGGCCCCCTACCCCACCCACAGCCATATTCTGGCTCCCCAGAGCGAATGGGGTGAGATGTTCCTGGTGGAGACCGGCCGCGGCTGCGCACGTTCCTGCCGCTTCTGCGCCGCGGGGTTTGTGTACCGCCCGCCCCGGGAGCGGCCGGTGGAGGAGTTATGGACCCAGATTGAGCCGGGGTTGCTTTCGAAGCGCAAGGTCGGCCTGGTGGGCGCGGCGGTCTCGGATCATCCTGCCATTAAAGAGCTTTGTCAAAAGATCTTGGCCGAGGGCGGCAATATCGGCATCAGTTCCCTCCGGGCCGATTCCGCCGATGAGGAGCTGTTTCGTCTCCTGGCCCAGGGCGGGGTGCGGAGCGTCGCCCTGGCCCCGGAGGCGGGCAGCGACCGGCTGCGCAAAGTGATCAACAAGGGCTTAACCCGCCAAGACCTGGATCGGGCTACGGTGGCCGTCAGCCGGGCCGGCATCCCGCAACTGCGCCTCTACTTCATGGTGGGCCTGCCCACCGAAACCCTGGAGGACGTGGAAGAAATTCCGCGTCTGGTGCGTCATTTGGAGCACTGCGTGGTCAAGGACAGCTTTGGCAAGCGCCGCCTGGGCCTCATCACTTTGAGCATTTCGTCTTTCGTGCCCAAGCCCTTCACCCCTTTTCAGTGGGTCCCCTTTTTGGAGGTGGCGGAGTTAAAAAAGCGCTTGAAGATAGTGGCCCGGGAATTTCACGGCGTGAAGGAAGTGCGGGTGCATACCGACCTGCCCAAATGGGCCTACGTCCAGGCCCTGCTGGCCCGGGGCGACCGCCGCGTGGGGGATATCCTGCTGGCCGCGCACCGGCATGGCTGGCAGCGGGCCTTCCGGGAAAGTCCGGTGAACCCCGACTTTTTCACTTTGAGGCTTCGCCGTCAGGACGAACTCTTCCCCTGGAACTTCATCGACCACGGCTTAAAAAAAGATTATTTATGGGAAGAATATCAGCGGGCCCTGGAAGAGAAAGAAACCCCGCCCTGCCTGCCTAAAATCTGTAAACGCTGCGGGATATGTCGGAGAGAGGAGTTGTAAGTTCTTGAACCGCGAACCTTTGCACAGTCGAGACGCCCGCCCCACTATGCCTCTAAGCGCCGGCTGAAGCCTGCGGATACATTTTCTTAAACCACCTCTGCTCCGAATATCCTGGCCATGTGTCTTAGGGCGAAATCGTGGGCCTCGGGGTCGAAATCGGCCACGCCCTGCCGATACACCATGGCCGGGAGGTCCCGGTCGAAGAGTTCCTTGACCGTCTCCATAACGCAAATCGAGGTGCAGACCCCCACGAGCTCCACTCGGTCCACCTGCTCAGCTTGCAGGATTCTATCTAAATTGGTCCCGGCAAAGGCGCTGTAGCGGGTCTTATACACCCGGTAATCCTCCGGCTGCACCGGCAGCTCCGGGATGACCCAACTACCCCAGGCGCCCCGGACCGCATGGGGGGCGAAGTGTTTAAATTCCCGGTCATCCGGGGCGTGGGCGTCGCAGACGAAGATCACCAAGCCCCCCCGTTGCCGGGTTTCTTCAATCTTCCGGGCCACGAAGGGAATAATCTCCCGCCCTGACGGCCCGACGTACAAGGCCCCCTTGGGGTCGATAAAATCGTTGAGCATGTCCGCCACAATCAGCGCCGTCTTCCCCATGGCCGCCTCCGGGAGGGAAAATCCAATACTTTCTCAAAATAAGCCCGATTGCCGGCGGAAACAAGGGGAGGTGCCGCGTTATAAAGGATTCCCGCTATTCTCGTACATGCGGAGGTAATTGTTTTCAAGTATTCCTTCCCTTTTGATCAAGATCATGAAAATTCACCAGAAAATCTTCTTCTAGAGGAATTTTTTACTCCCTGTTCCCCAAGACGTGATTATAATGTACGGTGAACTAGGGGAATTTCCCGGCCGCCACGGCAATGGCGGCCTCCGCAGGAGGGCAAATGCCGAAAACAGCGGTCTGGCTCATTATCATCTTCACCGTGTTGTTCATCCTGGGGATCAATATCGGGGAATTGAGTTTTCTCAACAACCTGGGCAACACCCTCTGACTGTCCTGCATCGGGGTCGGCTAAATGGTCAAACTGAGGACCTTGGTCCAGACCCTGGTGGCGTTGGGGACCAACGCCTATTTGCTCTTCCCTTTCGGAGGGCCCATTATTTATCAGGGACCTTTGAAAGCGGTGTGCCATCCCGGACTCAATTGCTATGCCTGCCCCGCGGCCTTACTCTCCTGTCCGGTGGGGGCCGTACAAAACTTCCTGGGCAGTATTCGTTATTACACCCCGGGCACTATTCCCCAATTTGGGGCCATCGTCTTTGGCAATGTCGGCTTCATCGGCGCCATCGTCGGCCGCCTGCCCTGCGGCTGGCTTTGTCCCTTCGGCTACATCCAGGACCTGATTTACAAAATCCCCTCCCGCAAGCTCTCCCTTTGGGAACCGTTGCGCTATGTGAAATACGCCATGCTCCTGGTCCTGGTGATCATCCTGCCCTTGTGGCTGGTTGATGCCCACGGATTAAGCCAGCCCTGGTTCTGTAAACTGGTATGTCCGGCGGGCACCCTGGAAGGGGCCCTGCCCCTGCTGGTGCTCAAACCCAGCCTGTGGACCACTATAGGATTCTATTTCTGGAATAAGCTCACCATCCTGATCATCATCGTCCTCCTGGCCATCTTTATCAGCCGGCCCTTCTGCCGCATGATCTGCCCCCTGGGAGCCTTTTACGGTCTATTTTCCCGAATGACCCTGGTGCAGTTGGAGTTCGTCGAAGGCAATTGCGTGCAATGCGGTTCCTGCTCCCGCAAGTGCCCCATGGGGGTGAAACCCCAGGAGCAGGCTGACAGCAAAGAGTGCATCATGTGCTTGAAATGCCTGGATGCCTGCCAGTTCCGGGCCCTTCAGTTCGGTATCCGGCGGCCTTCGGCGCTCGGCAAGAAACGCACGACTTCGCCCATCTGAACCGGCTGAAAAAATACTTGACACCTAAGTTATTTTATTCATAATAAATCAAAGTATTTACCGCGAATAGCCGCAGGGGAGATCGTTTCATGGCCCTCACCAAAGAAAAGTTGATTAGCCGCCTCCAGACCCAGGTCGGTTTGAGTAAGCAGGAGTCCCGCTCAGTAGTGGAACGAGTCTTGGATATTATGAAGGAATCCCTGGCTCGCAGCGAAGACCTGCTTATCAGCGGCTTTGGAAAATTTTCGGTGAGGCAAAAGAACGCCCGCCGAGGCCGGAACCCTCAAACCAAAGAAAATTTAATCCTCCGAGCCCGCCGGGTGGTGGTCTTCAAGACTTCCGGCGTTTTGCGCAACCGCATCAACGAAGGCAAGTAACCTCATCAGACCGCTCGCCCTCAACCCCTGCTTTTTAGGCCGGGGCCATCTGTCTCTGACCGATGAGAGACTCGCCGACTTCCATTAAGGGACCGGCTATGGAAGACTGCCGCGGCAGGCAGACCGGTAGGCTGAAACTGACCCGCCGGGCTTTTATCCGCGGCAGCGCCGGGGCCCTGGCCCTCCTGGCCTTTCCCTGGCGGATTTCCGCCGCCACAGCCCGGGAAATCCGCCAGGGGTTCAGCCGCGCCACCCCCGCCGCCTTCACCAAGGTCATGCCCAAAGGCATGGTGCAGTGCCAGCTCTGCCCCCGGAACTGCGAGGTGCTGGACGGCGAGCGGGGCGAATGCGGTGTCCGGGAGAACCGCAAAGGCATATACTACAGTCTGGTTTACGGCATTCCCTGCGCCGTTCACCTGGACCCGGTGGAGAAGAAGCCTTTTTTCCACTTGCTGCCCGGCAGCCGCTCGTTTTCCATCGCCACCGCGGGCTGCAACCTGCACTGCAAGTTCTGCCAAAACTGGGAAATTTCCCAGGCCCGGCCGGAAAAGACCTATAATTACGACCTGCCGCCGGAAAAGGTGGTGGCCGGGGCGAAGGATTCCGGGTGCCCATCCATCGCCTACACCTACGTTGAACCCATCGTCTTTTACGAATATATGACCGCGGTGGGCCGCCTGGCCAAGCAGGCGGGCATCTTGAGCACCTGCCACTCCGCCGGGTATATTAACCAAAAGCCTCTGGAAGAGTTAACCACAGTGCTGGATGCGGCCTGCATCGACCTCAAGGGCTTTGATCCCAAATTTTACCAGGAACTAGTGGATGGCGAGCTGGAACCGGTGCTGAACACCCTGAAAACCTTGCGCCGGAAGGGCGTGCACCTGGAGATCGTCAACCTGGTCATTCCCCAGTTCAACGATAATCCCAAGACTATCAGCGCTATGTGCGCCTGGATCAGAGATGAGTTGGGGGAGTTGACGCCGCTGCATTTCTCCCGTTTCTATCCGCTCTATAAGATGCAAAACCATTTCCCCACTCCGGTATCAACTCTGGAAAAGGCCCGGGACCTGGCCCTGAAGGCGGGGCTGAAGTACGTCTACCTGGGCAATATTCCCGGTAATCCAGCGGAAAGCACTTATTGCCATGCCTGCGGCAAGTTGCTCATCCAGCGCACGGCTTACCACGTAGGGGAGATGCATCTAAAAAATGGGGCCTGCGGCTATTGCGGCGTAAAGATTCCAGGGATTTGGCAGAAGGCATAATAAACATGCCATCCGCGCATGAACGCCGTTATACCCAGATTTTATCGGTTGTTCATCGGCGTCCGTCTGCGGTTATCTTTTTGGCCCGAGATAAGATGGTTGGCAATGACTATTCCGCTCCTCCTTGAAATCTTGCCATTCGTAATTAACTTCAAAAAGAGGAATTCCGCGGTGGCCCCCATTACTGCGCCCTAAGAACGACGGGGCGCGTCACTGGCTCCCACCTTCGGTGGTTCTGGAAGAGAAATTCCAGGATTTTCCCCCCGAACGAGCGCAAGGAATTTTTGCCTAGCCTGGGAAGGAAGGAACCCGGCATCCTCCCGCCGGGGGGTGATTCCCATTAGCTTTAGCTGCCTTTTACAGCATCTGCTTGTCCTCTGAGGTGACTAAGTAGTGGAGGAGGGCAATATTTTCCTATTTCGCTTCTAATAGTAATTCTGGGAGAACCTCGCAGTTGCTTTTTATGGAATATTGTGATAAAAAATTTAAGGGAAAGGAGGTGGACTAGGATGTTCCAAGTAGGCCAGTTGGCCGTATATCCCGCCCACGGAGTGGGCCGGATTGAATCCGTACAGGAACGGGAGGTCTCAGGAACACCGGCACAATTCTATATCATGCGGTTGATTGACACCGACATGATCATTATGATACCCACCAATAGTGCTCGAAGCATCGGTTTACGCGACGTCATCGATAACCAGGCGGTTGCGGAAATCTATGAAATCCTGCGCTCACGCCCGTCTCGCCTGAACAACCAGACCTGGAACCGCCGTTACCGGGACTACATGGACAAAATCAAAACCGGCTCTCCCTTCCGGGTGGCTGAAGTCCTGCGAGACCTTACCCTCCTCAAGTCCGAGAAGGATCTCTCCTTTGGGGAGCGCAAGATGTTGGACACTGCCAAGAATCTATTAATAAAAGAACTTTCCCTGGTAAATAAAAAGGAAGAAGTCGAGATAGAGGCTCATCTCCAGGAGTTGCTGGGCAATGCCTGATTCGGTCTACCCTGCCGTAGTAGCAAATTTTTATCAACACGGCTGTATGTTTAATTTCTGTTCTTAAGGGGCGCGATTTACCCAGCTGCCGGCAGCGGCCTAAACTTCCGCAGTGCGCCATGGAAGGTGCCTTGTTCCCGTCTGTGATCTTTCCAAAGAAAGGGGGTGAAGGCTGAGTGTTTCAAAAGGTGGTCATCGGGGCCATCCTGGGGACGATTTGCGCGGTAAGCGGTTATCTCATCGCCGATCAAATTCCTCGCTTCGACCAACTCTGGTGGGCCGGCTGGGCGGGGGCTGCCCTCGGACTGGCGGTAGCCTTTATTACCATGGCCCTGGAACAGGTGATCAAGCGGATTCCGCTAAAAACCATCCTGGGCAGCGTGTTAGGCCTGTTTGTGGGCCTGGGCATCGGCAAGCTGGCCAGCTATCCTTTCGATAAGTACCTGGAACTCCCCAACTTACAGATTCCTTTATATATTTTCTTTTCAGCCATCTTTGGTTATATCGGTTTGGTGTTGGGGGGCAAGAAGATGTCGGAGGTTAGCACCCCTTATTTTCTCGATCCGACTGGCAAGCCCGCCAGCCGGGTGCCTCAAAAGATTTTGGATACCAGCGTCATCATTGACGGCCGTATTGCCGATATCGCTGAAACCGGTTTTGTGGAAGGCACCCTCGTGGTGCCGAAGTTTATTCTGGAAGAACTGCAGTTTATTGCCGATTCCTCTGACGATCTGCGACGCACCAGGGGACGCCGGGGGCTGGATATCCTGAAGCGTCTGCAGCAACAGAATCCCCTGCGGGTGGAGTTTATCGAAGACGATGTGCCCAACGCCGCGGGGGCGGACTCCAAACTGGTGGCCCTGGGCTTAAAGATGCGAGCCAAGATCCTCACCAATGACTTTAATCTGCACAAGGTGGCAGAGCTGCAAGGGCTCGAGGTCCTCAACATCAACCAACTGGCCAACGCCATGAAACCCGCGGTGCTGCCCGGGGAATGCTTGCAGGTGCAGATCTTGCGGGAGGGAAAATCCCAGGGGCAGGGCATTGCTTATCTGGACGACGGCACCATGGTGGTCATTGAAAATGCCCGCCGCTTCATCGGCAAAGAAGTGGAGGTGTCGGTCACCAGCGTGCTCCAAACTACGGCGGGACGCATGATCTTCTCCGAGATCAAGAACGGCAACGCCCAGATTCGCAAGGTTTAGGGGCAGTTCTCGAACTGCCCTTAGGCATTTCAGCGAAAAAGGGGCGTTATCAAGTCCCCCTTTGAAAAAGAGGGATTTTGGGGGATTTCAGGGGATTAAATTTAAATCCCCCCTCCCCCCCTTTTTCCAAGGGGGGTTAAAAAATCAGACATATTATTGAATAGTCGAATATCCAATCCTTGCCGACTGATCCCAGCGATAACGAAACCTTGAAACAGGTGGTGACTGCGGCCCAGGCCGGCGCCCGCCTCGACCAGTTTCTGGCCCAAGCCCTGGGCTGGTCCCGGGCCCGCCTGCAAAAACTCCTCAAAGCCGGGCTGGTGACGGTCGATGGCGCCCCAAAGGCCGCCTCTCATAAGGTGCGAGCCGGAGAGGCAGTTGTTGTCCAGGTCCCCAAGCCGTCGCCCAGTTGTCTCACCCCCGAACCCCTGGCCCTGGAGATCATCTTTGAAGACCGGGACTTGCTGGTGATCAATAAGCCGCCGGGCCTGGTGGTCCATCCCGGGGCCGGGCATCGCACCGGCACGCTGCTGAACGCCCTGCTGCACCACTGCCCAGAGCTCAAGGAGATCGGCGAGGTAAGCCGTCCGGGGCTGGTGCACCGCCTGGACAAGGACACCAGCGGTCTGCTGGTGGTGGCTAAGACCGCCCTGGCGCATCAGGCGCTGGTGGGCCAGTTTGCCCTCCGGGAGACCAAGAAAACCTATCTGGCCCTGGTCTGGGGGCGTCTGCCCACCCCTGCGGGACGGATCGATAGAGATATCGGCCGGCACCCGACCCAGCGCCACAAAATGACGGCGCATCCCCGGCGGGGCAAAGTGGCGTCGACCCGCTGGCGGGTAAAGCAAGAGTTCCCCGGCCCCCTGGCCCTGGTGGAGGTCTCGCCCGAAACCGGCCGCACCCACCAAATCCGGGTGCACCTGGCTTCCGAGGGCCACCCGGTGCTGGGCGACGCCACCTACGGCGGGGGGGTGAGCCGCCTGGCCGGCGCCCCAATGCTTATCAGCCTCAAGCCCCTGGTGCACCGCCAACTGCTGCACGCCTGGCGCTTGGAAGTAACGCACCCGCGCACCGGGGAGAAAATGAACTGGGAAGCGCCGCTTCCGGAGGATTTTCAGGCAGTGGTGGACAAATTGGCAAAACTCAATTAAGTTAAGTTTAAAAGTCTCCCGATGGGAGGAAGAACAATGGAAACTTCAATTGATGATCTGATGGCAAAGGTTAAGGAAATCGCCGATGGCCCTGACGGCGATCTACTGCGGAGACTGGTGGATATCCTTTATGACCGGTATGATTACGAACCTTTGTCTCCGGAAGAATTAGCAGCGGTACAGGAAGCGGATGAGGCAATTCGGCGAGGCGACAAGAGTTACTTTACCCCTTTAGAGGAATACGAAAGGGAGCGTGGACTTGATCTACCGAGTGAAGTTATCTCGACAAGCGGAGAAGACACTGGAGCGCCTGGACCGAACGACCGAAAATCGGTTGCATGATCGCCTGAAGGAAATTTCTCAGGACCCTTTCTCGGTTAGATTGGCCAAACCTCTGATCATGGGGAAGGGAGATTTTCCTCTCGCGTGGGAGATTGGCGAATCATCTACTTGGTAAGTCAGGCAGAAAAGGCTATTTTCGTAGAAGCAATTCATTCCCGCCAAAAAGCTTATAAGAAAATATCGAAGTAACTATGACCATCCTGCACGCTTAGTGCTTGGAGGTAACGCACCCGCGCACGGGGGAAAAAATGAACTGGGAAGCGCCGCTGCCGGAGGATTTTCAGGCGGCGGTGGATTATTTAGAAGGAATCTGCTAACAAAGGCATAAAGGAGGTAGGGCGGAAAAGTGTTTCATCCCGCCTTCAGTAAGTCAATGCGGATAAACAAAACTGCAGGGCGCGTCTTACGCGCCGCTTTTTGGTGTGTAAAACGCCCCCTACCAAAACTACATTTTTGGTCGCTTTCGCACCTTGGTCTTTAGCTGAAAGCTGACCGCTGATAGCTCTATGCTCAAAATCGCCATCACCGGGGGTGCCGGCTCGGGAAAGAGCACCGTGGCCCGGATGTTCCATGAGCTGGGGGCGCCCCTTTTGGACGCCGACGCCGCGGCGAAAGAAGCCGTGGCCGTTGGCACACCCGCCTGGGAGGAGTTGCGCCGCGCCTTTGGGGAAGAATATTTCAACCCGGACGGCGCCTTAAACCGGGCCAAGATCTCGCAACTGGTCTTCACCGATCCCGAGGCCCGGCAGCGCCTCAATGACATCGTCCACCCACGGGTGAAGGCCCAGTTGCAGAGCCGCCTTGAGGAGCTGGAACAACAGGGCGCGGATCTGGTCATGGTGGAGGTGCCGCTGTTATTTGAAGCCGGGTTGGCCGCGGCCTACGACCGGGTCGTCGTGGTGTATGTCGATCCGGAGGACCAGATCCGCCGGCTCCAAGACCGCGACGGCCGCGGGGCCATTGAGATAGCCGGCATCCTGAGGGCACAGTTGCCCTTGAGCGACAAGGCGGACCAGGCTGACTTCGTGGTGGATGACCGTGGGTCCATAGAGGATACCCGGAGCCAGGTGGAAGCCATCTGGCGGAAGTTGCAGGAGCTCTTGGGCGGAGGAGAAAAATGAGCACCGGAATCAAGGCTGCATCATAGGCCCGTTGATTTCACCCCAGCCCGGCGAACTAGCTGCGCCGGAACTGGTTCAGGAAATGCGGGAGCTCATCGACTTCATTAGGATGATCCCGTAACCGGGGGAATTTGAAACGAATTACAAAAAATCGGCAAATCATCTTGACAGGGGAGCTTAAAGAGTTTAGCCTCTATTTAACCTTCCTTGCGTAATCTAAAGTAATTCCGTGGTTGGCCCGATATATTAAAACGAGGAACCCCGTATAACTCCCTTGATTTGATGTTAAAACTTGTCTGCCTTCTCTCCGAATTGAGGCTACCGTTCTAAGTGGGTCATTAAGGCCCGGTCTTAAAATCGCAATGCCCGCGGCGAGTACCCCTAATCAGCAGCCAGAGCAACTGGTGTGAAATTTATCAGCATGACTAAGAAAGAGGTAATAATGAATTTATCCGATTTGAAGCACAAGAAAATCAATGACCTGGCCGCCCTGGCCCGGGATCTGAACGTCGAAGGCGCCGCGGGCTTGCGCAAGCAGGAGCTCATCTTCGCCATCCTCCAGGCTCAGGTAGAGAAAAACGGCATGATCTCAGGCGGCGGCGTTCTGGAGATTTTGCCGGACGGTTTCGGGTTCCTCCGGGCCCAGGATTATAACTATCTGCCGGGCCCGGATGATATCTACGTTTCGCCGTCGCAAATCCGGCGCTTCAACCTGCGCACCGGCGACACCATCTATGGCCAGATCCGCCCCCCCAAAGAGGGTGAACGCTACTTCGCCCTGCTTAAGGTGGAAACGGTCAACTTTGAAGATCCGGCGGTGGCCCGGGACAAGATCCTGTTCGACAACCTGACGCCCCTCTATCCGGATCAGCGCCTCAAGCTCGAAACCGAGGCGGACAACTTTTCGGCCCGGGTGATGGACTTGATGACCCCGGTGGGCATGGGCCAGCGCGGCCTCATCGTGGCTGCGCCCCGGACCGGCAAGACCATGCTCCTCCAAAACCTGGCCAACAGCATTGCCAAAAACCATCCGGAGGTGGTGCTCATCGTGCTGCTCATCGACGAGCGGCCCGAAGAAGTGACCGACATGGAGCGCAGCGTCAAGGCCGAGGTGGTCAGTTCCACCTTCGACGAACCGCCGCAGCGCCATATCCAAGTGGCTGAAATGGTCCTGGAGAAGGCCAAGCGTCTGGTGGAGCACAAACGGGAGGTGGTCATCCTGCTGGATTCCATCACCCGCCTGGCCCGGGCCTATAACACCGTGGTGCCGGCCAGCGGCAAGATCCTCTCCGGCGGCCTGGACGCCAACGCCCTGCAACGGCCGAAACGCTTTTTCGGCGCCGCCCGCAACATCGAAGAAGGGGGCAGCCTCACCATCATCGCCACTGCCCTGATCGAGACCGGCAGCCGCATGGACGAGGTTATCTTTGAGGAGTTCAAAGGCACCGGCAATATGGAGATTCACCTGGACCGGAAGCTCACCGAAAAGCGCGTTTTCCCGTCCATCGACATCAACCGCTCCGGCACCCGGAAGGAAGAATTACTGCTGCCGCCGGAGGACCTGAACCGCATCTGGATCCTGCGCAAGCTTTTAAGCCCGCTTTCTCCGGTGGACAGTATGGAGTTTTTACTGGAGAAACTGCGAGGCACCCGCAATAACGCCGACTTTTTGGCGGCCATGAACCGCTGAGGAGTGAGAAAAACAGGCATCATGGATGGGCGTCAGAACAACGCCCATTCCTGATGGCCCAGGCGTTTCGCCTGTACCGGCATTATTCAGAGCCAGATTAGCCTTAAACCCATTTGCTCTCTTTCTTATTCCAGTTCTTCCTGATCTCTGCCTTGTCCTTGGCAGTGGCGCCAAAAGCCGATTCGCAGACCGATTCCCACTTGTGGGGATCAGAGCGGAAGTCCTTTTTATAGGGACTGTTCTCAGAATTTTTGCAGAAGATGGTGGGCATGCCGATCAGCCGCTCCACTTCTGAGTCGCAAATCTGGCACTTGGTCAAGGGTTCGTCGCTCATCTTCTGCTCCACCTCAAAAATATGGCCATGTTCTTTGCACTTATACTCGTAGGTCGGCATCCGGCTCTCCTCTGGGTCGTACCTAAATTGCTTGACAGGCGTCCGGCAGGGCGCTAATTTTAAGAAATCATATCAAATTCGGCTCCGGGTTTCGAGTTTTTAGTTTCTTGTTTTCATTTACCAGTTTCCAGCGATTATTTTGAATTGAGGCTCCTCAGTCTGATCATTCCGACGATTGACCACTGACAACTGGCAAACCTAGCGGAGGTCACCATGCAGATACCCGCCCTGCAAGCTGTTACCGTGGAAATCCTGGTGGACAATTTCTTTGACGTCTTCGAACCCTCCCGCCCCGGCATCGTCGAACGAGTCACCCCCGGCCGCCTGCCCAAACCGCTGGTAGCAGCCCACGGCCTGGCCTTTCTCATCACCCTGAACCACCAGGGCCGCCTCACCCGTATCCTGATGGACGCGGCCAACGATCCTCTGCCGCTGTTCAACAATCTGGAGGCCCTGGGACACGCGCCCGAGGAGATCGACGCAGTGGTGGTGAGCCACGGCCACCCCGACCATTACGGCGGTCTTTTGGGTTTTCTCTCCAAGCGGGTCGGGCCTTTGCCCCTCTATCTGCACGAAGATTCCTTTTTCCCCAAGCTGTTCATGACCCCAAAGGGGCGGATCGGCCCCTGGGTGCTCTCGGCAGAGGCACTGACTCAGGCCGGCGGCACTCTAGAGCAAAACCGCGGCCCCATGCTCATCCTGGATCAGGCCATGCTTACCGGCACGGTGGAACTAACCACCAACTATGAGAAGCCGCTGCCTGTCTTCAAACGCAAGATTAACGAACAGGAAGAACCGGACACCTTCAGCGACGAGCAGGCCCTGGTAGCCGTGGTTGAGGGGCGGGGCCTGGTGGTCATCGGGGGCTGTTCTCACCCGGGCATCGTCAATATGGTGAAATACGCCCAGAAACTCACCGGAGTGGATAAGGTCGCCCTGATCCTGGGCGGCTTTCACCTCACCGCCCATGGCGAGGAACAGATCCAGGCCACCATCGGCGGCCTGAAGGAACTCAATCCGGAACTCATCATAGCCGGACACTGCACCGGTTTCCGGGCGCTGACCAAACTGGCCGCCGCTTTTCCCGATAACTTCATGGTAAGCTGCGTCGGCACCAAGGTAATGGTGGTGGGAGGATAAAAACAGTTGTTAGTGGTCAGTAAAGGTCTACATGCGGTAAAAAATGTGGAACAGCACCCCCGGCCGTTTCCATGGTAGCGCAGGCTTCCAGCCTGTAATTTTTCTGCTCTGAAAATGTTAACTAGCCAAAGCCAAAAGTCTATCGAAATTGCCTGGTTAACTCCCTCCCCCTTGAGGGGGGAGGGCCGGGGTGGGGGTGGCGTCATCTGTGAAGCTGTAAAAGGCGAACGCCACCCTCCCCCTACCCCCTCCCCTCAAGGGAGGGGGAACTTTTGATTGTTAATAAATAACTGAAGAGGTGATTTATGGTTTATAGGGAATTTACGTTAAAGAAAAGAATTGAGGCATTTCGTGGAACAGGTATTGGAGATGTGGGATTGAAAATTTTTTACCGCCGAAGGCTATAATGTATTTTTTGGGGCACAGAATTTAAGAATACAAGGAATATTGAAGACATTGCGAGATTAAATTTACGAATTAAAATTGGATGTAATATATGTATTGAACCACCCAACTATATAAAAAGTCGTTTTGGTGTCTATTGGTGGATTCACGAAAATTCAAAAATAACAATCATGGATAATTAAATTATGACGAGCTTAACACCCGGCGAAGAAACCATGATCGGCGCCCTGGCCCGGGAGGTCAGGGACGGGGAATGGGCCGCCTGCGGCACTTTGAGCCCCATGCCCGCCGCCGCCCTGTGGCTGGCCAAGCTCACTCATGCCCCGCGGGCCGAGGTATTGGTGGCCGGTAGCTCTGATTGGCCTTTTGCAGACATGTGGCAGGGGTTCTTCGACCTGGCCCAGGCCGGACGCCTGAACGTCTTTTTTCTAAGCGGGGCCCAAATCGACGGCCAGGGCAACATCAACCTTATGGCTGTGGGTGATTACCACCACCCTAAGGTCAGACTGCCCGGTGGGGCCGGCTCTGCCATCCTGGCCTATGTGGTGGAACGGGTGGTGCTGTTCAAGACCACGCACGAAGCCCGGGGGCTGGTGCCGCAGGTGGACGTCATCACCGCGCCGGGATATACCCCCAACCTGAGCCCTTCCCAGCGCCCAGGGCGGATCACCCGGCTCATCACTCCCCGGTGTGTAATGACCCTCGATCCGCCTCAGGAGCCGGTGCTGGCCAGCCTGCATCCCTCTGAGACCCTGGAAGAACTGCGGCAAATCACCGGTTTCGAATTTTGCGCCCCGGCCCGGATACCGGAAACCGCGGCCATAAGCGCCGAAGAACGCCGTTTGCTCTATGGTCCGGTGAAGGAGAAGCTGACCGAGGCTTATCCGCAGTTTGCGGTAAGGCTGCAAGAATCTTAATGGTTCACCTTCGTGAGAATCCCCCCTTCCCCCCTTTTTCAAGGGGGGTTTGAAAGTCCCCCTTTGGCAAAGGGGGATTTAGGGATTTAGGAGGATTTGAAGGTTTCGCATTCCAGCGGCAGTAATTTTTTCCGGACATTCTCCGCATACCTGGTCATCATAAACGGGGACTTGATCATTGATTAATGATTTTCCCCTTCTGGCTCAGTTAGAGATCCTGCCCGAATGGGAGGCTGCGGCGCAGCGCTTCCTGGAAGAGGGCGGCACGGCTATAGTCCTGGGCGCCGTGGACACCGGCAAATCCACCTTGAGCCGCTACCTGGTGTATCGGGCTTATGCAGCTGGCCTGCCGGTGGGGCTGGTGGACCTGGACCTGGGGCAGGCGCACCTGGGGCCGCCCGCGGCGCTGGGCCTGGGGTTATTTCCTCCGCTGATTCCGGGAGATGACAGCCTGTTCCCCCAGGGCCTCTATTTCATCGGCCAGACCTCACCGCCGGGAGCTTTGATGGAGCTGACCGTGGGCTGCCGGGTATTGGCGGACCAGGCGCTGGCGCGCCGGGTGACCCGGCTGGTGGTGAATACCAGCGGCTTTATTCAAGGGCCGGCAGCCCTGCGCCTGAAGAAGGCCCAGGCGGAACTCCTGCAGCCCGGGCTGATCCTGGCCTTGCAGCGGGACCGCGAGCTGGAGCCGCTGCTGCGGGGGTTGGGTGGAATAACTCCCCCTCTCCTGGTGGGAGGGGGTTGGGGGGAGGGGGAAAAGCAGGATTTTGCCACCCCCACCCCGGCCCTCCCCCATCAAGGGGGAGGGGGAAAAGCGTTGGAAGCCGCGGAGACGGGCACAGCCCGCCGTGCCCCTTCGAAACCAAAAAGTTTCGTTGATTCCGCCTGGCAATTCCTGCGGCTGCCGGTATCTTCCAGGGTCAGCCGCCGTGATTTGGAGACGCGGCGCCTCTACCGGGAAGAACGCTTTCGCCATTACTTTCAGGAGGCGTTCAAGCTGCGGCTACCTTGGAGTTCCTTCATCTGGGAAGGCGCGCCTCTGGGCCAGGGGCGGCCCTTGCCGCCCTGGCGCCTGGGAGAATTTGGTCAAAAGCTGGGAGTTGAGATATTATATGGCGAGGGTCAGGGGCGCCGGGCGCTGCTTTTGACAATCCAGCCGCCCCCGGACGCCGCGGCCGCGGAGTCGGCGGGCCGGCCGGATTGGGACCACGTCCACTGGCTCTCCTGGGAGGCTTTGCAGTTGCGCCTGGTGGGGCTGCTGGACGGCCGCCGCCGCGCCCTGTCCCTGGGCCTGATCCTGCCAATCGCCTGGGACCCGGAGAATCTGGCCTTGTTGGCGCCCCTGGCTCCCGAGGCTGCGGCCGGCGTACGCTTCGTGAAGCTGGGAAAATTGCGTCTCAACCTGGAAGGACAGGAGCTGCCCCATGTGTGAACTTTTTGCCATGTCCGCCGGCCAAAACTACACGGCCCAGGAATACTTACCGGTCTTCGCCGATAAATCCCGCGATAATATAAGCGGTTGGGGCATCGGCTTCTTCCGCAACGGCCAGGTTCATATTGAGAAGTCCTGCGAAGGGATCTATGCCGGGGACCAGGTGCATGACAGCTTCCAGCGCCTGGCCCGGGTGGTGGACAGCCGCATCATCATCTCCCACATCCATTGCCCCAAGGCCGGCCATCAGAAGGAATCCGAGGCCCAACCCTTAAGCGACGAATTTCTCGATCACCAGTGGCTCTTCAGCTTCACCGGGGAGTCCAAGAAAGAGCTGGCGTATCGGAGCCCGCGGCCTATCCTGCCGGAGGAGTTGCTGGCCGCCCGGGTTTTCGAATTTGTACGCGACGGCATGGAGGCCGGGATGCGCGATTGGCCCAACCAGAGCCTTTATCAGACCCTGGCCGTGACCTGCAAGAAGTTGATCTCCGATTATCCCGGGGAGTATATTTTTTTCCTGGCCAATGAAACGGTGCTTTTCGCCTTCCTCAACTATGGCCAAGTGCTCAGCTATCACCCGCCGGAGGCCCGGGGGGAATCTTTGGTGCTGACCACCGTCTCCGGAGGACTCACCCTGGACCCGGACCGCTGGCGGACATATACCAATCCTGATCCGAGCCGGGGCCAGATCCTGATCATTTCCGGAGCGGACCTGCTGCATCAAGGGCATCTGTAGATGTGCGACCTCTTCGCCCTGTGCGCCTCCCGCACCCATGGCGCCGCCACCTCCCTGCCCCTGTTCGCGGCCCGGGGCCGTCGCAACGTCCACGGCTGGGGCATCGGCTTTTTCCGGCAAGGCCACCCGGTGGTGGAAAAATCGGCGGAAAAGATTTTCCAGGAAGGCAGACTCCACGCTTCCTTTCAACGCCTGGCCCGGGTAGTGGCCAGCCCCATCATCTTAGCCCACATCCGCTACCGCTCCAGCGGCAAGGTGGACGAATGCAACGCCCATCCCTTCAGCCTGGATTTCTGGGGCCAGTCATGGATCTTCGCCCACAACGGCGAAGCCCGGGCCATTGAACCTTATGTAAGCGGCCACACCCCGACTTTGGAAGCTGGCAGCGATTCGGCCCGTACTTTCGAATTTTTGCGGGATTATTTCGTTGACGCCCAGCCAAAGCGTCAATACGCCTCGTTCCGGCAAGTTCTTCAGGAAGCCCTAAGTGAGCTGATTCGCCAATATCCCGGCGAATATAATTTTCTGCTCACCAATGGCCGTTTCCTATGGGCCTTCACCAACCACCGGCAATTTCTTCTGCTCACGGGCAGCCAGAAATTGGAAGACGCCCTGTTGCTCACCACCATCAAAGAGGGCCTCAGCCCGGAAAACTGGCAACAGATCAGTCTTCGGGAAGGGAGTTGGGGGAAGCTCCTGCTGATTGCCGGAGGCGACCTGGTCTGGTGTGAGGATCTGTTGCCACCGGCCTAGGATAAAATTATCATAATGAGAATAATTGTTTGGGATTTTGGGGAGGAATTTTCATAAAAAAAATCTTTTTAAGCCAACCGCGTTCAAAAATTTGTCACCAGTTGTCAATATTGTTCGCCAGTTAGAGCGGCCGCCACTTTTCAGAACCTGCTGAAAAATCTGGACCTTGCCTTAATAAATTGAATCCCATGGATATCTAAGCATACAGACGATCATTAGCTGACCGTGAAAAATTCTTTTGAAATTCAAATGGTTTTAAACCGGAAAATTAATTTCGGCAGAAAGGCACCAAAGTTGCAGAATTGGATTTTAGAATGACGCAAGCAACATGGTTAACCTTTGAGGAAAAACTGCAATTGGGATGAATTTAGCTTTAATGCGGGCTCTAAACAATTTTGAGGAGTAAGGAAATGACGAGCAAACCACGACCTCCGGGGGTCATTGTCGTCCTGGCCTTGGGGCTGGCTTTAGTTCTGGGGAGCGGATTCTATCAGCCGGCCAGGGCAGCCTCGGAAGATGTAGCCATGTTCTATGACGATTTGGGCCAATACGGCGAGTGGGTGGACTACGAAAATTACGGACCGGTTTGGCGCCCCAGCAATGTGAACGAGGATTGGCGCCCCTACACCGACGGCCGCTGGGTCCCCACCAATGACGGCTACGTTTTCGAATCTCAAGAGCCCTGGGGCTGGGCCACCTACCATTACGGCAACTGGATGCCCACCGAAGGCTATGGCTGGGTCTGGTCCCCGGGACGCACCTGGTATCCCTCCACCGTAGAGTGGCGCACCAGTCCCGAAACCGCTGAGGTGGATAATTCTTACGTAGGCTGGGCCCCCATCCCGCCGCCTAATTATGTGCCGACGCAGGCGTACGCAACACCGGGTTATTATCCGGGGGCTCCAGTGGCGGACACGCTCTCTTCGCCTTTTTGGGTCTTCATCCGGGCAGCCAGTTTTCTGCTGGGTCTGGGGCAGCCGTATACCCCGGCGTACTCCTATATTGCCCAGCCGGTGTTTGTGTCCCCGGCCTATGTACCGGTTATCTTCCCCCAAACGGCGTTCATCACCAGCTATTATACCCCTAGCTACTATGGGCATGCTTATTTCGGTAGGGGGTTCGCTGGTGCTTATAGCTATGGGCCCCCGGTGAGATACATTTCCAGGGTGACCAATATCCACCAAACAGTGATAAACCGTACCATTATCACTAACTCCACCAACATCACCAGGATCCACAACGTGGTGCCGCCTCGGGCGGTGTTGGCCCGCAACGTGGGTTTAAGGGAGATTACTCCGCCAGCCCTGGTGCGGGGCCAGCAGTTGCCGCCAGCCCAGCGCTTCGCCAATGTCAACATGGCCCGGGCCAACCTGAGCAAGCCCAATATCATTCCGGCCCCGAGAAATGTGCCGCCGCTGAGAGCGCAGATTCCCAAGGCCCCGCCTCTGGCAGCCCAACCAGTTAGAGGTGGAGTCCCGGGCGCCGGCTTGCCGGCCAGGGCCACCTTGCCGTTAACCCCGCATCAGCAGGCACAGATCCAGAACCTGCCGCCGCAACAGCAGATTAGGCCGGTAAGACCGCCTCTGGCCGGACAGGCCAGACCGAGTGTGCAGCCTGGTGCTAGACCTGGCCAGGTGCAGCCCGGCCTAGCTGTCCATCCCGGGGCGGTGCAGCCCGGCGCCAGGCCTGGTCAGGTGCAACCTGGCGGTCCACCTCATCCTGGCACCTTCCAGCCGGGTGTAACTGGAAGGCCTGGCCAAGTACGGCCAAGTGTTCCCATGGGACCGGGACAGGAACGGCCTGGCATTCCGGGTCATCCGGCTGCGCGGCCGGGCGCCATTGGCGTACCGGGCCAGTCCAGCGGTCCGGGGCATCCCGGGACCTTCCAACCCGGTGGTCCGAGCAGGCCTGCAGTCCAACCACCCTCGGGTTATAGACCGCCCACCTCCGGCCCGGGATACGTGAGACCGGGAACGCAACCGCCGTCGCAACCTACGCCGAGCCAGGCGCGGCCGCAGCCTCAGTTTCAGCCAAGGCCCCAGCCGCAGGTCCAGCAGCCCAGGCCGCAACCGCAACCGAGACCTCAATTTCAGACGCAGCCACAGCCTCAGATGCAATCGCGTCCGCAACCTCAGTTTCAGCCAAGACCTCAGCCTCAGGTGCCATCGCGGCCCCAGCCTCAGTTTCAACCAAGACCCCAGCCGCAGATCCAGCAGCCCAGGCCGCAGCCGCAACCGAGACCTCAATTTCAGGCGCAGCCGCAGATGCAATCGCGTCCGCAACCTCAGTTTCAGCCAAGACCTCAGCCGCAGATCCAGCAGCCCAGGCCGCAGCCGCAACCGAGACCTCAACCTCAGGCGCAGCCCCGGCCCCAGCCACAGCCTAGGCCACAAGCGGCTCCCGCGGCCAGGCCACAACCGCGGCATCAGCAGAAAAGGCCGGGCGAACAATAGCCGGTCGCTGAGCTGAAAATAATCCTTACCTCGGGCCTTCTCCAGAAATGGAGGGGGCCCGGTTTTTTGTCCGATCAATAAAAACCCACTTCTGTTCATAAAATAAATGAGTTTTCCAGTTAAATTTTTCCCTGCCCCTCGGAAGAGCATGGAGCTTTTTGCGTCAGTCTGTTAGGATATAGGCTAATCTAAAGTTCGTAAGCGGCTCCCAAGTGGTCGCACTCATATCGACGCAAGGAGGAAAGCATGCCCGTTATCCAAGAAATTCGCGCCCAGGAGATTCTTGATTCCCGGGGCCAGCCCACGGTCATGGCCGGCTTGACCCTGGACAACGGCCTCTGCGTCCAGGCTATGGTGCCTTCCGGCGCTTCCACCGGGGAAAACGAGGCCTTGGAATTGCGAGACGGCGGCCGCCGCTACCTGGGAAAGGGGGTGCTGCAGGCGGTGAAGAATATCCGAGAGGTCATCGCTCCGAAGCTCAAAGGGCTGAACCCGCTTAACCAGGTGGCCATCGATAAGCTGATGTGCGAACTGGACGGCACGTCCACCAAGAGCCGCCTGGGCGCCAACGCCATTCTGGCGGTCTCCATGGCGGCGGCCCGGGCCGGGGCCGCGGTGGCGGGCCTGCCTCTCTACCGTTATTTGGGCGGTACCGGTGCGGCCACCCTGCCCATGCCCATGTTGAACATTATCAACGGCGGGGCTCATGCCGGCAACAACCTGGATATCCAGGAGTTTATGATCATGCCGGTGGGGGGCGCCAGCTTTGCCGAGGCCTTGCGCATCGCTGCCGAGGTCTTCCAAACCTTGAAGAAGGTCTTAAGTTCAAAGAAATTGTCCACCGGGGTGGGCGACGAAGGCGGCTTTGCCCCCGACCTGGCCTCCCACGAAGAGGCCCTTGACCTCATGGTGGCCGCCATTGAACAGGCCGGCTACCAGCCCGGGCAAGATGTGGTAATCTGCCTGGATCCGGCCTCCTCGGAATTCTTCGACAAAGAGAAAGGCGAATACTTCTTTAAAAAGGGGGATGGGTCCCGCCGCGATGCCCGAGCCATGACCGATTATTATCGCGACCTGGCCAGCCGCTATCCCATCGTCTCCATCGAAGACGGCCTGGCGGAAGATGACTGGGACGGCTGGGTGCATCTTACCAAGGAGTTGGGGAGCAAGCTGCAACTGGTGGGCGATGACCTGTTTGTCACCAACGTGCAATATATCAAGAAAGGTCTGCAACTCGGCGCCACCAACGCCGTGCTCATCAAATTGAACCAAATAGGCACGGTTACTGAGACCTTGGACGCCATCAACCTGGCGGTGCGCCACGGTTGCCGGGCCGTGGTGTCCCACCGCTCCGGGGAGACGGAAGACACCTTCATCGCCGACCTGGCCGTGGCCATGAACACCGGCCAGATCAAGACCGGCTCGGCCTCCCGCTCAGAGCGCATTGCCAAATACAACCGCCTCCTGATGATCGAAGCGGAGTTGGGCCCCGGCGCCCGATTCCGTGAGGACCGCTTCTGGCAGCGTTGAGCCCAGGGCTGTTACAGGGGCGGATAATTCCGCCCCGGTTTTGTTTTTGACAATATCGCGGCCCGGTGCTATTCTGCGACGGAGTTAAAACAGGGGCCAGCAGCCAAAGGGGGAGATTATGGTGCGGCGTTTCTGCAGCCGGGGTTTGGTAGTCCTGGTGATGGCCCTGGTCCTGGGCCTGCCGGTCGTGGCCCAAGGGGTGGAATTCGATTTAGACAAATTCAACCACGAAGCAGGATTAAACTTCGGCTACGGCAAAAATTACCGCAACGCCGATGTCCGGCTCTATTCTTTGCTGCCCCATTGGGGCATGTTTTTGATCAGGCCCGGCAAGCAGATGGGCCCCTTCGGATTCTCCTTTCTGGTTGAAGGCACCGTCAGCATAGCCAGTGCCGAGCAGACCGGCTTTGAATTGGGCATTGCGCCGTTGTTTAAATTAAGCTGTCTGGTTTTTCCCAATGTTCTGGCGCACGTTGAAGGAGGCGCCGGCCTGATCTCTGAGGGCATTGACAGCCCGGCCATCGCCCATTCCTTTAATTTCACCCCCCAGGCGGGCGGCGGCTTTGATATCGCCCTCACTCCCCAGATGGCCTTCCAAGTGGCTTACCGCTTCCGCCATTCTTCCAACGCCGGAATCTATAAGGAAAATTTCGGTTTTAACGTCCATTTTTTCCAGGCGGGCCTCAATTACTATTACTAAAAATTAATCGCCAATTTCCAAACCGATGCAGAAACCTACAGGTTTCTGCATTTTTTTTGCTGCCAGTCTGGCTAAAAACCAGAGGCAAACATGCCTCACGCCAGGTTTCTTGAATAAAAAAGTGCCTTTGGCTAGCAACAGAGCTATCAGCATCTAGGCAGTTTCCTACGATGGAATGGGCAATTCTATCAATTGCGGTTGATATATAGGTTGCTAGTTTTAAAAAGAAATTTACTGATGCACGAAGAACTGCCCTAGATTTTTCAGCATTTTGGAAAGATATAGCGATTGGCAAAAATAATTTCTTGTAGGGGCGCACCCGCGTGTGCGCCCTCCTGCGGGCGGACACATGGGTCCGCCCCTACAATCCATCGGGTTATCGGAAAAAACTTTTGGCAAACGCTATAACTAGAAAACAAGTTTTACTTCCAGATCTGGTACTTTTACTTAATGGTGAGGGCGGTCCGGGATTTCTTTCAAATTCAAAAACTTGGCTTCCAAGGAAGGAGGGCAAACGGAGGCGCAGGTCATGAGACTTCCTTACGCTTTAATGAAGGACGAAAGCGGCTCATTAGCTGCCTTTAGCATCTTCTTGCTGGTTGTATTCATGGCCCTCCTGGCTTTCACCGTTGACCTGGGGCACTTGTACGTGGTGAAAGGCGAACTCCAGAATGCCGCGGATGCCGGCGCCCTGGCGGGAGCCCGGGCCATATATCTGAATACCATTTCTCCGAATCCCGATTGGTCTGCAGGCCAGACTGCGACAACCAATGCCATCCGTGACAATAAAGCGGATAACAGTGATCTTCTGGGCGGACAGGTGGAAACAGGATATTGGGACAAAACCTGGACTCCAAGCACCGCCCCCGCCCACTTGAAATCTACGGGAATTTCACAGGGCCCCAATGAACCTTAATACCCACGCGTGGAACGAGGTTTTGGGGTTTCTCCCCTTCTAT
>JAMCQY010000294.1 GCA_023381945.1 Deltaproteobacteria bacterium
CCGGGGTGAGAATCTGCTCCAGGATGGCGCCGAGCTGAACCTCGGCCCAGGTGCCTCGCACCTTGACGTTGGTCAGGACCCTTTTCAGGTCTCCCACGCCGGTGGCCAGATGCTGCATTTCTCCGAGACCCTTATGTACGGCCTCCAACCGGTCGCTCACGAGTTTAAACGACTCTCCCAGCCGTTTTTCCAGGGTATTGTGCAGCTTCTCATCCACCGTCCTGCGCATCTCGTCGAGCTTCTTCTCGTTGCCTTCCTGCAGTTCCTTAACCCGGGAGTCAAAGGTGAGACGCACCCGGTCCAGGGCGCGCTGGTTTGATTCGGTGAGTTCCCCCAACTGTTTGGTCATGCCTTCCAGTTGCGCCTGCTGAACCTTTCCCAGGCCTTCCAAGGTCTTGAACAGCACCTCATTAGCCGATTTCAGGCCGCCGGCCACTTCTTCCCGCAGTTCCCGTCCGGCGCCCCTGGCCTCCTCCCGGCCCAGGCGCAGATCGTCGCGCACTTCCCGGGCAGCAGCCCTGGAACCTCTTTTCGCCAGGAGCGTTATAACCACCACCAGGACCATCAAGAGCGCGGTCGCGGCAGTGAGCGACAACATCAACCAAGGAAAAGCTTCATGCATGGTGGACCTTGAGCAGCAGCATCAGGCGCTTGGCCGCAAAGGGATTGAGGATGATGCGGTCGCTTAGCTTGACCGTTACTTCGTTCTGCCCGGTGTAAAGGGTGACGTTGGTGCCGAACAGCAAGGTCACCTCTTCCCTCGTGCTGGAGACGTTCACCACGTTGGCATAAGAAGTCCCCATGCCCGAAGCATCCCATCTCACCCGCGGCACCGCCGCGCCGGTGGTCTGTTGCTCAGTTGCTGCCTCTTTTTCTTTTGCCATGCTCCACCTCATGAAAGTTTTTTTATTTGTTACCTATATCGCTAACGGTTGATCATAAAGTCAGTAATTTGTTCTTCTGAAGTTAGGTCTACCGGTGAAGCGTAGCTGCTGAGGTTCTCCCCAAAAAATGAGACTTGTTATAATGAGAGGCCTCGCAAACAGGAGAGACCTTCCGGCAGTCTCGGTTTACGGTTGAAGAGAGCCTGCAGAACTGTTTAATTATAATGTGCAATTGACTATTGCTTATTAGCATTCAATAAATAAAAAATTTGAAGTACAACAAAATAGATGAATACTGCGCCGGCAACGATAAGTGTAATCCGAGTCTTTTTCTTATCTTTTTTCCACCATTTTTCCCACCACCTATCGTAGAAATAAAGTATCATTGCAGCAACACCGATTAACATGACGACTGCTCCAACAATATTTTCCAAATGGCTTGCAGGCTTAGTGACAGTTAGCCTCAAATAACCAAAACAGAGAAAGCCAATTATCAGCCCCCGCCATGGCTTAAGACGACGGATAAAATTAATGAGATCGGCTTTGTTCATAAAATCGCCTAAATATAGTTTAGAAAATTCCGACCCTAAAGCAAATGTCCCACAGGCAGGAAGCCCTGCGCTGCGCTCAAGGACAAGCCTGCTCTACCGAACCTGGACTTTTCGTAACGTACAGAGCCTGGTTTCCCATTTATCCCTTAAGGATATTTCCTTGCCCAGGTCCACAATCCAGTCGTCGCCGTTGTCCGGATTCTTGACGTGCGAGCCCTTTAACGGAGTCAGGTTAATCTGCCAATCGAGTCTGCCGTGGGACTCTTCGCAGCCTGGCTGGTAAAAATCACCCTTGAGGTCATCAAATAGCATTAAGAACTTTTTCGCCGCTGACGATGCGGAAGCGTTGTTCAGTTGGATGCCATTGATCAGGGTGTCATGCCCAGGACCGCCCCAGAGAAAATTGCTCCCCGGACCGCCGTCGAGGTAGTCATTGCCGGGTCCGCCAATCAAGATATCATCGCCCTCGCCGCCCAAGAGAACGGGGTTGCCCCGGCCGCCGATCAGGAGGTCGTTGCCAACGCCACCGATCAGCGTGACGTCGGATTTGCCCGCGGGAGCCATTATCAGGTCATTGCCGGCGCCGCCGTCGATGGTGACCGCAAAGCCGGGATCGCCCCGGCCCTCCTGTTTCACGAAAATCAGGTCGTCCCCGGCCCCTCTGTTGACCAGCAAGGCCTGGCTGGGATTGCGGAAATCCACCTCCGCGCTGGAGTCACGGCTGGTGAGGCGGGAGAGTTTATCCGCCGGGGTGGTATTGATTGCCAGGGTAATGAGGTCGTTGCGACCACCAAACCGGAAGGTGCGGTCTGCTGCCGCCAGAGTGTCCTGCATGGCATCAAGGTGCGTATAAGAGATCAGGCCACCGTCCACCTGCACGGCGCCGGAATCGGCATCACTGAAAGTATGGTCCACGGTGGTCACCGTGCCGCCGTTCAGGAGCACCGGATGTTTAAGATTTTGCGATCGGCCAAAAGCCCATGAGGTACTCTTCACTGCTCACTGCTTACTACTCGCCCCCCCGGCCTCACCCCTCCAGCACGATTCCGGCATAACCCACGAAGCTGTCGTTCGGCATGACGTCGTAGCTGGTGTAATAGTCATGGAGGACGCCTTTCCGGGCCCCCAGTTTCCGGGCGGCGGCCACCGCGGCCACGGCGCCGCCGGCGCTGCAGGCGCTCTGGTCTTCCTGGGCCGCTTGCAGCATCCCAGGCCCGTTCAGTTGCAGAGCCTCATTGATGAAGCGCTTATCATTGACCTCTTTGACCCATTTGACCGCCTCGGCGCCCAGGCCCTTGGGGGCCCAGCCGTAGTTGGGACCGTAGTGGGTCAGATCGGTGGACCCAAAGGCCAGGATGGAGACCTTGAGTTCCTGGGCCACGGCCACCACCGCCTCCCCCAGTTCCATGGCCGTTGGCGATTGGGGTGAGCGCAGCGCCAGTACCTTGGCCTTGGGGTAAAAATATCTCACCATGGGGAGCTGGACCTCAATGGTGTTGTCCCCCGGATATTCTTCGCCCAGGGAGAGGCGTTTCCGCAAAGGCGCGTAAAACTCCGTGGCCAGGGTTACGTTCCCCAAGGGGGTCTCCCAGGCCTCGTCGCTCACCAGCAGAGGCGGGGAATTTCCCCCCAGGTGCCCGCCGAAGACCACGACCACCTGGGGTTGGGTCACCTTGGCGGTGAGGCCGAAGACCCGGGCCGCCGCCTTCCCGGAAAAGTACCAGCCGGCGTGAGGCACGATGCCTCCATATACCCTGACGCCCGCGGGCAGTGGGGCCGCCCCCGCCATATAATGCTCGATCTCGGCCTGGCAGCCGCTGGCGCTGCCAGGATACCAGCCCGCCGGCAGCATCCGTTCCCGGACTCGCATGGTCGCCTCCCCTTGTGGCGTTCGCCGGTGAGCCCATCTTATCCGGGCCGCCGGTCATCCTGAAACTCTTTAAAATTCAAGCTATTTGCCCCCAATTTAATTCAAGAGTGGCCTCTTTGTCAAGTTGGAGACCGGTCGGAATCCGGCGGCTCCTGGCGGTCAAATATATAATAAATTTTCTTTTAAAATTATATATTGGCAAAAAATTTCCTGGTTTGCTATGGTGGCGGCAAATTTAGATGATGAAAGCGGTATGGTAATGCGCACCATAATCCCGATTCTGGCAGTCATGGTGTCGGCCCTGGTCGTGGGCCCGGCCGGTTCGGCTTTCCCTGCAGACTCAGGGGTTCAGCCGCTGCAACTGGCGAAGTTGAATAATAGTTCTGTAAAGAAGGCGCGCCAAAAGTGAAACCTGTCGAAACCCGCCGGGAAGCGGGCAAAGCAAGTCAAAACTAAAAAGCCCGGCGGGCGGCCGCGGCCAAAACGCGGGTAAATCTTCGCAACGGCACCACTCTTAATGCCAGGCCGGCCTGTTCTCCAGCCGCACTACTCTAATCTGCCTTACAAGATGCCTGTCGGGAGCTTCTTTCTTGGCTGGCAGAATTGAACGCGACTTTTAATGACCAGCCCCCGTATTCCAATGACTATCGTTTTTTATCCGTTACTCTGTTACTGCGCACGAAGAATTCCTCATAAGAACTTGAATGTTGCCCGGCGATATAATAAATTATGGTCGCTGCCTGGGTGGCGGAACGGGTAGACGCAAGGGACTTAAAATCCCTCGGGGTTCGCCCCGTGCCGGTTCGAGTCCGGCCCCAGGCACCAATTATTTCAGCATCTTACCGATTTAGTTTTTCCTTCCCAGCGGCAGTTTTCGCCCCATGTTCCCAAAATGTTCCCATACTGGTTTAGTAGGAAAAAAGCCAAATTTTATGTTAAATATGCTAGTTAGGCGAAATCCCCCTTTTTCTCTGGTCTGACCAAATTTACAGGTTATTTTTGCGGACCCTTCGGTGGGTTGGCCAGCAGCGTCACAGAACACATTGTAATCCACTACCCTTCGTGGCGGGGCTGATACATCTGATCAACGTCAATTTTTCCTGTTCAACGACAATTAAAATTTCCGTTTCGTCGATGCTGCTGAGGGGAGGCGACTGAGCCTGAGAGTGATCACGGTAATCGAGGAAGGTCGGTACTCGCATATTGTAGGACCGTTGGCACCGGGGGCGGCGGGATCTTTCCGCCGCCCCTGCCGTTTTTGAGGCGGATGGTTTAGCTGAAGCCGAACATCAGCCACGCTTGGTGGCAGACCCAGTCGGGATACAGTTCGGTCATTGCGTCGTAGAGTTCGCGATCGCTGGAGGTTGACTCCAGGAGTCGGCCGAAGTCGGTAAGGTAGCGTTTCGACTCCTCGATGGCCGCCGGGGTATCCGGGGCGCCCGGCTTCTTGTGACCGGCTACGGCGATCTTCGGATTCAACGCCGCCAAACGGTCCAGCGCGGCAATCCAATTCGCGCGGCTTTCCGGTGTGGTCTCACCGACGTACATGTGGCACTGGTTGTATAGGACGTCGCCCGCTACGACGAGATCGATCGTTGGCACGTGCAGGGAGGTGGTATCGACGGCGTCGGTGCGGCCTTGTTCGATGATGCGCAACTCGTGGCCCTCCAGGGTGAAGACTTGGTCGTCGTAGGGTTCGGCGAGCGCGATCCCGGCTGGCAGTTGCCCGGGCCAGCGCTTGCGGAACAACGGCATCAGTTGGGAGTATTTGCGCATCAGCTCTACTGACTTCGGTGTGGCGATGGCCCGGGCGTCGGGGAACCGTTGCAGCAGCACGCTGAGCCCGAGGAAGTGGTCGGGATGGCCATGGGTGATGTAGATCGTGGTGAGGTTGCGATGGTGGAGGGCAACCCAGTTGGCCAGCGCTTCGGCTTCGGCGACGGTGGTGAGGGTGTCGACGAGGACGGCGTCGTTCTCGCCGAAAATCAGTGTCGAGGTCATCGGATCAAACGCGGTCGGCGGCCCAAACGGCCGGGCCCGCTCACCGACCATTGCCTTTTCCGGTGCAGTGAAAACGTTGACGCTAAGTACAGATGACATCAGATTGGCTCCTTTCTGTTGAGACCATTTTTCACTCGCAATTCGCTTAAGTTGCTCCATTTTATTATCCGGCGGAATATATGAAACTTTCCGTTGCGTCATGGTCAGCGATCCTGTTGGACAGACGGAAACGCAAACTCCGCATCCTATGCAGATTTGCTCATTGACTTCCGGCATTTCAGACCCGCTTCCGGTATCGGCCATCTTGATGGCATCAATATGGCAGCTTTCGGCGCACGTACCGCACATAGCACATCCATCCGGATTTAAGGCCGGGATCATTTCTGTCCGGCTAGGCCCAAGCCAGGTTTAACTGGTTATTCACATTCATATTATCCGGCAGGGGGCCGGGCGGTTCAAAGAGTTCCTGCACAGTGCAGGTTTGAAATAGGTTAAGCTGCAAG
>JAMCQY010000255.1 GCA_023381945.1 Deltaproteobacteria bacterium
GATATTTACCTGCCTCGAGTCAGCGCGGCGCAGGCAAAGGAGGGCAGCGTGGCGGCCTATTCCATGGATTTTTCCAGGCTGGAGGCGGGGGACCTCCTTTTTTTCAGAAGCAAAAAAAGGCGCATCGCCCATGTGGGCATCTACCTGGGAGAGGCAAAAATGATCCATGCCGCCAGAGGCAGCCAGGGTGTAACTGTGTCAGATTTAACCCGACCTTATTATCAAAAAAACTTTGTAGTGGCCAAACGACTCTTCTCAACGCCCGATCTTCCCCAGGGTCAGACGGAAAATTTTTACCGGGCCCGAAATTGAATTAAAAAACCCCGAAGAACGGGACTGCCGATAGCGCTAGCCTCTTTCTCCTGCCCCCTTCTGATTTAATGTGCCGAGATCCAAAACACGGCCCACCTTTTCCCGGTGTTTGGGGATAGAGGGGTTGAACCAGAAGAGATTGCGGCCGCGGGTTAAGTTGACATCATCGATGGGGTGCCAGCGGCCTTTGCGCAGGAAGGCGGCCTGGTAGCCCAAAGGCCTCAGGAAAGACTGGATAGCCGCCTTGGAGGCGCCGGCGGCCACCAGGTTCTTCTCTTCCATCTCCACCAACAGTAAGGGGCGGGATTCGGTCAGAATATCCAAGGCCCCTTGCAAGGCTGCCAGTTCGGCTCCTTCCACGTCTAATTTGAGAAAGTCCGGCGACCGCAAGCCTTCCTGTTTGAGCCAGCCGTCCAGGGTCACGGTGCGGCAGACCTCGCCCCCGGCAGCTCCGGCTGCGGCGGCAAACAGGCTGGCACTGCTGTCGGCGATGCCGTCGGCCCGGTAAAGCGTGGCCTCGCCTGCGGCATCCGACACTGCCAGGTTAAAAATCCTGATATTGTTAAAAGGATTGAGAGAGACGTTTTCCATCAGGCGCTCCAGGGCGGCGGCCCCGGGCTCGAAGGCCACAACTTCCCCGGTTTCGCCCACCGCCGCCGCGGCTACCAGCGAAAAATAGCCGACATTGGCGCCTACGTCCCAAAAGACCTCCCCCGGGTCCAAGAGGGAGGCCACCAGGGCGGCTTCGTAGCGCTCGTGGTAATGCCCGAAAAAATAGACTTTGCGCTGTTCGGCGTCCTCCAGGTCCAGGCGCATGCGGAAGCCTTTATCCAGGGTTACGGTGAGCAGACGCTCGTCCGGCATCAGGTACGGGTGCAGCTTGTCATAGAAATAGGCCTTGCCGTCCCGCAACGGGAATTTGCTCAGATACCAGCGGAAGAGAGCGCGGCTGGCGGATTTGAATATGGCCCTCATATCAATTATATCGTCGCCTAGGTTAATTGTAGTGTAGGCTTCCAGCCTGAGTTTTTCACAGGCCGGAGGCCTGTGCTACTAAAGCCTGATCATTTCAGACAGCGATGCTCCAGGCAGGGCAGTTCCCGGCGAAGGCGATCCAGTCGCTCAAAGTCCAGCCAGGCATAAATAATCCCCTCGCCGTCCGCGGCCTGGGCCAGGGTCAAGCCCCAGGGGTCGATAATCAGGGAGCGGCCGTAAGTCCGGCGGTCGTTAACGTGCGCCCCCCATTGGGCCGGGGCCACCACATACGACAAATTTTCAATAGCCCGGGCCTTTAACAGCGTCTCCCAATGGTCCCGGCCGGTGTTCAGGGTGAAGGCCGCGGGCAGGAAGAGGAGATTGGCCCCCCGGCGGACCTGCTCCCGGAAGAGTTCCGGGAAACGCAGATCATAGCACACGCTTAGGCCGGCGACCCACGGTGTGCCCGGCAGGGAGGCGGTGACCACCTCGCGGCCCGGCTGGGTGAAGTCGGATTCCCGGTAGGCCGGGACGCCGGGCAGTTCCACATCAAAAAGGTGCAGTTTGCGGTAATGGGCCAGGATCTGGCCCTGCGGGCTGATCAAGACGCTGGTATTATAATGGCGCTCGCCCGGACCGGCCTGCTCCGGGAAGGAGCCCAGGAGCAGGAAGATCCCCAGCTTCCCGGCCAACTCCCGAAATTCCGTCACCCGGGGGCCGTCGAGGGGCTGGGCTGCCGCGGCCACGGCCGAATCCAGGCCGTAACCGGCAAAATGCTCCGGCAGGGCCACCAGTTGCACCCCGCGGCCGGCAGCCTCAGCTATCAAATCACGGGCGCGGGAAAGATTCGCCTCGATATCGGGCCCGGAGTTGAGTTGTACGGCGGCTACCCACATCTTTTTCTCCCTCTCCCCCACCGGGGGAGAGGGCCGGGGTGAGGGGGGATTAAGAATTATTTCTCTATTAATAATTCAAAACAATGATTTTTGAATTTTTCTTTTATTATTAGTCAATGATTCAGAAATCTTTTTAGCTTCCTCTTTTAGATGCTTGCAAACATGAACCTTTCCATCTGTATCAGTAAGTTTCCATCTATTTTCATTCTTCTTCCATGAACAAGTTTTACCACAAATTTTGCAATGCGGATCATGTGATCGGTAATCAGCGATTTCATCATTTCCATGATGCTCAGCATGGCAGTCAGGACATAATATTTCATAGATTTGATAGTTAAGTCCATATACATGATGAACATGAGGGCTTTCTGTGGCTTCTCCACAACGTTCACATTCGCCATCCCATAGTTGCAATACCAAATAGCGCTCATATCCCCATTCTGCACTGTTATAATAACTATCATCATCACCATCTTCATCCCAGATAAATCAGTCCTCCAGAACAAAAAGGTAGTGCATATTATTACCACCCCTCACCCTAACCCTCTCCCCTCGAAGGGGAGAGGGGATTTGTTTGCGCCCGTAACCATCTTACCCTGGATAATCGGGCCGGGCAAGTCTTCTGTTGCGGATAGTCTTGTGTCGTGAACTAACGGTAAAGTGCGGCTGGGTCCGGCCAGGCCATGCAACGGGCTGCGTCGGGGGGGCCAAAGGAGCCGGCGGGATAGAAGAGGGGAGGCGAGGGGGGTTCGGCCAGCAGGGGGGCGTAAAGGCGCCAGGCGGCTTCGGCTTCGTCGGCCCGCACAAACAAGGTCTGGTCCCCGGCCATGACGTCGACGAGCAGGGTCTCATAGGCGTCCGGCAGGGGACCGAAGGCCTCGGCGTAGCGGTAGCGCAGACGCTGGGTCTTCAGGTCCAGGGGCTCCCCCGGGGCCTTGACCTGAAAGCGGAGGTCGAAGCCTTCATCCGGCTGCAGGGTGAAGATCAGGACATTGGGGCTGCAGGAGGTCTGCAAG
Source organism: Deltaproteobacteria bacterium (assembly GCA_023381945.1). The sequence goes on from JAMCQY010000255.1 coordinate 3,200, forward strand.
CCCCGGAAGAGCCAAACCGGCGGGCAGGTGAAGGTGACGGCGATCTGGGTGAAGCGGGTAGGCAGGCGTTTGCCGGTAATCAGGTAAAAAGGCACGCCCTGCCAGCGCCAATTGTCGATGCCGAGCTTCAAGGCCACAAAGGTTTCGGTGGTGGAATCCCGCGCCCCGGTTTCCTCACGGTAGCCCGGCACCTCCTCCCCGGCTACCATACCCCGGGTATACTGGCCATAAACCACGTCTTCAGGGCGCACCGGGGGAATGGCCCGGAGCACTTTGGCTTTTTCACTGCGGATGGCCTCCGGCTCGAAGGTGACCGGGACCTCCATGGCAGTGAGGGTCAGGAGCTGGGTCAGGTGGTTCTGCACCATGTCCCGCAGGGCCCCGGTCTGCTCATAATAGCCGCCGCGGCGGCCCACGCCGCCAGCTTCGGCCACGGTGATCTGGATGCTTTGCACCCGGTTGCGATGCCACAGGGGCTCGAAGATGTCATTGGCGAACCGGAAGATCAAGAGGTTCTGGACCGTTTCCTTGCCCAGGTAGTGGTCGATCCGGTAAATCTGGGATTCTTCGAAATGGCGGTGCAGCAGTCGATTGAGATTTCCAGCAGACTCCGGGTCGCGGCCGAAGGGCTTTTCCACCACCAGGCGGGTCCAGCCCGCGCTGCGGTTCAGCTTTGCCTGGCCCAAGCCGTCGATGGCCGGTCCAAAGGCCTCCGGCGGCAGGGCCAGGTAAAAGACGCGGTTTCCAGGGAAATGGTGTCTCTTTTCCAGGGCCTTGAGCCGGGCCGCCAGGGCCCGGTAATCCTCCCCCTTACCCTCCTCCAGGGGCTGGAAAAAGAGGCAGGCGTCGCACCAGCCATCGGCCAGCCCGGCCTGAGGCAGCCCGGATTCGGCCAGGGCCGCCCGGGCCAGGGCCCGGAAGCCCGCATCGGTTAAGTCGCGGCGACGGGAGAGGCCGACCAATAAGAGTTTTTGGGCGCCGTACTGCTCACTGAAGCGATAAAGCGCCGGCAGCAGCTTGCGGCGCATCAGATCGCTGGTGGCGCCGAAGACGACAAAGAGGTGCGGGTCCACTTGATGATTAGTCATAGTTTCGAGTTTCGAGTCCCAGGTTTCGAGGTTTTTAGCAAAAGATAAAGATAGTTCATTTCAGACGGTCAAGGTGCCCCCGCGGATGCCGAAAAAAAGCGCAATCACCATGGAGGGTACTATAAGAAATAAAAAGACCAGAATCTCGACGAGTTGCTCGCTCCATCGGAGGGGCGGGCACACCCTCAGGTGCTTAACTTCTGCGGAGTTCGAAACTCTCTGGGATTCGGCGTCCAATGGTGAATCCTAAAATTCGATTTTAGGAAGCGTCAATTCGCGGCAAAGCGTACGCTGTTCACGGCTAAATGTTAAGAAGCCAAGGCGGAGCTGGCAAGGGCGCGAGTAGTTTTAGATTATTGGATTGGCGGCCCGGGCTTTCCAGTCTGTGCCTGACCCGGGCTTAAGCCGCTACTAATCTTCTCGGAGTGTATTATGATTTGCTGAGCCGCTTTTGAAACTCTTGCGGCGTCAGCGCCATAAACCCCAGGCGCCGGCTGAGCCGCACGACGTCCGGCGCCTGGAGGCGGGCTGCGGCCAGGAGGTCTTCCTGGGCCAGGACTTCCTTAGTAGGGCCGTCCAACAGCACCCGGCCATCCTTCAGCACCACCAGGCGCTGGGCATAAGTGGCCGCGGCCCACATGGAGTGGGTCACCATGATGATGGTGCGGCTCTGGGCGTGCAGCCCGGCCACCAGGTTCAGGAGGTCCTGCTGCTCTGCAAAGTCCAAACCGGTGGTGGGCTCATCCAGGATGATAACCCGGGGGGCCAGGCCCAGAACGCCGGCCACCGCCAAACATTGACGCTGACCCTTGGTCAGGGAGAAGGGATCATCGTGGGCCCGGTCCAGCAGATGGACTGAGGTCAAGGCCTCCTCCACCCGGCGGTTGACTTCCTTTGGTTCGAGGCCCAATTGCCGGGGCCCCAGGGCCACTTCTTCCCAAACCTCTTCGGCAAAGATCTGGTAGTCGGGATTCTGGAAGACGAAACCGGCCTGGGTGCCTGGGGCCCGCCAGACCTCGCCGGCTTGAGGCTTGAGCAGCCCCCGGAGGAGCTTGAGCAGGGTAGTCTTGCCGCTGCCGTTGGGGCCCAGGATGGCGGTGAGCTCACCCTCGCGAAAAGCCAGGGAGAAGTCGTTAAGCACCGGAGGCGCCTCGGGATAGGCAAAACTGACCCGGCGCAGGGCTAAAATTTCCGGAGCGGCAGTGTAGGGCGGTTGTCTTCGATGCCCTCCCCCCTTGATGGGGGAGGGTCAGGGTGGGGGTGAGATCAATTCCCCCTCCCCCCTGCCCCCTCCCACGTTGGGGAGGGGGAGAGGCGGTTACGACACATGGGGCGGGGGTCTCGCCCGCCATTGGCGCCGCACCCCATCGCAGGCTCCGCGCCCGGGCTTCGGCCTCCTCCAGGGTGAGCGGCAGGGTGGTTTGTCCCAGATCATGGAACAAACCGGGCAATTCCGGAACCTGCAGCCCCAATTGACGAAAAAGCTCCACTCGGAGCAGCACCTCAGAAGGCACGCCGTCGGCCACCACCGCGCCCTGGTGCAGCAGCACCAGCCGGGAACAATTCCGGGCCAGGCGCAGGTCCTGGCCCAGGAGGATCAGGGTAAAGCTTTGGTCCTGGGCCAGACGGTCCAGCGCCTGGAGCAGCTCCTCCACTCGCAGCGGGTCCAGGTCCGAAGTGGGCTCATCCAGGACCAAAAGCCGGGGTTGCAGGGCGAGCACCGCGGCCAGGGCCAGGAGCTGCTTTTGGCCGCCTGAAAGAGTGGCAGGATTCTGGGCCTCCAGGCCGGACAAATCCACCAAACCGAGGCTGCGTGCCACCCGCCGCCGGAGTTCGTCAGGAGGCAGGGCCAGGTTTTCCGGGCCGAAGGCTACTTCCAGGTCCACCCGGGTGCAAAAAAGCTGGGCCTCGAAATCCTGAAACAACAAACCCACTCGGCCGGCCAGCTCCCTGGGGCGGCAGGTCGCGGTGCTGCATCCATCCACTTCCACCTGGCCTTGAAACTGGCCTTTGATCAGCCGCGGGATAAGGCCCTGGAGGCAATGGGCCAGGGTGGATTTGCCGGCCTCGCTGGGACCAAGGATAGTCAGACGCTCGCCGGCCTGGACCTCCAGATTGAAGCCGGTAAAGACCGGCCGGACCGCCTTTTTGTAGCGAAAGTGCAGATCGGTGATTTTGATGATGGGTTCGGACAATTTATCTCACGCAAAGACGCCAAGGCGCAAAGATGCAAGACAAGAGAGGTGTAGGACAGGCGCCCTCGCCTGTCCAATATAGTAGCACAGGCTTCCAGCCTGTGAACCTCACAGGCCAGAGCCCTGTGCTACTAATGCCTCGCGGTTGGGGTCAGGGACAACGGTTAGGCCACCTATTCCCTCCGCATCGGTGTCATACACCCAGACAATCCAGCCACCTGGAACCTTAGCCCTAAAGACCCTATCATTGAGGTTGTGTTCCACCTTTTCCCATTCCAGCCTTGCCATGTCGTTTCTCCCTTTCTTTATTTCTATGACCGTAATCAGTTCTTTATGGACATTGATGCGCCTATTAATAGTTCTATGATAATAAGTGGGAATTGCATTTCTCACGCAGGCTAAAGCCTGCGGCCACATTTTAAAGAAGAAAACAGCCCAACAACAGTACCGCCACAAACGGCGCCAGCACCACCGCCAGGGACGGCAGTCCAGGTATAACTAACAACCCGAAACCCACCGCCAGGCCAACCCCGTACCCCCCGGCCGCGCCTACCCACACCAATATCATCCCCATGCGGGGAGCCAAGCCCGGGGGGCAGTCCTCCGGGTCCATCTGCTCCCGCCAGGCGAGGTCCCAGCGGCCCACCCGGGGCGCTATCAGCCGCAAAAGCAAAGGGCCGAGAACCAGGGAGACCAGGCCGTTATTAACCAGGACCGCCACCGCGATGATGCTGAAAGGCAGGAGTTTGAAAGCTTCCACGCCGAAGCCGATGACCAGGGCGCAAGACATGGCGCCCAAAAGCACCGCGGCCACAAAGCGGGGCGCCTGGTGCGAAATCTGATCCAGGGGACGATTTTGCCACATCTTGTAAGGCAGGTAGGCGGCCAGAAAATTGCCCCAAAAGCCAAAGAAGCTGCCGATGCCCAGGGTGCCGAAAAAATCGCCGATGAGATTGCCGAAGGCCGCGCCCCAGGCCCCGGCGGGTCCGAACAACAGGCCAAAAACCACCGGGATGACGTTGGCCGGCCGCAGTTCGGTGAGCCCCGGAATAAGCGGGATGCCCTTGAAGGGGATGAGAATCGCCGCGAACAGCCCGGCGGTGAGCACCGTCAGGACCACCATGGTGGCATAATTCCACATGCGCCAGACTTCCAACATCTTGCACCAATTCCTCTGGACCTTATCTTAACAGAATTCGACGACCTTGCTCCAGCTATTCCAAAGCCAGCCGTTGCAAAACGAAGAGGCTTGAAGCCGCGGCCGTTATCGCCACTTGCGGACCGGAGGTTTTTCCTCTAAACTTGGTTGATTCAAAGGGGAGGGGGCGGGGCCAATGCTCCTGAGACTAGTTTAGTTTGCTTTGCGGAAGGAATTCTAGTTCTGTTCAGGCAGGCAACTATTTCGGTACCCAAAATTTTAGTGCAGTAGCTAAAGGAGCTTAATAGATGATGAGGAGAATCGGGGTCTTTGTGGACTCCATGAATATCATGCGCAACGGGGGCTACGGCATGCGCTACGAAGTCATCCGGCGCTTCGCCTCCCGGGATGGTGACGAGGCTCTGCGCCTCAACGCCTATGTAGCCATAGACGAAGACCGGGCCGGCTCGGACCCCAATTATAAGAATACCCTGAATTTCATCCTTACCCTGCGTGATTTAGGTTTTAAAGCGGTGGAAAAACCTATCCGCTGGTACACCGACGATTCCGGCCGCACCTACGGCAAGGCCAACCTGGATATGGAGATGGGCCTCGATATCGTCTCCCAGTCGGACCGGTTGGACCTGATCTACCTGTTTACCGGGGACGGCGATTTTTGTAGTGTAGTCAGCATGGTTCAGAACAAGGGCTGCCGGGTGGAACTGATCGCTTTTAACAATGTCTCGGCCCGGTTGCGCCGGGAGGTGGACCTGTTTGTCCCTGGGTATCTTATTCCAGGGCTTTTGCCCACTACTCCGCCGTTTGCCGCTGCGCCCTCCTGGGGTGAAGTAGGCAGCCGGGTGCGCGGGGTGTGCACCAAGTACTTTCTGGACCGGTCCTACGGCTTTTTCCGGTTCATGCACATTTTTGGCAAGGTCTGGGTGACTGACACCCGCCTGGACGAATCGCCCTATACCTCCGTGTTCTTTATGGAGAAGGACTTGCCTCCGGGAACGCACGCGGAAAATCTCCCCAGCCGCGACTATATCTTTGAGTTTACCTTGACCGAAGGCGAGAAGGGGTTCGTGGCTTCGGACATCGATTTGATTTACAAATATTAGGGACTAGGGGGTAGGGGCCAGGGGTCAGATTTTGCTAATTCCTGATCCCTAACCCCTAATCCCTGGCCCCTAAAAAAGGAGTCCCCATGGCTGAGAAGCTCAAAGTGCTGTTTGTAGCCTCTGAAGGCATACCCTTTGCCAAGACCGGGGGTCTGGCGGACGTAGTGGGCACTTTACCCGACGCTTTGCGGGACCTGGGGGTGGAAGTCAAAGTCCTGATGCCTTATTACGGCGCGGTGAAACAGGGCAAGATCCCCACGGTCGCGGTGGCCACGGACCTCGAGGTGAACCTGCCGGAGCCCCTCAATCTCCCCTTCGACCTCATGGCTCCGGAATCTCCTGATTATCCTTTCTGGTTCGTGGCCCGGGACGAGTTTTACGAGCGCAGCCAACTCTATGGCACCCCCAGGGGCGACTATTTCGACAACCTGGAGCGCTTCGCTTTTTTCAGCGGCGCGGTGCTGCCTATTTGCCGGGAGATGAATTTCAAGCCGGATCTGATCCACTGCCACGATTGGCAGAGTTCCCTGGTGCCGGTCTATCTGAAGAACCACTGGGCCTGGGCCGAGGCCATGGCCGGGACCAAGACTCTCTTGACCATTCACAACCTGGCCTACCAGGGGTTATTCCCCCGGAGCAGGTTTCCCCGGTTGGGCTTGGACCGCTCCTTGTTTACCATCGACGGCCTGGAGTACTATGACCAGATCAACCTCCTCAAGGGCGGCATTATTTTCTCCGACGCCATTACCACCGTCAGCCCCCGCTACTCCCAGGAAATCCAGACGCTGGAGTTCGGCTACGGCCTGGATGGGGTGCTGCGCCGTTACTCCACGAAACTGCACGGTATTTTAAACGGCGTGGACTATCAGATATGGAGTCCACAAACCGATCAACTGCTGCCGCATAATTTCACTCTTGAAGATTTGCAGGGCAAGGCCGCCGACAAGGCGGCCCTGATGGAGGCCTTCGGGCTCAATAAAAAATTGGCCAAGGCCCCCATCCTGGCCATGATCTCCCGCCTGGCGGACCAGAAGGGCTTCGACCTGGTGGCCCAGGCGCTGCCGCAGCTTATGACCCAGGAGGTCATGGTGGTCATCCTGGGCACCGGCGAGGAGCGCTATCACCGTTGGCTGGCGGCCGAGGCCCCCAAATATAAGGGCAAACTGGGAGTGCTGGTGGCTTTCGACAACAAGCTGGCCCACCTTATGGAGGCCGGGGCCGACATGTTCCTCATGCCGTCGCGCTTCGAGCCTTGCGGCCTCAACCAGATCTACTCCATGAAGTACGGCACTATCCCCATTGTCCGGGAAACCGGCGGCCTGGCGGATACCGTCACCCCGGTGGGCAACCCCAAGGAACCGGGGACAGGGTTCATCTTCAGCGATTACACCGCCGAGGCCTTTTTAAAGGCCATCTATCAGGCGGTCGAGGCCTATAAAGACCAGAAACTTTGGTCCCGGATCATGCAGAACGCCATGGCCCAGGATTTCTCCTGGACCAAGAGCGCCCAGGCCTATCTGGATCTGTACAGGCGGTTGATGTAGAGGGCAGGGGTCAGGGATTAGGGATTAGGGGGTGGTGGCGCAGGCTTCCAGCCTGTGCATCACCTGCTGAAACTTCGGGGCTGGCGATATTAAAACGTAGGGGCGACCCAGCGGGCCGCCCCTTTTTATCATTACCCAATGAGGTTGTCGTAGTCGGCGTGGCTGCCGATCCAAAACCACAGCACGCCGTTCGGGATGCCGACACCCAAGGCGCGATAAAAGAGGCCGATGCGGACGGACCAAAAACGCCCAATCTGTTTGAAATGTAAGGAGGGGTGGCGGGGATCGTGTTTTAGCAGGGTGAAGCTCTTGCGGGCAAGCTGCTGCACCGGCTTGGAAAGAGTTTTAAAGCAGGCCCAGAATTGCGGTGAGGCGAGGTGCTTCAAATCTCGCGGCACCCGCCACCTGCCATAGCCTGGAGTGCGGCCTTCGCCAAGGCTTCCAATTTGCCTGCCTGGACATCTTCTTCTATTTGCCGGTCCCAGGCCTCGGCATCGAAATCATGAAACCACTTGCGAAAGGCCGCCAGTTCCGCGGGCGAAAATTCCTGAATCTCTCGCCCGACTTTCTCTATCTTATCCATAATTGTGGCGCTCCTGCTAAAAAATCATAATTCTTTTAAAGGGTTTTTGCAATATATGATGCATTGTCAAAAACGGCTACCCAGCGGGTCGCCCTACAATGATTGAGGTGGAGTTATAAAGGCCAAAAGACCGGAGACTGAGGACGGAAGACCGAAGCAAATCATTTGTCTCCGGTCCCCGGTCCTCGGTCTCCGGTCGCTTAGGCCTTAAACCGCCGCAGGCGCAAGCTGTTAGTAACCACGCTCACCGAGCTCATGGCCATGGCCGCGGCGGCCAGGGCGGGGTTGAGGGTCCAGCCCCAGAAGGGATAGAACAGGCCGGCGGCCACCGGCAGGGCCACCAGGTTGTAGCAGAAGGCCCAGAAGAGGTTCTGGCGGATGATGCGCATCATCTGCCGGGACAGATGGATGGCCTGAGGGATGAGGGCCAGGTTATCGCGGATGAGGGTCAGGTCCGCGGCCTCCACGGCCACGTCAGCTCCGGTGCCCAGGGCAATGCCCACGTCGGCGGCGGCCAGGGCCGGGGCATCGTTGATGCCGTCGCCCACCATGGCCACCACTTCGCCCTGTCCTTGCAGTTCCATCACCTTCAGGGCCTTGTCGCCGGGCATGACTTCGGCCAGGACGTCGCTAATCCCGACGCTGCGGGCCATGGCCTCGGCGGTGAGGCGATGGTCGCCGCTTAACAGCAGGATTTTTAGCCCCATGCCCTGCAAGGCCTTGACTGCCGCGGCTGCCCCTGGTTTCAGGGTGTCCGCCGCGGCGATGACACCGACGGGTTTGCCGTCCACGGCCAGGAAGATGGCGGTCTTGCCTTCCCGGGCGTGCTCCTGCTGCGGTGCGGTGAGTCTGTCGGTGGGGACCTGCTTTTGGGCCAGAAAAGCCAGATTTCCCAGAAGGACTTCCTGGCCATCTACCCTGGCCTCCACCCCCAGCCCCGGCAATGCCTGAAATTCCTCCACCTTTGGCAAAATCAGGTGTTTCACCGCGGCGGCATGGGTCACGGCCTCAGCCAGCGGGTGTTCCGATTTGGCCTCCAACGCCGCGGCCAGGACCAAGATCTGGTCGGCGCTCCGGCCCTCCCAGGCGTGCAGGTCGGTCAACTGAGGGGTTCCCCGGGTGAGGGTGCCGGTCTTGTCGAAGACCACAGTGGTGAGGCGATAGGCCCGCTCCAGGGGTTCGCCGCCGCGCAGCAGAATGCCCAGTTCGGCCCCCCGGCCGGCGCCCACCATGACCGCGGTGGGGGTGGCCAGTCCCATGGCGCAGGGGCAGGCGATGATCAGCACCGCCACCATGCTGATGATGGCCCGGGAGAAGGCCGGAGCCGGACCGAAGCTGAGCCAGAGTAAGAAAGTCAAGCCCGCCAGGCCCATGACCACGGGGACGAAGATGCCGGCCACCTTATCCACCAGGCGCTCGATGGGGGCCTTGCTGGTCTGGGCCTCCTCCACCAGCCGGATAATCTGGGAGAGCACCATCTGTTCGCCCACCCGAGTGGCTTTAAAGACTAAAAAGCCGCGCTGATTCAGGGTGGCGCCCCAGACCTCGGCCCCCGGCTCCTTGGCCACCGGCAGGCTTTCTCCGGTGAGCATCGATTCATCCACCGCGGAGGAGCCCTCCACCACCACGCCATCTACCGGAATTTTCTCGCCGGGACGCACCAGCACCAGGTCGCCCACGATCACTTGGTCCAGGGGAATTTCCATTTCCTGGTCATCACGGCGCACCCGGGCGCTGGGCGGAGCCAGGGCGAAGAGGCGCCGGATGGCCTCCGAGGCCCGGCCCCGGGTGCGGGCCTCCAGCCAGCGGCCCAGTAGAATAAAGGTGATGATCATCAGGGCGGTGTCGTAGTAGGTTGCCGGGGCCTGGCCGGCCGCGGCCACGGTTTTGGGAAAGAAGGTGACCCAGGCGGAATAGAAATAGGCCGCTGAAGTGCCCAGGGCCACCAGGGTGTCCATATTGGCGGCGCGGTGCCGGGCGGCGGACCAGGCCCCGGTAAAGAAGGAGGCTCCGGAATAGAACATCACCGGGGTGGAAAAGGCCAGCAGGATGAGGTTCATGGCCCGGTGGCTAAGGCCCAGGTTGTGTTCCACCGGCGGAATCATGCAGGCCCAGACCGGCAGGCTCAGGACCAGGGCCAGCAGGAAGCGGTGGCGGAACTGCAAAACTTCGGCCTCGGGTGCACGGGGCGGGCGCTGCTCTTTGGCCGCAGCCTCCACTTCATAGCCCGCCTCCTGGACCGCGGCGGCCAGAGCCGTAAGATTGGTCGCCTGGGGATTATAGCGCACCCTGGCCTGCCGAGTGGCCAGATTGACCAGGGCCTGTTCTACCCCCGGAGCATTGGTCAAGGCCCGCTCGACCCGGGCCACACAGGCAGCGCAGTGCAGCCCCCCCAGGGTGAGAATGATTTCCTCGGTTTTTTCAGGCATGGTGAGGTTCTCCTACCCTCTTAGCGCCTTGGGCCGGTTGGTGATCCAACCTGATTCCCCAGGGGACAGAAATCTACTAAGCGTCATTCTTTTAACATCTGCCTATCAGTATTCGAAATTTAAAAATCTCGTCTCCCCAAGGTGCTATGCATAAACAATAATCCGGCAAAGGCGGAAAGGCAAGTAAGGCCCCGGAGCGCGCCTGCCTTGCCGCCCCTGCTGATTGCTGGTACTATACGGCTTATGAGCCTTACTACTCCTCCCCGTTTTGGCAAGAGTGCGCACCCCGCCCTTTGGGCCGCCCTGGCCTTGGTGGCGTTGGGCGTCTTAGGGTGGTTGCTCCTCGGCAACATGGATTATGACGAACCCGTGGTCATCCTCAAGACCCCGGTGGAGGCGGTGGGCGCCAAGACCGCCCTCACCCTGGAGGCCGGGGATGAAACCAGCGGGTTAAGGGATGTCAAGGTCACCTTCTCTCAAGATGGTCATGAAAAGGTGATCTTGGAGAAGAATTTTCCGCCCGGCGGCGCTCCCGGCGAAAAGGTGGAAATTCCCGTGGTCCTGGAGCCCAAGGCCCTGGGCTTCAAAGAGGGCAAGGCCACTCTGACCGCCACCGTGCGGGATCGCTCCTGGCAAAACCTGTTTCAGGGCCGGACCGCGCGCTTGACTCAGGATGTGGTCATCGACCTGGTGCCCATCCGTCTGTCCTTTGAGGCGGTGAGCCATCTGCTCCATGCCGGCGGCACCGGGTGCATTAGCTACCATCTTAATAAGGCGGCCAAAGAATCCGGGGTGTTGGTCGGCGGCCAATTCTATCGGGGCTATGCCAACCCCAGAGGGGGCCAGGGAGAATACGTGGTGCTCTTCCCGGTGCCTCAGGAGGGGCCGGCGGCCACGCAGGTGGAACTGGTGGCCCGGCCCGGGGTAGGCCAGGAAATAAAGCAGCCGGTTTCCTTGAAGGTAAAGCCCCGGAAATGGCGGCACGACAAGCTCAATCTGCCGGATGACTTCCTGCGCAAGGTTGCCGCCACCATACCGGGGCCTAATCCCAGCGATCTCCTGGGGAACTACCTATGGGCCAACCGGGAGTTGCGCCGTCAGAACCATGAAAAGTTTCACCAGGTCTGCTCCCAGAGCTCGCCCACGCCGCTATGGTCCGGGGCCTTCAAACGTTACGTCGGCAAACCCATGGCTCGCTTCGGGGACCGGCGCACCTACATGTATCAGAGAAAGGACGTGGATCAGCAGACCCATCTGGGCGAAGACCTGGCTTCACTGATTAACAGCCCGGTGCCCGCGGCCAACAACGGCATCGTGGTTCTGGCTGAGAACGTGGGTATCTACGGTAATACGGTGATGATCGACCATGGTTTGGGGGTCTTTTCAGGCTATAGCCACCTGAGTCAGATTGACGTTAAGGTGGGAGATAAGGTTACCAAGGGACAGGTGGTGGGCAAGACCGGCACCACCGGCCTGGCTGGGGGCGACCACCTCCATTTCGATATGTCAATTCAGGGGGAATTCGTAGACCCGCTGGAGTGGTGGGATCCCCACTGGCTGAGGGACCAGGTGGAGAAAGTCTGGGGTAAAGCCGCGACGCCGGCTACCGCCACCGCCGCCGAGTCCGCGCCCCAAGCGGCCAAAGAGACCAGGGGCAAAAAAAAGGCCGGCAAGGGCAAAACCAGGTCTAAGAAAGCTAAACAACAGTAATTTCACCACGAGGCACAGAGCGCACAGAGGATTTTAATTCAGTATTCTCTGTGCTCTCTATTTCTCTGTGGTTCATGACAAAGGCACCCATGATCATTAAGATCAACCTCCAAAACCCTCAGGAGCGTCTGCTGCGCAAGGCCGTGGACATCCTCCTGGGCGGCGGGCTCATCGCCTATCCCACCGACACCACCTATGCCATCGGATGCGATCTCTATAATCTCAAAGGCATCGGCAAAATCTACACCATTAAACGGCGGCCCGTGAGCAAACCCTTCAGCTTCATCTGTCACGACCTGAAGAATATCAGCGAATACGCCCTGGTGGGGAATTATGCCTATAAGGTGATGAAACGCCTCCTCCCGGGTCCCTACACCTTTGTGCTGGAGGCCTCCCGGCAGGTGCCCAAGATCCTCCAGACCCGCCGGCGCACCGTAGGTATCAGAGTACCGGATCATCCCATCGCTTTAGGGTTGGTGCAGCTCCTGGGGCATCCTATCATCAGCACCAGCGCTTCTCTGCCCGAGAGCCCGGTGGAGAGCGACCCCTACGAGATTGCCGAGAAGTTCAAGCCGCATCTGGAGTTGGTAATTGATGGCGGGATCATTCCGCCGGAGCCCTCCAGCATCATTTCCTTGATCGACGACGTACCGGAGATCATCCGGGAAGGGAAGGGGCCGGTGGATATTTTCGTATAAAAGCGGAACCACCAAGACACCAAGGACACCAAGATTTACCAAGAAAAAATTAAGCCCTGACTGTACCGTCAGGGCTTAATTTTTATTTGATGAAATTTTGTGCTTTTGGGATCCTTAGTGGTGAAGGTTTTACAGAACAATTCGTTTGATGCCATCCTTAATGCGAGTCACGTTGAAATTGATCAGTAAACCAAGACGGAGTCCTGAGAGTTTCAGATATGTCAATAATTGAGAAATATGAATTGGCAAAATTGCCTCTACCGTTTTAAGCTCTATAATTATTGATTCTTCAACGATTAAATCAGGGCGCAATCCAGACTCAAGGCGGATATTATCATATAAGACTGGTAAAGCAGGTTGCCGGACAAAATTAATTCCTTTCTTAGTTAATTCGTGAGCCAAACAGATTTCGTAGACACTTTCTAATAAACCAGGTCCTAAAGCCGAATGAACCTTGAAACCTGCATCGACAATCTCTCGAGCTATTAAATCCACTTGCGGAGGAATTGGAATTTTAATATGGTTCATTTTTAACAATTACCATCATGGCAACATAGGAACCAGGAAAAAATAAAGCCCTGGCGATTTTTGCCAGGGCTTTATTTTTTTTCTTGGTGAACCTTGGTGCTCTTGGTGTCCTTGGTGTTAAAATCTTCCACTCGTGAAAGGCGGCCGGTTTTCCCTACCTGAACCACGACGGCAGAAAGGCCGGGTGCGGATAGCTGAGACCCACCAGGTTGCTCAAGGTCTGTTCGGCGTCTTCTCCCGTGAGCAACCGCAGCAGGGAAAAACCCTCCTTTTGAGGATAGACCGCCTGCACCTTGCCTTTGATGCCGCCCAGGCGCCCGGCTTTTTCGATGGCGTCCTGCACGTTGCCAAACTCGTCCACCAGGCCCACCTGTTTGGCCTCTTCGCCGGTATAGACCCTGCCTTCGGCCAGAGACTTCATCCGTTCCACGGGAATTTTGCGGTTACGGGCCACATCGCTGATGAACTGCTGGTAGATATTATCCAGCAGGTGCTGCATGTATTCCTTCTCTTCCGCGGTCATGGGCCGGAAAGGGGAACCCACATCCTTGTAGCGTCCTGATTTCAGGGTGAAGAAGTCGAGGCCGACCTTTTTGGTCAACTCCTCCACGTTGGTGAATTGCATGATCACCCCGATGCTGCCGGTGGCGGTGCCTCTATTGGCCATGATCAGGTCAGAGCCGCAGGCGATGTAGTAGCCTCCCGAGGCGGCTACTGTCCCCAGAGAGGCTACGATCTTTTTCTTGCGCTTGATTTTCTCCACCTCGCGCAGGATTTCCTGGGCCGGGCCCACCGCGCCTCCGGGTGAATCAATGCGCAGCACAATGGCCTTAATGCCATTGTCATCCCGAAAACGATCCAGTTGCTTAATGATAGTCTTGCCGTCGGCCAGAACTCCTTTGATCTCTACCACGCCCACCTTGTCCCGGTTGGTCAGCAGCTTATCTTTGCCCATAAAATTATAGATAATGACCGTCAGGCCCAGGAAGAAGAACACCACGAGAGCAGTGATGAGACAACCGCTTAACAAGGGATGCGATTTCATCGCCATGGTTTTTATCCGTTGTTCTTAGTCTGCTTCTCTTCCATGGTTTCCCGGATCAGGTCGCCGATGTTGGTGGTTGCCTCGGTGCGGGAATGCATATAATCCCGGTAATGGGACTGCTCCTCGTCGGTCTCCAGCTTGCGGATGCTTAGGCCGATGCGGCGTTCGGTGGCCGAGGCGTGAATCACCTTGGCCCGGATGACGTCGCCCACCTTAAGGCCGGCCATCTTCTGCTTATCCCGGCCCAACTCGGAGATATGGATCAGACCTTCGATTCCTTCTTCAACTTCCACGAAGAGGCCGAAGTCCGTAATATTGGTAATGGGGCCGGAGACCGCGGAGCCCACAGGGAACCGCTCATCAATGGTCTGCCAGGGATTGGGGCTCAGGTCCTTGATGCTCAGGGAGAAGCGCTCGTTCTCCTTGTCGATATACAGGACCTTGGCCTGCACCACCTGACCCTTTTTAAAGAGCTCCGAGGGGTGCTTGAAGCGCTTGGTCCAGGAGATGTCGGAGATGTGCACCAGGCCGTCGATGCCTTCATCGATGCCGATAAAGATGCCGAAATCGGTGATATTCTTGATCTTGCCTTCGATTACCGAACCCACCGGATACTTCTCGCCGATGACTTCCCAGGGGTTGGGCTCCACCTGCTTCAGGCTGAGCGAGATGCGCTTGCGGTTGGGCTCCAGTTCCAGGACGGTGGCTTCGACCATGTCGCCGACGGTAAGGACCTGGGAAGGATGTCGGATCTTGCGGGTCCAGGACATCTCGGAGATGTGGATCAGGCCTTCCACGCCCGGCTCCAGCTCCACGAAGGAGCCGTAGTCAGTGAGGCTCACCACTTTGCCGGTGACCCGGGCGCCGAGGGGATATTTTTCCTCCGCCAGGGTCCAGGGATCGGGGGTCAGCTGCTTCAGGCCCAGGGAGATGCGCTCCTTTTCCCGGTCGAAGCTCAAGACCTTGACGGAGATGGTGTCGCCGACCTTGAAGAGGTCGGCGGGGTGGCGCACCCGGCCGTAAGACAGATCGGTGATATGCAGCAGGCCGTCCAGGCCGCCCAGATCCACGAAAACGCCATAGTCGGTGATGTTTTTGACCACGCCCTCCAGGACCTTGTCCTCTTCCAGGGTGGCCAGCAGGGTGGCCTTGGCTTCGCCCTTGGCCTTCTCCAGCATGACCCGGCGGGAAAGCACCACGTTGCGCCGCTTACGGTTGAACTTCAAGACCTTGAAGGAGAGCTTCTCGCCGATGAGATGGTCGGTATGACGCATGGGGGCCAGGTCCACCTGGGAGCCGGGCAGGAAAGCGATGATGCCGCCCAGGTCCACGCTTAGTCCGCCTTTGACCTTGGCGACGATGGTGCCCATTACCTCGCCTTCATGGTGGTAGGCATAGCTGACCTCTTCCCACACCTTGATCTTCGAGGCTTTGTTTTTGGAAAGCATGAGCGCGCCTTCTTCATCTTCCCGGCTCTCCATCAGGGCTTCCACTTCATCCCCCACCCTGGCGGTGATTTCGCCTTCCGGGGTGGTGAATTCATGGATGGGAATCTGGCCCTCGGATTTGTAGCCGATATCCACCATGACGAAGTCCTTGGTGATGGAGACGATGTGGCCCTTGACCACTTCGCCTTCCTGAACCCGCCGCAGGCTCTCTTCGTAGAGTTCGCTCATGGATTCCATGTCCGACATCTCAGGCATGGCCTCGGCTTGTGAAGTCTCCTCCATCGAGGCTTCCGCCGCAGCTGTCGGCGCCGAAGCCTCGGCTTCGGGTTGCGGCCGGGTCTCGACTTCCTCCGGCTGGGTGTGGTTAGTCAGTTTGTTGTTTTCCATACCGTCCATGTTAGGTTGACCCCCTGTTAGTTTGTACCAGTTAATGGTTTATTTTTGCTCCGGCTCTTAACCGGCTTAGTTCCTTTATTTGTTTCGGTTTCCCTGTCTTGGTCCTCTAATATGGGTGAGACAAAGGGAACTTACTTCATCCACTGTCAAATCTGTAGTATCGATGACCGTGGCCCCGTCTGGTATTTGAAGCGGCGCCGCCTCTCTGGTTTTGTCCTGCAGGTCCCGGGCGGCCAATTCTCGCATAACCACCTCAAGGGTAGGCGGATGATCATTTTTCTGCCAGTCGTTTAACCGCCGTCGGGCCCGGGTGCGCAAAGCCGCATCCAGATAAAACTTGAACTCCGCCTCCGGAAAGACCGCGGTGCCCTGGTCCCGGCCGTCGGCCACCACGCCGCCGTTTCTGGCCAGCCAGCGCAGGTGTTCCGTGACCCACTGGCGCACCACCGGCAATTTGGCCACCAGTGAGGACCCCCGGCTCACTTCCGGGGTGCGGATTTCCTCCCGCACCTCATGATTGTCAATCAGCAGGTGGAACCCCGTCCCATCAGCCCGCAGCTCCGGCCTAAAGCCCGGCAGAAAAGCGGCCAGGGCGGCGGAATCGCTCAGATCGAGCCCCAGCCGTCCGGCTTGCCAGGCCACGGCCCGGTAAAGGGAACCGCTGTCCAGATATAAATAGTGCAGGGATTGAGCCAGCCGCCGGCCCACCGTGCTTTTGCCGGCGCCGGCCGGACCGTCGATGGTGATAATGGCCCCTTTTCCCACTCAGCCGTTCATCCCCAATACCTGATGCAAAGCTTCGAGGAAGCGCCGGTTCTCCTGCGGCAAGCCCACGTTGACCCGGATATGGTCCGGCAGCCCGTAGGCGTCCATGGCCCTGATAATGACTCCCTGGCGCAGCATGGCCTGAAAAACGGCCTGCCCCTTCTTAGGCACTCGAATTAAAATGAAATTGGCCTGGGAGGGCAGATATTCCAAACCGAGGCTTTTTAATCCCTGGCAAATCTCGGCTTTGCCGGTATGCACCAGTTCCAGGGTCCGGGCCAGAAAGTCGGTGTCGGTCAGCGCCGCCCGGGCGGCCATTTGGGCCAACCGGTTAACGTTAAAGGGCATCCGCAGGCGATTCAGGCAATCGATCAATTGGCTGGGGCCGTAGCCGTAGCCGATTCTCAAACCGGCCAGGCCGTAAGCCTTGGAAAAGGTGCGCAGCCCCACCAGGGGCCGGTCTTCGTTCAGATAAGTCAGGCCGGAGGGCACCCGGGGGTCGTCGGCAAAGTCAATATAGGCCTCATCCAGGACCACGGTGACTTCGGCCGGCAGGGCAGCCAAAAACGCCTCCCATTCCTCCCGGTAAAAAACGGTGCCAGTGGGGTTATTGGGATTGTTCAGGATAATCAGACGGGTTTGGGAATTGACGGCCTGGGCCACGGCCGAAAGATTCACCCGTAAATCCTTCAGAGGCACCGGGCGGAAAATGCCGCCCACGGCCTTGGTGATCAGGCCGTACATTAAAAAGGTGTGGGTGGTGCTGAGCACTTCGCCGCCGGCGGGCACCAGGGCCCGGACCAGCAGGTCCAGAATCTCGTCGGAACCGTTGCCCAAGATGAGTTGCTGCGGGGAGAGCCCCAATTGGGCGGCGAGGTCCTTTTTCAGGTAATAGGCGTGGCTGTCGGGGTAACGGTGCAGGCTGGAAAGACCCGCCTGTACGGCGGCCAGGGCCTTGGGGGAAGACCCTAAAGGATTTTCGTTGGAGGCCAGCTTGATGGCGCCGGTGATGCCTAATTCACGTTCGAGTTCTTCCAGGGGCTTGCCGGCCTGGTAGGGCGTCAGTTGCGTAAGGTGTGGCAGAAGTTGACAAATGAGCGGTTTGCTGGCTGCCATAGGTGTTAAGACCAAGGACTTCCGGGGCCTGAAGGGCTGGGGCTAAAGGAGTGATGGGGTGAGCGGTTAGGTGCGGTGGAAAGACTGAAAATTTAAGCCAAACCTGCATCCCCGCTATCCTGATTATGTTGTGCGGGGATTGCTCCTTTACCCTGTTTTGCTAGTTAATTAAGCCGGTTATCCTTGGGAAGAACTCCTTTATTACCAGGGCGCGCCTGGGCTGCAAGTTAATTTAATAATTTTTACAGCAAAATGATAAAAAAAGCAAGCCTTCTCTTTAAGTTATAGGTCTGAGGTCAGGAAAAATCTATCGGCAACCAACTGCTGCCTGTTGTTGACCCGCAGCGCCGTTCCTGTTAGTCTGACGAGAGACTTCGCCATCGGGGGCTCCCATGCTTTATGCCAATCTATATATCGACCGGATCGACCTCGCTCCGTACCTGAGCCCGGAGGACTGCCGGGGCGCCGGGATGGCGAATGCCGCCCAACTGGCGGCAAAGTTTAAGAAGGGCGCCCTCCGCCTGGATGATTGCCCCGGCCTTTCAACTGCCAGGCGCGCCGCCCTGGACCTGGCCCTGCGAGCCGAAGAGGTCCTGCCCAAGGTGCAGTCCCTGGAGTTTCCCCGGCCGCTGAACCCCTCGCTTTTCGAGCTTAACGATCCCGGCCCCGGCGCCCCGCTGCTGGTCACCGGCAACAGCGAATTCACCCTGACGGTGCTCACCGGTCTGCTGGCCCTGACCGTCAGCCCCTTTTTCCTGCTACAGGTGGATACCCGGGGGGACACTGCCGACATGTCCATGATTTACCGGAGCTTCACCCCCCAGCGCCTGGACCAGGCCCTGGAAACGCAGAAACTGGCCGAACGGCTCAGCCACCGGGAACTGATAATCCCCGGGGTGCTGGCCCCGATGAAGGAAGAACTGGCCGGCTACCTCACCGGCTGGACCATCCGGCCGGGCCCCATCTGCGCCGCGGAATTGCCCCTGTTCCTGGGGGATAAATGGCAGGCGCTGCCGTAGGGGCGGACCCATGTGTCCGCCCTTTGAGGGGCGCACACACGGGTGCGCCCCTACGCTTGCTCACTTTTTTTACATCTTGCGCTTGCCCCCGGCTCCTTTAGGGCCTATATATTAGAACGATTACAAAATCTGCAATATCCTGGAGCAGTTGCCGATGAAAACTATTCTGGTGGTGGATGACGACGAGCCTATCCGCATGCTGTTGCAGGAAGAGTTGCAAGACGCGGGGTATAATGTCCTCGTGGCCACCAATGCCCGGGACGCCCTGAAGATGGTGCAGGAGGAGGCCCTGGATCTGGTCATCCTCGACATTCGGATGCCCGGCATGGACGGCCTGGAGGCTCTGCCCCGCATTTTGGGCCTGAAAGAGGGCCTGCCGGTGATCCTCAATACCGCCTATACCCAATATCAGGAGAGCTTCATGAGTTGGGCGGCCGACGCCTACGTGGTGAAATCCTCGGATCTCACCGAACTCAAGGCCAAAGTCAAAGAATTGATCAAGGAATGATGGACGTCCTGAAGAAACTCACTACCATCATCATGGCCGGTGGCAAGGGCGAGCGCCTCTTCCCCCTGACCCGGGACAAGGCCAAGCCGGCCATCACCTTTGGCGGCCTCTATAAGATTATCGATTTCACCCTGTCCAACTGCGTCAATTCCGGCATTCGCCGCGTCTATGTCCTCACCCAGTACGGCAGCTTTTCCCTGGACCAGCATCTCAGGGCCGCCTGGGACATCATGCACTTCGACCTGGGGGAGTTCATCTACTCCATGCCGCCCCAGCAGATCATGGTGAACCGCTGGTACCGGGGCACGGCGGATTCCATTTACCAAAACCTCACCCTCCTGGAGCAGGAGCGCCCCGAGCACGTCCTGATCCTCTCCGGCGACCACGTCTATAAGATGAACTACCGGCGGATGCTCGACTTCCACCTCTCCTGCAATGCCGATATGACCGTGGCCGCAGTGCCGGTGCCCAGGGCCGAGGCCAGTTCCTTCGGCATCCTCAAGGTGGACGACAAGGGCGCGGTGGAAAATTTCCTGGAAAAACCGGCCAAGCCCCCGGGGATGCCCGGCTCGCCGGATTATTCCCTGTCCTCCATGGGGGTCTATATCTTCCGGGCCCGGACCCTGGTGGAGGAGGTCATCAAGGACGCCAAGAAGAAGACCGGCAAACACGATTTCGGCGCTGATATTATCCCCCAGGCAGTGGGACACAAACGGGTCTTTGCCTATAATTTCGCCGACCCCCGGGGGACGCCGCTCTACTGGCGGGACATCGGCCTGCTGGACGCCTATTTCAAGGCCCACAACGACCTGCTGGGGGCCAACCCCACCTTTGAACTTTTCGACCCTGATTGGCCCATGCGCTGCCGGCCGCAGCTCCTCCCCCCCCACCAAATACATTACCAAGGCAAATGCCTGGCCGTGGGCGATTCCCTCATCTCTTCCGGCTGCATCATTGAAGGCACCGTGGATCACGCCGTGCTCTCGCCCCGCGTCCGGATCGGCCGCGGCGCCACGGTCGAAGCCGCCGTCCTCTGGGACGGGGTGGAGGTCGGCCCCGGCGCCACCGTCAAAAACGCCATCATTGAAGACGGCGTCAAAATCCCCGCAGGCTTCCACATCGGTCTCAACCTCAAGCAAGATGCCAAACGCTTCCACGTCACCGAAAACGGCATCGTGGTCGTCCCTAATAACGTGATTTTAGAAGAGTAGCAAATTTAGACTCTTTAATTTTGTCTGACAAATATGTAACACTGAGCGAGTGATAGAAATCATTGGAAATCTTTTTTTTGCTGCGAAATGACGTAGTGTAGATTCATGTCGATTTTCTCCAGAAGAATTATTCAACGGCTGATAAACCAAAACGCTCAGTTTCTGCTCAAATCGCAAACCCAAAGCCATGTTAATCAATTGAATCTTGTGGCAAACGAGGCCACGCTCGCTTTTGAGTGGGAAATTGTGCTGCTTTATGCTTTTAGTAAAGTAGGTAAAGTTATTCATGAGAAAAATTTAGGCGGGAAAACAAACCCTGATATTTATTTCGAAAGCTTTGCTGAACAAAATAACAAATTTGTTGCAGAAATAGTTACAGTCTCTGATAAGGGTTGGAACAGAATAATCCATATGAGTCCCTTTCGAATGATTTTTATAACATTATTAAAGAATATGGTTTGAGGGGTAATTCATTTTGTCTTCATGTCGGTCGGCATGGAGGTTATGTAGGTAAAAATCATTCGAAAGTAAAGCTTAAACTTCCAGGACGTGCAAGGTTCTCCCAAATTATTTTCGATGATAAATTTAAAAATTATCTTCTTGAAGTTCTTAAAAATCCCCATTTAAGGTTTAATTATTCCATTAAGACAGACGATGCAGATATTTCAATAAAATATGACCCAAACCAGAAGTTTGGAGGAGGGGCCTATCCAAGTTACAAAGAGATGTTCGTAGTAAACGAGAATCTGATATACGATGCTCTTAATAGAAAAGTTTCGCAATTAACAGATTCAAAGTTTGATGGTCATCTTGCAATTTTTCTTTGTGACGGTGGTAGCGAATTATTTGCCAAAAAATCCGCTCCTTGGTTTTCATACTCAATCGCTGAGGTTATAAATCATTTTCTATCTAATAATGAAGCAATTAAATTTGTAGCTACTTTTACAACAAGACCAAGACAACAATTTAAGAGTTTACCCTCAAAACATGATTATGTGCCGAATATTATTATTTATGAGGGATTGAAATTCGATCAAATAAAGTTTGATATTTACGAGATTTTTGAAAAAATTATTAAAGCATTTCCTAAGCCTGAAACTTCTCCAATAGGCGCATTAAGGTTTCTTGAATGGAAAGGAAATTTGAATAAAGGAAGGTCACATTTTGGAGGCATGGAATTGGGCGCATCAAAAGGAAGAACAAGGGTCAAAATTTCAGCCAGAGCACTGCTTGAGTTACTTGCGGGGAACGTTGATCAGAAAAAATTTTTCGAGGAACATGGATTTATTCCGTCGGAGTTTGAACATGGGAGACCATTTAACCCCTTCAGCGCTGCCTTAGCTGGAGGGCAACTAATTAAGAGTATTATATTAGAGGAGTCTGATTCACAAGATGATGATTGGATTACTTTTGAATTGAAAGGTCCTGATCCAGCGATCTCACCTTATGTGGTTCCATCATTGGATAAAAAATTCACTAAGGTGAAATAGCATCTCGCCACCCGCCTCCACTTGCCGCGCCGCTCCCCGTCTTTATCCCCTCCCCCTCAGAGGGGGGAGGGTTAGGGTGGGGGTGGCAACAGTTTTTTTCCTCTCGTTCCCAAGCCTGAGCCTGCGGATGCCCCTTATTAACCAAAGTTAAACTTGACAATCATTTTCGTTCCCAAGTACAATTCATAAGCGATTTTAAAAGGAACTGAGTTTGGCAGTCATTTTCGTTCCCCAGTACAACTCAGGGACGAGTTGAAAAAGGAGACCAATATTTTATGTCAACCAAAAAAGAGTTACATTTGGAGGAGTATATTAAGAAGCTGCAAGAGGCGGCAGGAAAAATAGTGGACGAGCGGAATGTGATAAACAATAAAGTAATTTATCTTTCCGGGGATAATGCCGCCGGTACCGGTGACGGCGAGCAATTAGGTATATTCAAAGAAGCACTTTCGAGAGTAAATGAAAAATATGAGCTGAAAGCTGAAGCTTAATGCGCTTCCAGGCCCAACGCGCCAAAGGTTTGCTCACTGCCACCCGGCTCTACCTGGTGCGCCATGGCCGGGTAGCCGACGGCCACACCGACCGTTACCACGGCCACAACGACATCGGCCTCTCACCCCAGGGTATCCAGCATTTTGAAGACCTGGCGGCCCAGCTTGCCGCCACCCCCCTGGCAGGTGTCTACTCTTCAGACCTCACCCGCGCCATTACCGGCGCCGAAATCATCAGCCGGGGCCGGGACCTCACCCCCCAGGCCATTCCGGAATTCCGCGAAGTCAACTTCGGCTCCTGGGAGGGGCTCACTTTCGCCGAAATCATGGCGCAGTACCCCGCCGAACTGGAGGAGCGCTTTAGGGACCTGGCTAACTTCCGCATCCC
>JAMCQY010000238.1 GCA_023381945.1 Deltaproteobacteria bacterium
ATTCCCAGTTCGCCGCAATCCTGCAGCAGGCCGGGAATAAAGCGGGCTGGGGCCAAAATCACCACCAGGTCTACCTTCTCGGGCAAGTCTCTCAGGCTCGGATAGATGGGTAGATCAAAGGCGGCGCCGGTTTGCCGGCCCACCAGGAAAATCTTGCCCTGATAACCGAATTTCAGCAGGTTGTGGACGATCCCACGGGCCAGGTTGTCGGGGCTCTCGGATACCCCCACTACTGCCAGGCTGTTGGGATAAAAGAAATTTTTCATAATATTCCCCGAGTCAGTATTTTGTAAGTTTATGAAATAATATAAAATATAAACGCCGGAAGAAACCCTAAAAAGATAATTTAAGCAGACCTGCCGGTGGGTAACGCCTCCAGGAGGCGTGAAGTTTCAAGACAGGCGCGAGCGGCGGCTTCTAAACTTCCGGAGATTTCCGTCCGGCGGGATTCATTAACTGGCTAGCATTGCTGAATCACCGGCGGGAAGCCTACACTGTCAAGGAAAAGCATCAGCAACCTCAATATCCGGAGAGCCATATGGCCTACGAAAAATGCGCTGAGGTGAGCCAGGAGATTTGGAAGGAGCTGGAAGGGCTGGACCCCGCGGAAGTGACGGGCCGGACCGGAGTCGTTTTTCAGGATGGGGCTTATCGCTTGCCTTTTCTGGACCGGGAATTGCGGATAGATCCGGCCCGCCGTGAGATCAAGGCATACCCGGCGGAACCGGGCGACCCGGGGTTCCGGGCCTGCCTCTCGGCGCTCAGTTATCTGCTGCATCTGGACCCCAAGGGCTTGGGGCCCTCCCTCAGCCCCCTGGAGTTGCCCGGCGGCGCCACCTTCTTTCGGGGCCATCACGGTCTGCCCGACGCTCCGCTGGCGGCCCGATTCGGCCTGGATCTGGCCGGCTTTAAAGCCGCCTGCCAAAAACTGAAGGGGGAAACCCGGCCGCTGGGGGATGCCGCCTTGGCCTTGCAGGTCTTTCCCGGGTTGACCGTGGAGGTGATCTTGTGGCAGGCGGATGAGGAATTCCCGGCCCAAGTGTCTTTCACCCTGCCGGCCCACCTGGACCGCTTCTGGTTCCTGGACGCGGTCTGGGGCTTGCTCAACCTCGTGGCTCAGGAACTTCTCCGCGCCGGAGAAAGTACAGTGAGCAGCGGGCAGTGAGCCGTGTTTGGCCATCGACCACTCTTATGAGGACCACGATAGTTGGATATCCAGGAAATCTCAATAACCGAAGCTGGTTCTGACCCAAAGGGGAAAAAATCCTTCTATCAGTTGGCGACGGAAGGCTCGCTGGCCGGGGTTTATCTTATTCAAGCAGGCAAATTCATCTATGTGAATGCGGCCATGGCCCGAGTCTTCGGCTATTCGCCGGAAGAGATCACCAGTGGCCGGGTTGGTCTGCAGGACCTGGTCCATTCCGACGATCTGGCCCTGGTCCGGAAGAACCTGCGTCAACGGTTGGCGGGCGAGGCGGATTCCCTGCACTATACCTTCAAGGGAAAGCGCCGGGACGGCGCCATAATTTATTGCGAGGTCCTGGGGAAACGAGTTGAGTACGAAGGCAGCCCGGCGGTAATGGGCGCCTTACTGGACATCACTGCCAAGAAAACCGCCGAGGAGGCCCTGAAGGCTTCCGAGGCCAACTACCACACCATTTTTAATTCCTCCAACGACGGCATTGCGGTCATAGAGATCGATACCGGCAAGTTTCTGGAGGTCAATCGCAGATGGATGAAGATAACCGGCTACAATAAGGACGAAACTGCGCAATTGACTTTTGCCCCCTTTTGCCTGAACGAGCCGCCATTTACCCAGGAGGACGGTTGGGGCTGGTTTAGAAAAGCTACGGCAGAAGGCCCGCAGGTCTTTGAATGGAAGTTTAAAAACAAACGCGGCAAGCTGCAATTGGTAGAAGTTAATCTGAACCGCACTTCCATCGGCGGCAAGGACTGCATCCTGGCTAATGTTCGGGATATTTCAGCCCGCAAACATGGAGAGGCGGAATTGCGGCTTTCGGAGGCCAAATACCGCAATCTGGTGGAGCAAATCCCGGCCATCACCTTTGTGGCGGCGATGGACAGCCTCGGGTCTGCGCTCTATATCAGCCCGCAAATCAAGGACATCCTGGGCTTCACGCCGGAGGAATGGCTGGCTGATCCGGAGATCTTTAAGAATCATATCCATCCCGAAGACCGGGACCGGGTGTTGACGGAGTTGCTTCTGAGTTATTCCCAGGGCGGGCCTTTTGCCGCAGAATACCGGATGCTCTCCAAAAGCGGTCAAGTCATCTGGATACGGGACGAATCCAGGGCGGTATTTGACTCCAGCGGGCGGCCCCTGTTTGTGCAGGGAGTTGCCATGGATATCACCAAACTTAAAAAGTCCGAAGAGGCGCTGCGAGAGGCCAATAGCAAGCTTAACGCCCTGGTGCAGGCCTCGCCCCTGGCCATTGTCGGCTTGGACGTGCAGGGAAAGGTGATTAGCTGGAATCATGCGGCCGAGAGCATTTTCGGCTGGCGGCAGGATGAGATCATCGGCCGGCCCCTCCCCATTGTGCCCCCAGACAAGGTGGCGGAATTCAAGGAATTGTACCAACGCGAGCTGCGCGGCGAACGGCTGGTGAGCCTGGAACTACGCCGTCAGAGAAAGGATGGCTCCCCGGTCGACATCTGTCTGTCCACCGCGCCCCTCTATGACGCCACCGGCAAACTGACCGGATTCGTAGGGATCATAGACGACATCACGGCCCGCAAACGCACCGAAGAGGCCCTGCGGACCAGCGAGGCCCGCTTCCGGGCCATGTTCGAAGGGGCGCCCATCGGCATTGCCGTGGCTGACCTGCAGCAAGGAACCATCATCGGCAATCCGGCCTTGCGGGAGATGAGCGGGGGCTTCAGCGAAGCGGAGATCAACCGGATAAATGGTGAAGAGGTGACTCACCCGGATGACTGGGAGGCTGACAGCGCCCTGTTCGCCGAGTTGATTTCCGGGAAAAGAAACCGGTTCCAGAAGGAGACCCGCTATCGTCACAAACAGGGCCATTGGATCTGGGCGCGCCTGAGCGTCTCCCTGGTGAAGGACGCAACCGGGCAACCTCATTTCGCCATCTGCATGGTCGAGGACGTCACTCAACGGAGGAAGGCGGAGGAAACAACCGAAGAGATCCGGCGGCAGCAAGAAGCCATCTTAAATAATATTTCCGACATTGCCTGGCTGAAGGACCGGGAGAGCCGATTGATCGTAGCGAATGAACAGTACGGCCGATCCTGCGGAGTGGCCCCCGCTGATTTGGTTGGCAAGACCGATCTGGATATTTGGCCCCGGGATTTGGCCCTGCGCTACCTTGCCGATGACCAGGAAGTCATGAAAACCGCCAAACGGAAACGGGTGGAAGAGCCGCTGGCGGATAAGGAAGGCAACATCGCCTGGATCGAGACCATCAAAACGCCGATATTTAACGAACGGCGTGAAGTTATCGGCACCGCCGGGGTGGCCCGGGATATCACCGAGCGCCGCAAGATGGAAGAGGATTTGCGCCAGGTCAGCCGGGCCCTCAAGGCGGTCACCGAATGTCATCAGGCCTTGATGCGGGCCACTAACGAGGCGGAACTGCTTAGCGAAGTCTGCCGGATCATCGTAGAGGCGGGCGGCTATCGCATGGCGTGGGTGGGCTACGCCCGGCAGGATGAAGGCAAGGGCGTGGAGCCCGTGGCCCACAAAGGCTTTGAAAAGGGGTACATGCAAACCTTAAAGCTTACCTGGGCCGACGAGGAACGCGGCTGGGGACCGACCGGGACGGCCATCCGCACCGGCAAGCCCGCCATCACTCGCGATACCCAGACTGATCCCAAGTTTGCGCCCTGGCGGGAGGAGGCCCGCAAGCGCGGCTTTGCCTCGGTTCTGGGTCTGCCCCTGGGAGAGGTCCAACCCTACGGGGCGCTGACTATCTATGCCAACGAGCCCAATGCCTTTGATGACGAGGAGATTAATCTGCTCATCGGTCTGGCCAACGACCTGGCCTTTGGCCTCAAGGCCCTGCGCACCAATGCTGAGCGCCGGCGGGCGGAAGAAGCTTTGCGGGAATCGGAGGCCAAGTACCGGAGCCTGATGGATGGAGCCAGCGATGCCATTGTGCTGGCCGATTCCCGGGGAAAGATCACCGGGGTAAACCGGCAAGCGGTGGAATTATTGGGCTACTCCGAGGCGGAGTTTATGGGCCTGAATTACCGCGAGATTCATCCTACCCGAATTGTTGATCACGTCCTGGAAAATTTCAAGGGAATTTTGACCTCAGGCCGAGGCCCGCTGCACGAGTGCCTGGTGAGGCGCAAGGACGGCGGCGAGATTCACGTGGACATCGCCCACAACATGGTGGAGAATGGCGGCCATGGGGTGGTTCAGGCGGTTTTTCGGGATATTACCGAACGCCAAAAGTCCCAGGAGGCCCTGAGAGATTCAGAGCAGAAATTGCGTCTGCTGGCGTCTCAGTTATTGGCGGTTCAGGAGAAAGAACGGCATCGCCTCTCCCGCGAACTGCATGATGAGTTGGGACAGGCTCTTACGGTCCTGAAGATCCACCTGGTAGCCATTGAGAATAAATTGTGCCGGGAGCAGACAGACCTTAAAGACAGCTGCGAGCGTCTGCAGAATTACATCGACGCGGTCATCGAAAATGTCCGCCGCCTGTCCATGGACTTGAGCCCGTCTATCCTGGAAGATCTGGGTTTGTCATCATCTCTGAAATACCTGATTGAAGAGATCTGCCGGAACAACCACATGCTATATTCGGTGGCCCTGGATGAAATCGACCACCTATTCTCTGCCGAGGCCAGGATCAATATCTATCGCATCTTTCAGGAATCTTTGACCAACATCGTCCGCCACGCCGAGGCCAGCCGCATCGACGTTGAGATCAAAAGAGAAAACGACCGGGTAACCTTTCAACTGAAGGATGACGGCAAAGGTTTCGACCTGAAAAAGGCCCGCTCCCGCAGCCTCGGGGAAAGAGGCCTCGGCTTGACCGCCATGCACGAGCGGGCCTTGATGTCGGATGGCAACCTCAGTATCCGCAGCGGCAAAGGCAAGGGTACGGAAATCACGCTAACCCTTCCGATCAGAGAAATGAGGTGAAGAGATGTATCGCATCGTCCTGGCCGAAGATCATGCCCTGGTGCGGGAAGGCATCAAGAAGATCCTGGAGGATTTCGACGACTTACAAGTAGTGGGGGAAGCCGGCGACGCCTTTCAGCTCTTGGAAATGCTGAAGAGGCTGAGCGCCGAAATGGTGGTCCTGGATATCTCCTTGCCCG
Organism: Deltaproteobacteria bacterium; assembly: GCA_023381945.1. The sequence goes on from JAMCQY010000238.1 coordinate 5,314, forward strand.
GGATGTCGGGCATTGTGGCCGCCAAAGAAATCAAGAAGCGCCATCCGCAGCTCCGGGTCCTGATACTTACCATGCATAAGAAGAAAGAATATCTCAACGACGCCATTGCCGCCGGCGCCGACGGCTATCTCTTGAAAGAAGATGTGGCCAGGGAGTTGGGCTCGGCCATCAGTAAGATTCGTCACGGGCTGATTTACATCTCTCCCTTGCTCTCGAACGAATTGGCCAGCCTGTTCGTGCAGAGCCGACGGGTGCTCCCAGAGATCCCGGTAGAACCTCTCACCTCCCGGGAGATCGAGATAGTCAAACTCATCGCCGAAGGCAAGTCGAGCCGGGAGATCGCTGACGACTTGTTCCTGAGTTTCCGCACCATCCAGAATCACCGTACCCGCATTATGCGCAAGCTGAATCTGAAGAAGAATACGGATTTGGTGAAATATGCCATTCAGATGGGCTTTATCCCTGCCGGCGAGATCTGAGGCGGGTGCGGGGTCTTGCTATTATCATTTGATAAGTAGATAATCTAATTAAAAAAATCAAAGGCAGTGAAAAGATTGATGGAAACATATTGAGTACTTTGCTCTAATTAAAAAGAGTATTTTAACTCTTTAATCTTGTAGATTAAGCTGTTAATTATATGAATTATTATGTTGCGCAGCCCGAAGAGTATTTGGGGTCGCACATGCCTTGACCCTCTAAACTGCGCCTGCACCGGCGAAGACGCCTATGCTGCTGAATGGCTTGATTTTTATAAGCGAACCGGATAAAATATTTTATATGAAAAGGACCACCTACAGTTTCCTGCTGCTGATGCTAATCTGCTCCGTGGTCCTTACGGCGCCCAGCGGCATGCTGGCCGCCCTCAGCGTTCAAGCGACCGGTTGCTCCCCATGCCCGATGGGTGGCCAGGGGGCGGGTAACTGCTTCTGCTGTACGCATCAAGGCAAGCCCAACCATTGCGGCGCTTCCGGCCAGGAAAGCAATCTTAATTGCCGGTGCAGTTGCGGCAACCTGGCCTCCATTGACACTCCCGACATCGGTCCCCCATCCTGGCAGGTGATAGCGCATGTTCCTGCCGGGATCAAAATTGCCTCGAAATCATTTGCTCCTAACATCTTTCATCCCCCCGAGATCCCTAATTTCCCCTGCCGAATCTAGCAGGGATTCGGCCGCTAAGGGTTTTAGGCGCGTATTTCCCAAACCCTGATAAAAATCGAAGTAATTCCTTGCGCCGTACGATTTTTTATCAACTGTATACACGCAAGATTTATTAAATATGCTCGTTGCCAAAAATTTTCCTTAATCCTCACCACCCTAACCCCTTTCCCCCTCTGGTAAGGAACGGGATAAAAGGGAGGAATTTTTGGCAAAGGCTGTTTGATTCGGAGGGATCATGGCACATCTATATAAAAAAGTTAAAAAAGGGCATGAATATTATTATATCCGGGAGACCCAGCGGGTTTATGGTAAGCCGACTACCATAAACCAGGTCTATCTGGGTACCGCCGACAAGGTCGAGACCCTACTGGGCCGCGGCGGGTTTTCTCCCAAGGAGTTTGGGTCGGTCTTTGCCCTCAACGAACTTGATAAGGATATGGACCTGGCCGGGATAGTTAATGAGATCCTGCCCCCCAAGAAACGGACCAAAGGTCCGTCTCTGGGTGAACTGGTATTTTACGCCGCTCTGAACCGGGCCATAGCCCCCACCAGCAAGAGGCAACTGGCCACGTGGTATGAAAGCACTGACATTCAGCGCATCCGCCCGTTGCGGCTGGAGTCTCTGAATTCCCAAAATTTCTGGAACCATTGGGATCGCATTAGTGAGAACGACCTGGAAAGGATCGCCGTCAGTTTTTTCAGGAAGGTGAATTCTCTCCTGCCCAATGGTGAGCGGCAATTGGTTATCGAAGCCACCAGGCTGCAATCGGCTCCTAAGGCCAACGGGACCCTGGATGAGGAATTGGCGGGGGCAGAGTTTGCCCGGCAGCCCCAGCAGCAACCGGGCATTGGCCTTGGTCTGGTGACCGAACGGCAGGGAGGCGTGCCGCTTTATTACCAGACTTTCTCCCCCAACTTCTCGGAAGAGAAGTTCTTTGAACTCGGCTTGGACGACCTGCAGGACCGGGTTAATAACCTGGGAGTGCCGGTCAAAGATATCACTCTGCTGTTCCACCGCGGCCTGGATTCCGAGGTCTTGGTTAACCGGCTTAACAGCCAGGAAGGGCTGCACTTCGTGGCCTCCTGCCCTTCGGATTTCGCCCCGGAGTTAACCAAGATTTCCTTGAAGGAATTCTCTCCCTTGCCCTGTTGGGCCAATCAGCGCCTCAGCAACCTGGACAGTGAAGACGACAAGGTGCTGTTTTATGAAACTCGGGGAGATTTTTGGGGACGCTCCCGCCGGGTCATCGTCATTTTCGACCCCAAAACCTTCCACAAGACTTACCAGGATCTGGGTAAAAAGGTGCAGAAGGTCCGTAAGGAAATTGCCGCCCTGCAGCAGCGGTACCTGGAGGAAAAGGCGGGAGAAGACGGCCCCCAGGCCATCAAAGACCATCTGGCCCAACTGTGCGGGCGGCTCAAGATCAGCCCTGATCTGTTTCAGTTGAGTTTTCACCGGGAAAACGGCCAGCTCAATTGCTCCCTGCAGCTCAATCACCGCCAGATGGCCAGCAACGTCCGCCATTTCGGCAAAAATATCCTCGTCACCGATCGGGAAGACTGGGAGGCTGCGGAGATTTTCGAGCTTTTCTCCAAACGGGGAGGGCTGGAGCCTCAGCGTCCCGGCAAGGCCGGCGGCCAATTGTCCGATAACGGGCAGGATGCCGCCAATTCCATCCACGTCACCCTGATGCCCTTGTACCATTGGACCGGTTCCAAGATCCGGGTGCACCTGTTTGTCTGTGTCGTAGCCATGACCTACCTGGCTCTCCTGAGCCAGCGCCTTAATCACAACGGCTTTTCCATTACCCCCCAAGAGGCCATGGACGAATTGCGGGCCATGCGCACTGCCATCTTTCAGGAGAACGGAGACGGCAAACTTAAACGAATGCTCGACAAGGTGAGTGACCGACAGACCGCCATCCTGAAGGCCATGGGCTATCAGGTTCTGGACGGCAAGGTTTTGCCGATGTAAACCAAAATCACCTCGCCTACGCAAACCTAAAGAAGACGCGGCCTCCCAGGGGCTGCGTCTTTGTTTTAGCCGGATTTTTTCAGGTTGCCAAAAAGGCGAAAACCTGCGATATTCAAAGCCGATAGGGACTTTGGCCGGCATAGCTCAGTGGTAGAGCAGCTGATTCGTAATCAGCAGGCCCGGGGTTCGACCCCCCGTGCCGGCTCCAGAAAATTCAAGGACTTAGCTTTTTGGGCTAAGTCCTTTTTTATTCATGGCTAGCATTTTGGCTAGCAAATCAGGGGGTGCTATGGCCTGAAAAAAGAACAGGCCGAACCGATGAGCAAGCATCGGCCCGGCCAAGGAGAAGCCGAAATGCTGAGTGTTTAATCCGACGGAAGCACCATGGTGCCATCCATTGGTCCACCTATGACCATACCTCCCTCTCTGCCAGGCATGATAATTGTGCCTCCGCCAGCGATAGCCGTTCCAGCGAAAATACCCATGGTTAGAAAGCAGACCAACAGCATTGCATATCGGTTTTTTGTTTCTTGCAAGTAGCTTCGCATTGTCCCTCCGCTCCCAGTGTTAAGCAGTAAAAATCGCATGTCAAGACTATTAGTCCTGCTTTAGCGGTCTTGCCAGGAGTATTTTTGTTGGTCATGCCCCGGAAATTGACATGCATAGCGTTGACAATTCGGGAAAAGTCTTTCGATTTTAGCCGCCGATGAAGAAAAGAATTGCCTAAAGCTCCAGGCTCGGCTGAGTAGTTGGAAACTCCGGGAATATTGCGAGAAGATACTCGTCCACTTGATGCAGCGCCGTGTTGATTAGCGCCACTTCCTGATACCCAGTTTTCCCCTCCTTCTCCGCTTGGGCTCTTGCTTCGAGCGCCGCCTCCGGACGCAGCTGGTTTCCCGCTTCCCTGATCAGTTGCACCCTTTCCGCTGCGAACCTTTCCAGTTCGCCCTTTCTGGCGAGTTCCCGGTACATGCGCGGGTTCTTGCTTTTCAGGGTTTCCTTCACCATTTGAGCCAACTTCCGGTCGTCTATTGGCACCCGCATGGCCTTCACCTTTTCGTTCAGATCCAAGTAAGGGGGTTGGATTTACGCCTCTCCTGTGGTCAATCAAAAGGGTAATTCGAGCCTATTAGAGCCCGGAAGAGCGACGACCTTGATTAAGGAAAGGGAAAGGTTCATATCCGGCCTTGGCCTTGCCCTCAATCATCATTCTCCCCTGGCTTATGTCCTGGCCTATCTCTATATCCATGATTCAGCTGCCCGCCGCCCTGCCTTCCCACCGCTGCATCATGTCCGTTCTCCCGTCCTTGGCGCTGTCGCCCTGCCATGGGTCCCCTTCCAGCACGGCCCTGGCCCCAAGATCGAAAGTCGGAAACGGGACCCGCACCCCCCTCGATGATCGAATGACACCCCTACACCAGAGATTCAAAAACTATGGGACCTAAAAGTCTACCCCTATAGTCAATCTGATTTCCTACACAATTATTCAAAAAATGTCGCAGAAAAGGGGATTTCTGTCGCAGGTTGACGCAGAAAGGACAATGTTGTAATTTTAGACTTCCGGGCGGTGCATTTTCGCAAATTTGAACTTCCGACCCAATTCCGATTATTTCTTCTTCCCCGCCCATGCAACCAGAGCTATGAGAGCTTTGTAGAGCGACGATCTTGATTCAGGCAAGGGTTGGGGCCAGGGCAGTAATCTTCTATCGGAGGGGCACGTGTATGTAGCTACGATATTGGCTTAAACTTACGCTCTTTTCAATGGATTCATGTCCCGCCGGCAAAGAGGTTTCTGAAATAGAATTGCGCGCTTAAGGAAAATTTATTTCCCAAGCTAATTTGAGCTATAATGCCCTCCACTTAACGGGAAAATGTGACTGCCAATGAGAATGGCATCGAGAGAACCACCATAACGAGCCTATGCAGTGGACCGGCCGGTTGGTATGCTTATGAGTTAGGGCGCTGCGTGTGCCAGCCCGGCCACTGAACGGATTTTGTTATTCTAAAGAGTCGCCTATGGATGAGCAATTCGAAATAGAGGCCCGCGGAGCCGCGGCGAGAATAAACCCGATGTTCGGTGAGTGGCGGCAGAGGTTTGACATAGAGCCTGTCTCGTACTCCAATCCTGGGCCAGCACGGATGGCCTTCAAACAAGCGGTGCGCGAGCAACTAAAGGAAAAGTTCATCTTTGTCGGACAAGTAGCACTTACAATAACGCTGTTCCTTGACGAGCAGAAGATGCTCGAGACTCCCGCCTATGGCGATCTCGATAACTACGCAAAGCAACTACTTGACACCTTCAAGGGAAATGGCGGCCTGGTGGTAGATGATTGCCAAGTTCAGCGGCTCGACATCTCTTGGATAGATGTGCCATATAGCGCATATTTCGAAGTAGAATTTAGGTCTGGTCCTGATGACTTTATGCCACTACCCATCAAGTTATATGAGATGCCCGACGGTTTGTTTTACCCCATCTCAGAGCTTGTTTGGACAAATGACGGTATTGTTGCAGCGCCAGAAGGTTCTGTCTTGGCGATTGCGCAGACAATTGCTGCCATGACTTCGGCCACTAGGTCGTTGCGTCACCAACTCCGCCTGAAGAGTATCCCGCAGTTCCGGGCTTTCCAGTGCGGAATGTATTTATCTCCGGCAGTAATGGGCTTCCATCGAAGCCGAGTTGTTGATTCAGGGTATGAATTAGTTGAAAGGCGTGCGTGGACGCCAAAATCCGAAATGAGAGCATAAACCTTCGGTCCAAGGAGGTGGGGATGAGATTCTCCCATGCTACTCGACACAATAAGCTTGAAGTACATAGTTCCTTTCTCGTAAGATGTGAAGATTAATCAAGCTAAAAGATCAACTTTTCATTTACATGAAAGTAGAAACTTGGAAGATGAATCTATGAACTGGGCAGGTCCAGCCAAAAGCCTTAAAGCGTTTTTGAGGAACTGCGATGCACATCGTTCTTGACTTCCACCTCCGGCCGGCCAAGGCAGGCAGCTACGATCTTGCAGTCTTTACCCGTGACTCCAGCCAACCATTGGCCCGGGCCACCTTTAACTATGACCTTTCCTTTCTCTCTGATTTTGAAATACGGCGACTGGACGCTGATTCCAGCGGCCCCCAAGGGCGACTGGAACGCCTTATCGCGTTCGGTCAAGAACCACAAAATGGGCCGTTGACTCTTGGGAATCCGGGCGGCGCCCGGTCCCCCCTTGGGTTCCTAACTTTCTGGCTTGCTAACTTTCTGGCTTGCTTGGAACAATGGTCAAGGTAACGATTAAATGAAAAAGCCATTGAAAATCCTTAATCGTATGACCCCTACGGAACTTAAAGAACATCGCCTCCGCCTGGGTTTCCGGTCCCGCCGGGCCCTGGCGGATGAATTAGGGGTCACAAAATGGGCCGTTGACTCTTGGGAATCCGGGCGGCGCCCGGTCCCCCCTTGGGTTCCTAACTTTCTGGCTTGTTTGGAACAATGGTCAAGGTAACGATCAGCACATTCCAGTTTTTCGAGATGTTCCCTGGCCAGGAGCTCATAAAACCCTCCTAAGATTTTAATTTTTAGGGTATAGAGGATAAAAGGAGAAAAAAACTCCCAAAAATCTTTCTGCTAAGTAGTGAAACAATCCATTAAAACGGTTCAATAAGGCTGCCGCCGCCCCTACTTTCGCCGGTGCTCATGTCGCCGGTGAAGTTTTGCCTTTTGCCAGATGCGCCGGCTTTATCTCATTTTACAGGATCAAAAATCTCATTCTACGCTTGTGCTTACACATGCTATGGCCTGAAGAAAAAAACAGGCCGGAACCGATGTTAAAGGCGTCGGGCCCGCCAAAATCCACCACCGATAAGGAGGATTGGCAATGATGCCATTGTGCTTGGACTGGGCGTGTTTTAATTCGGCAGTTCGAAACAATCCAATCTGGATAAGGGGTGCCTCGTGATCGGCACCCGAAAAAAACAGCGGTGTTTAACGCACCGCTGTTATTTATTTTCAAGGGGATTATTCCTGGCCTTCTTTGTGGACTCCCTATTCCTTCTTGTCCTTCTTGGCTGGTTCGGTTTCCTCGGGTGCGGCTTCCTCGGCGACCGGGGCTTCGGCGCTAACCTCCTCTTTCCTGGGGGCGGCAGCAACGGCGATGACCTCTTCCGGATCGGCCAGGATTTTCACCTTGTCTGAAAGGACCACATCGCGCACGCGGACACTGTCGCCAAGTTCGGCCAAACCGGAGATGTCGACCACGATCCGCTCCGGCATATCCTCCGGGATGCACTCGACCTCCAGTGCAGTTAGGCCGGTGTGGATCTCGGCGTTAAAGTTCTTGACCGCCGGGGCCGTGCCGGTCAGTTTGATGCCGACCTTGGCGTGCATCTTCTCAGTGAGCGAGACGATCTGGAAGTCTACATGCACCAGGCGGTTCTTGAGACAATCGCGCTGCTTCTCTCGCACCTGCGCCAGGTACTGCTTCCCGTCCAGGTCGATGCTCACCAGGCTGGATGAGGTCAGGTAGGACAGTATCTGCGACCCCTCAAAGGCATCCAACAGGATCGGAGTCGTCTCGATCCGGTGCCCGTACAGTACGGCCGGGAGTTTTCCTTGGCGGCGCAGGGCGCTCGCCTTCGTGCCGATCACGTCACGCTTGGTAGCTTTCAGAACAATATGCTCCATCTTGCTTAACTCCTTGAGCGCCTCTCACCCAACGGACCTCCGCAGACTTCATTAGTCGGGTTACCTTCGCTCTTTGCTAGGTTTGTTTGGCAGAGACACCCGCTCGGGGCTGCTCAGGGCAGCCTGGTGGCATCCGGCCAAACAGAAAAATGGCCTTAGATTAGGTTTGGTTTTTTAACAAAAAAGGCGGCCCCATAGCCGCCTCTTGACAACCGGGAAATCACAAGGCCAGAAGTGTAGGCTGCCCATCTGCGGCCGCCGGAGCCCCGTTAATTCCGGTAACCGCCGCCACCAAATCCGCCTTTTTCCTTCGGCTTGGCTTCATTGACTGTCAGCGGGCGCCCTTCAAAATCCCGGCCGTTGAGGATGGAAATGGCCTTCTGCCCTTCCAGCTTGGTTTCCATCTCCACAAAGCCGAAGCCCCGGGGCTGACCGGTTTGGCGGTCGGTGATGATCTTGGCCGAGGTCACTTCACCAGCCTCGGAAAAAAGCGTCTGCAGCTGTGGTTCGGTCATCTCGTAGGACAGATTGCCCACGTACAATTTCATACTCATATTTTCTCCTGGTTGGTCTTGCCGGGATGAACTTGTCGGAGTCTTTAGCCGGCAGCTCTTCCCATTCGTTGGGGCAAAAATGCCAGAACTCCAAGGGTTATGAGACCGCTGGAGTTCTGACCATCAGGCGTTCTGCCTAAAGCTTTACCACGTTTTGGGCCTGAGGCCCTTTGGGACCCTGGGTGACCTCAAATTCGACCGCTTGTTCTTCCGCCAGGGAGTGATAGCCTTCGCCCTGGATGGCGCTGTGATGCACGAAGACATCGGGGCCCCCATCCCGAGAGATGAAGCCAAAGCCCTTGGAGTCGTTAAACCATTTTACCGTACCAGTTTCCTTCATGGTGAAACATCCTTTCTCGATGCTGCAAAGATATACCCGCCAAAAAAGCAGGGCGCACAGCAGTCAGGCAAAAAAAAAATCGGCAGGGCCTTAGCACCCCTGTCCGATATTTATCCAGGACTTGTGGCCCTGATTCATTCTGACATGCTAAACTTTATAAATTTTACAAGAATATTTCTCAATGTCAAGCTAATTAAAATAATATTTGACCTGTTCATAAATTACAGATAGTTGAAGTCAACATTGGCAGATAGAAATAAGGAAATTTCAGTAATAGCTATTGTTGTATTTGTGAAAATAAAAGTCAAATCCGCAAACAATCATTATTTTTTCTGATAGCTAAAATTATCTGCCGTTTAATGAATATTACTATAATAGTTATCAGCTACTTGGGCTACCTTTTCTGATGACAAAATAATAATTCTGTGTTAAATTTAAAGATGAGCAGAACAGGGGAAATGGATTTTGCCCAATTGATAGGGGTGTGAATCCGAGCGTCAATGGCGACTGCCGTTAAGGTCACAGTCCTTCTAATTACGGTGGCTCAATCGCCAAAACCCACCCTCTTCACCCCAAGCCGCCTCTCACCACAACAAAGACTCTTTCGTCTTATTTCGGTTTAGTCGACCGAGTAGCCCAGATCAAAAGGAGACCTCAAGAATGGCGGTGAGCCGCGAGAGCCTTAGTGAGCCCTTGCTCCGCCTGAGGTCCTGCCTCCCGGGAGGCGGCTTGGGGCGATGGTACGCCGGCGACGAGCCCCCACTGCGATCGGAGTTGTTCAGCGCCGAGCAGATGGAGCAGCATGGCAAGACCCTGGCGGGCTCGCACCAATTAAGCCCGGGGGGTCCTCAGGGCCGGCTGCTGAAGCGGTTGGCGGAGAATAAAGCCGTCCTCATTGGAGTCCGCAACCTCCTGACCGAGGCAGTCAAGGCAAACCGCCGGATTACCCCGGCCGGGGAGTGGCTGCTCGACAACTTTTATCTGATCGAAGAGCAGATTCGCACCGCCAAGCGGCATTTGCCCAAGGGTTACAGCCGGGAACTACCGCGCCTGCTGACCGGCCCATCGGCTGGGCTGCCGCGGGTGTATGACCTGGCTCTGGAGACGATCTCCCACGGCGATGGCCGGGTGGATCCGGAAGGTCTCAGCAGTTTCATTACCGCCTACCAGACCGTCACAGCCCTGAAGCTGGGGGAATTGTGGGCCATTCCCATCATGCTGCGCATTGCCCTGATCGAGAATCTCCGCCGCGTGGCGGCCCGGATCGCCACCGACAGGATCGACCGCAATCTCGCCGACTATTGGGCGGACCAGATGACGGAGGTCGCCGAGCAAGACCCGAAGAGCCTGATTCTGGTGATCGCCGATATGGCGCGGTCGGAGCCGCCAATGGTGAGTTCGTTTGTGGCGGAGCTGACGCGCCGGTTGCAGGGGCAGGGGCCCAATCTGGCCTTACCGCTCACCTGGATCGAGCAGCGGCTGGCCGAATGTGGGTGGACGAGCAAGGAGTTGGTGCAGTCGGAGAACCAGCAACAGGCCGCCGATCAGGTCTCCATGAGCAACAGCATCGGCAGCCTCCGTTTCCTGGGGGCAATGGATTGGCGCGTTTTCGTCGAGGCGCTGAGCGTGGTCGAGCAGACCTTGCGTCAAGATCCTGGCGGCGTCTACACCAAGATGGATTTTGCCACTCGTGACCGCTATCGCCATGTCGTCGAGGAGATCGCCAAGAGCAGCCGGCACTCCGAAAGCCAGGTGGCGCACCGAGCGATCCAGTTGACCCAGGAGGCTGCGGCCGGAAAAGGCGGCGCCGACCGCACGGCCCATGTCGGCTTTTATTTGATCGATCAGGGATTGGCTCAACTCGAACGGACCGTGGAACTGCGCCGCTCCCCTTTTGCGGCGCTGCGTCGAGTGATCCGCCGGTTTCCTTTCCTACTGTATGCCGGCACGATCACGCTGGTTACGGCCATCATTACCAGCAGCTTCCTGGCAAAGGCGCAGGCCGATGGGTTATCCGGTTGGCTACTCGGGCTAGTCGGGATACTGTCGCTCTTGGGCGCCAGTCATCTGGCGATAGCCCTGGTAAACTGGCTGGCGACGTTGCTGGTGAGGCCGAAGCCGCTGCCGCGCCTGGACTTCTCCGCAGGAATTCCGCTGGAATCCAGCACTCTCGTGGTGGTCCCGACTATGCTCACGAGCCCTCAGAACATCGCGGCTCTGATCGAGGCGCTGGAAGTCCGGTTCCTGGCAAATCGGGATGATAACCTGCACTTCGGCCTGCTCACTGATTTTCGGGATGCATCCGCCGAGACGCTGCCGGAGGACAAGCCGCTGGTGAATCTGGCTCGGCAGGGTATCGAAGCGTTGAATGAAAAATACCGGAGCAGTAAAGGCGATATTTTCTTCCTCTTTCATCGCCCGCGCCGCTGGAATCCCGGCGAGCGGATTTGGATGGGTTATGAGCGCAAGCGAGGCAAGCTCGCGGAACTGAATGGCTTGTTGCGCGGCGGTTCCAGGGATTGCTTCGCACTCGTCGTCGGGGCGCTGGCAGGCTTATCAGCCGTGAAGTACGTGATTACCCTGGACACCGATACGCAACTGCCCCGCGACTCGGCGTGGCAGCTGGTGGGAGCCATGGCGCACCCCTTGAACCGGGCGCGGTTCGACGAGGACAGACAGCGTGTCTGTGAGGGGTACGGCATCCTGCAGCCCCGCGTGGCCGTGAGCCTACCCGGCACGAACCGGTCGCGGTATGCACGACTCTGGGGGAGTGATCCGGGCATCGATCCGTATACGCACGCCGTTTCCGATGTTTACCAGGATCTGTTTCAAGAAGGCTCATTTATCGGCAAAGGAATCTATGAGGTCGATGCGTTCGAGCAGGCGCTCAACGGGCGTTTCCCCGAAAATCGGATTCTCAGCCACGATCTTCTGGAAGGGTGCTACGCCCGGGCCGGGCTGTTGAGTGATGTCCAGTTATACGAGGAATATCCCTCTCGCTATAGCGCCGATGTGAGCCGCCGACACCGATGGATTCGCGGGGATTGGCACCTTACCCGGTGGCTGCTGCCAGGTGTTCCCGGCCCTGGCCCACACCTTCAGAAGAATCCGCTCTCGGGGCTATCCCGCTGGAAGATCCTCGACAACCTGCGCCGCAGTCTCGTGTCCGCGGCGTTGACGCTTATGTTGCTCCTGGGCTGGACAGTCTTTTCAGCCGCCTGGTTTTGGACCTTGGCGGTGATCGGTATCATCTTTATTCCCTCTTTGTTTGCCTCTCTGCTGGAGATATTCCAAAAGCCGGGTGATGTGCTTCTAGGCCAGCACATCACTGCCATAGGGCGCTCGGCGGCTCGACACTTCGCTCAGGCTGCGTTTATGCTCGTCTGTCTCCCCTATGAGGCATTTTTCAGTCTGGATGCGATCATCCGCACGGGCGTCCGGATACTGATTACCCACAAGCGACTGCTCGAATGGAATCCGTCGGGCGACCGGGAGCGCCCGAACCGCTCGGACCTCGTCGCCTCCTTTCAGACGATGTGGTTCGCCCCCGTTATCGCTTTAGCCGCGGTGATCTACCTGGCGTTTTCGAACCCCGCCGTATTATTGCTGGCTGGGCCCATACTGGGCCTCTGGTGTGCATCCCCGGCTATAGTCGGGTGGATCAGTCGACCGCTCACTCGCCGCGCCGCCAGATTGACGGCCGATCAGACCCGCTTCCTCCAGACGATTTCCCGCAAGACCTGGGCCTTCTTCGAGACCTTTGTCAGCCCGGAAGATCATTGGCTGCCGCCGGATATCTATCAGGAGCATCCCGTGGCCAGGGTCGCCCATCGCACCTCGCCGACCAACATGGGACTGGCACTCCTGGCGAATTTAACCGCTTACGACTTCGGCTACATCTCAGCCGGACGACTCGTCGAACGCACGGCGAATACACTCCACACGATGGCAACGTTGGAGCGGCACCGGGGCCACTTCTACAACTGGTACGACACACAGTCTCTGCAGCCACTGTTGCCCATCTACATTTCGACTGTGGACAGTGGCAACCTGGCGGGCCATCTGCTGACCTTGCGGGCCGGTCTGCTCGCCCTTCCTGATCAGCAAATCCTGGACGCACGCTGGTTTGACGGACTGAGTGACACGATCGCGATTATCATGGACACGGCGGCAGGAGCCGCTCTGGCCTCGCTGGCGCAACTTCAAAAGGATCTAACATCCGCAGCCGATAACCGGCCAACCACGCTGGCGGCAGCGCGGCTGAGCCTCGACCGACTGGCGACGTCCGCCGAGAATCTGGTCCGCAGCCTCGACGCCGATCCCGAGAGCCAATTGCGGTGGTGGGCGCAGAGCCTGTTCCGGCAGTGCCGGGATGGACTCGATGAGTTGACCTTTCTCGCGCCCTGGACCTTATTGCCGGCTTCGTTCGGTAATCTTAGCGAAGTCCAGGGTATCGGCGAGATGCCAACGCTCCGCCAATTGGCCAACCTCGAGGTGGATCTGCTGCCGGCCATCGCGCCTCAGCTTGCTTTGGCGGTAACGCCCGAGGAGTGCGCCCGGTTTGATAAACTGCGCCAGCTCATCATGAAGGCCAGCCAGCGCGCCGCAGCCAGGATTGCGACTATCGAACAGTTAGCCCAGCAATCAAGCGAACTCACCCGGATGGAGTATGGTTTCCTGTTCGACAAAGCTCGTCACCTAATGGCGATCGGCTACAACGTGAGCGAGCGTCGGCTGGACTCGAGTTACTATGATCTGCTGGCTTCGGAAGCGAGATTGCCCACTTTCGTGGCAATTGCCCAAGGGGAGTTGCCGCAGGAGAGCTGGTTTGCCCTGGGACGTCTGCTCACTACCGTCGGCGGAGAATCGCTGCTTCTTTCGTGGAGCGGGTCCATGTTCGAATACCTCATGCCGCTCCTAGTAATGCCGACCTACGAAAACACCTTGCTCGACCAGACCTGCAAGGTGGCGGTGGAGAGGCAGATCGCGTATGGCAAACAGCGCGGCGTGCCGTGGGGCATTTCAGAATCCGGTTACAATGCCATCGATATTCATCTCAACTACCAGTACCGCGCCTTTGGCGTGCCCGGCTTGGGACTCAAGCGCGGACTGTCCGAGGACCTGGTCATTGCCCCGTATGCCTCAGCGCTGGCGCTGATGGTGGCCCCTGAGGAGGCCTGCTTGAATCTCGAGCAATTGACCGCGGCGGGGTTTGAGGGAAAATTTGGCTTCTATGAAGCGATCGACTACACGCCTTCCCGCCTGCCCCGAGGCCAAACGAGCGCCGTGGTTCGGTCCTTCATGGCCCATCACCAGGGCATGAGCTTCCTTTCCCTGGCCTATCTGCTCCTGGACCGGCCGATGCAGAAGCGCTTCGAGTCGGACCCCTCGTTCCAGGCGACCGCGTTGTTGCTCCAGGAGCGCATCCCCAAAGCCACGACGTTCTATGTGCACGCCGCCGAAATCACCGGTTCACAACCGACCTCCGGTATTCCGGAGACACCGGTGCGAGTTTTCAAGAGCCCCGATACGCCGATACCGGAAGTGCAGTTGTTGTCGAATGGCAGATATCACGTAATGATCACCAACGCCGGCGGCGGTTACAGTCGCTGGAAGGATATCGCCGTCACCCGCTGGCGCGAAGACACTACCTGCGACAACTGGGGCACGTTCTGTTACCTCCGCGACGTGACGAGCGGGGAGTTTTGGTCCATCGCCTATCAGCCAACCCTCAAGCGATCTGGGAATTTTGAGGCAATTTTCTCGGAAGGGCGAGCCGAGTTCCGCTGCCGCGAACAAGACTATGACGCATATACCGAGATCGTGGTGTCGTCCGAAGACGATATCGAGTTACGCCGCCTCACCATTACCAATCATGCCCGGACCCGCAGAGAGATCGAGGTCACGAGTTACGCGGAAGTGGTCCTGGCACCGCCGGCCGCAGAGGCACTGCATCCGGCTTTCAGTAATCTCTTTGTGCAGTCCGAGATTATCCGCGACCGGCAGGCGATCCTCTGCACCCGCCGGCCCCGCTCCCTTGACGAACAGGCGCTCTGGATGTTTCACCTGATGGCGGTGCACGGGGCGGAGATTGGCGAGATTTCCTACGAGACTGACCGCATGCAGTTTATCGGCCGCGGGCGGACCGTCGCCGATCCCCAGGCTATGAGCGGTCTATCGGCGCTTTCGGGCAGCGAGGGCTCAGTGCTGGACCCTATCGTCGCCATTCGGTATCGGCTAGCGCTCGACCCGGGAGAATCGGTAACGGTCAATGTGGTCTCCGGCATCGGCGAAACTCGGGAAGCCTGCCTGGGCCTGGTGGAGAAATACCAGGATCGGCGTTTGGCGGATCGCGTCTTTGATCTGGCCTGGACGCATAACCAGGTGGCCCTGCGGCAGATCAATGCCTCAGAGGCCGACGCCCAGCTCTATTGTCGTCTGGCGAGCTCGATAATTTACGCCAATGCTTCGCTGCGAGCCGACCCGAGCGTCCTCATCAAGAACCGCCGCGGGCAATCCGGGCTTTGGGGCTACTCCATTTCCGGCGATTTGCCCATCGTGCTGCTGCAAATTGAAGATCCGGCCAATATCGATTTGGTGCGCCAACTCATCCAGGCGCATGCGTACTGGCGTTTGAAAGGATTGGCGGTGGACCTGATGGTCTGGAACGAAGATCACGCTGGCTACCGGCAGCAGCTCCACGACCAGATCATGGACCTCATTGCCGCAGGGGTCGAAGCCAGTGAGATAGATCGGCCAGGTGGCATTTTCGTAAGACCTGCGGACCAGATATCGGAGGAGGACCGCATTCTGTTCCAGACGGTGGCACGCGCCATCATTACCGATAGCCGGGGGGAGCTGGAGGACCAGCTCAACCGCCGGGGCCAGGTGGAAGTAACGGTACCGCCCCTGACGCCGACCCGAACCCACTGCGTCGAATCCCCGGGGACGGCCGAGTTTTCCCGCGGCGATCTGATGTTCTTCAACGGGCTGGGCGGATTCACCCCTGACGGCCGCGAATATGTCATTACCACCACGGACCGGCAGGTGACTCCGGCCCCCTGGGTAAATGTGCTGGCTAACCCGCACTTCGGCACCGTCATCTCAGAGAGCGGCCTGGCCTATACCTGGAGTGAGAATGCCCACGAGTTCCGCCTCACTCCCTGGGGGAACGATCCCGTGAGCGATTCGAGCGGCGAAGCCTTTTATCTCCGTGATGAAGAGACCGGACACTTCTGGTCCCCGATGCCGCTGCCTATCCGTGGTGTGACCCCTTACGCCAGCCGCCACGGCTTCGGCTACAGCGTGTTCGAGCACACCGAGGACGGCATCAGCTCAGAGGTGTGGGTTTACGTGGCCCTGGATGCACCGATCAAGTTCACGGTACTCAAAGTGCGGAACGTCTCAGGCCGGTCGCGCCGGCTCTCCGCCACGGGCTACGTCGAATGGGTTCTGGGAGATCAGCGGTCGAAATCCACCATGCACGTGGTCACTGAAGTTGACCCGAATAGCGATGCACTCCTGGCGCGCAATCCCTATAACACGGAGTTCACCGATCGGGTTGCCTTCTTCAAGGTGGACGCTGCGCCCCGGACCCTGAGTGGCGACCGGACTGAATTCCTGGGACGTAACGGCACCCTGCGCAGTCCTGCCGTGCTGTCCCGGTTGCGGCTTTCCGGAAAGGTGGGAGCAGGTTTGGACCCCTGTGCCGCACTGCAGGTTCCTTTCGAGTTAGCCGACGGGCAAGAGCGGGAGATCGTTTTCACGCTCGGCGTCGGTCGAGACGTCGATGACGCCAGGGACCTAGTGCAGCGCTTTCGAGGCTCAATGGCGGCGCGCGACGCCCTCGATGCGGTGTGGCAGTACTGGAATCATACTCTCGGTGCCGTGCAAGTGGAAACCCCCGACCAGTCTCTCAACGTGCTCACTAACGGCTGGCTTTTATACCAGACCCTGGCGTGCCGCCTTTGGGCGCGCAGCGGCTACTACCAGTCGGGGGGCGCCTTCGGTTTCCGCGATCAGTTGCAGGACGTGATGGCGCTGATCTACGCCGAGCCGCGCCTGGTGCGCGAGCACCTGCTCCTGTGCGCCTCCCGCCAGTTCCCGGAAGGAGATGTCCAGCATTGGTGGCACCCCCCCTTGGGCCGGGGGGTACGCACCCATTGCTCGGATGATTACCTCTGGCTGCCATTGGCGACGTGCCGTTATGTACTGAACACCGGGGATACCGGCGTATTGGCTGAGCCTATCCACTTCGTCCAGGGCCGCCCGGTAAACGCCGAGGAGGACTCATATTACGATTTGCCCAATCGGTCTGAAGAAGCGGCCAGTTTGTATGACCACTGTGTGCGAGCCATCCTTAACGGGCTAAGATTTGGTGAGCACGGTTTGCCGCTCATGGGCTCCGGCGACTGGAATGACGGCATGAACCTGGTGGGCGAACACGGCAAAGGGGAAAGCGTCTGGTTGGGCTTTTTCCTTTACGAAGTGCTCACGCACTTCGCCGAGGTGGCCCGTACGCAAGGCGATGTGTCCTTCGCCGAGCGTTGCGCCAGGGAGGCGGCCGGGCTGCGCCGTAATATCGAAGAGCACGGCTGGGATGGCGAGTGGTATCGCCGCGCCTACTTCGACGACGGTTCACCGCTGGGGTCGGCGCTAAACCCCGAGTGCCGGATCGATTCGGTTTCGCAGAGCTGGTGCGTGCTATCCGGGGCGGGAGAGGCGGCGCGGGCGCACCTGGCCATGGAAGCCGTAGATCAGCGCCTCGTGCGCCGGGAGCAGGCGCTCATCCAGCTCCTGGATCCGCCGTTTGACAAGTCGGATTTGAATCCCGGCTACATCAAAGGGTACGTCCCCGGGGTGAGAGAGAACGGCGGGCAATACACCCACGCAGCGATCTGGGCGGCGATGGCCTTCGCGGCCTTGGGCGACGGGGCGCACACCTGGGAACTACTGGCCATGATCAACCCGGTGAACCATGCCAGATCACCCGAGGAGATGGCCATATACAAAGTGGAACCCTACGTCGTTGCGGCCGACATTTATGCGCTCTCGCCTCATACCGGTCGCGGTGGCTGGACGTGGTATACGGGGTCGGCCGGCTGGATGTACCGGCTGATCGTGGAATCACTCCTGGGACTGAGGCTGGAGGTGGACAAACTGTGGTTCACGCCGTGCCTCCCGGCTGATTGGCCGGGCTTCACCATGCACTATCGGTATCGGGAGACGGTCTACCACATCATGGTCCAGCGGCCCACGGCCGAGAAGGGCTCGACGCGGGTGACCGTTGATGGCGTCGACCAACCCGAAAACACTTTTCCCCTGGTTGACGACCGTCAGGAACACTACGTCGAGGTGAGCATACCCGTGGTGCGTAGTCAAACGCAGAATTGATCCCTGAAAGAAAATGGCCGACTCGATTTTACCCGAATCGGCCATCTCCTGCCCCGGCAAGGTAGGCACCTTGCCGTCTGGCCTTGCCTGGTCTTGTCGCGCTTTGCCATGTTTCAGGTCAAAAACGACAGACAAGGAAGCAAGGAGTAGGTTTATTATAACCCATAAATTACTTCAGGTCAAGTCATGAAGACAAGATAAATTCACAATCAATTGGGCCGGGCTATGGTTTCCCCGCACAGTCCACCTTATATTAAAACCGCAGTCCCCTGATTTTAATCCCTCCAGGAGATTTACCCAGAGAAAATAATGGAAGGGTAAAGGGGGAATTTCGTGCCACCATTTCAGGAGGGAAAGACCATGCGGCCGCTATGCTCTAATTGCAATTTTTGGCATAAGATCGGAGAAATGCCAGGACGTCCGGGGCAATGGGGACTTTGCCGCCGTCATGCGCCCCAAGCTCAGGTGACGTCACAGGAAACGTTCCAACACACGGCCTGGCCCCCCACGGCAGATAATGAGTGGTGTGGTGAATATCAACAGGAGAAGTCGCCTCAGCCCGAACATTATAAGAATTTATAAAAAATAGCAGGGCCAGCCCTAACCCAGCCCGCCCTCAATGTGGGAGTACATCCTATGAGATCGCTGATCAAAGGAGAGGTGAGATGAATGAACAGGAAGCTAAAAAGGAAATAGCCCAAGCTAAAAAGGAGCTTCTGGAAGCCAAAGTCAAACTGACCGAATTAAATGCCAAGCTAATGGAACTCTCGCACGTGATGGAAAAAATAGAAGCCGCCCAGGGCCGGCTGCAAAAGGTGGAAGAAAAACTGTTTCGTGAGGAATTTACCAAAAAATCGTCTTTCGACCGCCTTGGTAATGAAAAAGATTAGCAGGGCTTGAAAGCGGCGTAACCCTGGGCCAGGCATTCTCCAGAAGGAACTCTGAGTACCATCTGCTGAAACTCAAAAAGCGTTTTTTGGCAGGGCGAAATAAAAGGTGGCGCCGCCGTTGAGCTTGCCCTCAGCCCAGACGCGGCCGCCGTGGCGCTCGATAATGCGCTTAACAATAGCCAGGCCGACGCCGGTGCCTTCGTATTCCTCCTCATCGTGCAGACGCTGGAAGGGGCGGAACAGGTTATCGACATGCCGCTCATCAAACCCCGCGCCGTTGTCCTTGACATAGTAAATATTTTCTTGGCCCTCGGTCCGCCCGCCCACCTCGATGACTGCAGTCTTCCTCGATTTGGCGAACTTAATGGCATTAGCCAGTAGATTCTGCATGACCTGGTAGAGCAAGGATTGATCGCCCCAACCCTGGGGCAGGTCGCCCATCGTTAAGCGCAAATCCCTTTCGGGCTCTTGAGCTCGGAGTCTTTCGAAAACCTTATTCGTCATGGCGGCCAGATTGACGGCGGACTTCCTCACCTGTAACCGCCCCAGGCGGGACAGGGCCAGCAGGTCGTCGATGAGATGTTGCATGAGTTTGGTATTGGTGTTGATGACCTGGAGTAGCCGCAGTGCTTCGGCATCGAGTTTATTGGCGTGCTCGCCCATGAGCATCCGGGAGAACCCCTCGATGGCCCGGACCGGGGCCTTGAGGTCGTGGGAGACGGAGTAAGAGAAGGACTCCAAGTCCTCGTTGGCCGCTTCCAGGAGTTGCTGCTTAGACCTGAGGTCATCGTTTAGCCTCTCCAGTTCCTCCTTTTGGACGGTAAGCTCTTCAGCTTGGACGATAAGCTCTTCCGCCTGAACCTGGAGTTCTTCATTATTTACCGCCAGCTCTTCGGAGAGGTCCTCTTGCTCCGCTAAAAGCCTCTGCCTTTCGGCTTCCTGCCGCTTGTGCTCGGTGACATCTTCGATGGCCAGCAGGATGAGGATATGGTTCCCTTCCCGCCCCCCCGTCAGACGCCGGGCGTTGAGGAGCATGGTGCGGCGGCCGATCTTGGGAAAATCATGCTCCACTTCGAAGTCCTGGAACTGTTGGCCGGTGAGTAGGATGTTTTCCAGGAGTATCCGCAGGCGGGGGATATTCCATTGGGCCTTGCCTATCTCAAAGAGGAGCCGGCCTTCCGTCCACCGGCGGAGGACTTTGAAGGTCCGGTAAAAGGAGTCGTTGGCGGAGATAACCCGGAGGTCGCCGTCCAGGACGATAAGGGGCTCTCGCACGGTGGCGATGATACGATGATCAAGCTCGCCCAACGCCTCGGGGGGCCGCGTTTTGGCCCTCGTCTTTCTGTCGTCACGCATGATTAAATTATTGCATAAAAAAGAAAAACTTTAAAGAGGCTGAATGCCACTTTATTTAGGTAGTTATTAGGCACTTTAAAAAAGGATACCCGCATACTATTGGCTAATTTTATCTGATAACTAACCAAATTGCAGAACCACTATTTAAGCAATTTGCACCTCTCTTCTTTTCCTTCGGCCATGAGCAACGCCACTGGAAAACTGAGCAATATATCTCCGATAGAAAGTGCCTGGCCCGCAGAAAGGACCTCGTTCGTGATCACATTCCGCCAGGCATCGGGTGCCCCATTAGGCATGATCACCTCGACCCGCCACAGGAGTTGCAGGAACAGAAGGAACTCAACCTGGACGAGTTTCTGCTGAGCCTTTAGGCCCTGGCAATCTTATTCCACTCCCCAACGGCGCCAACTCACCCTGCTGCTGGTCTGGCTAAAGTTCAAGACCAAGGTGG